>JAHDBH010000065.1 GCA_020630495.1 Saprospiraceae bacterium
CCCACGAGGATAAACTTCTCGCCGTATCGTTTGATAAAAAAGTGGGCCCTGCAGGGCTCGAACCTGCGACCCTCTGATTATGAGTCAGATGCTCTAACCAACTGAGCTAAGGGCCCGGATGTCATACCGTCAAGAAATGATGGCCGCCATCGGAAGGGCAAAACTACATACATCCAGCCATCTGAAGACACCATCTGCGATAATTTATCTGGCAGATGATGTCTCTGAGTTTACGTCTCACTTCGTCAGATCCGCTTCCATGCTGAAGCCTGAGAGATGAATTTGGAGATCGCCATCGCTCAAGCTACGGATCGTCTTGATCTCTCCTGTAAGAGTCTGGCGCTTACCATTTTCTAGATAGTGCACAGAACTATTGTGAAGATTGAGTTGAAGGCCATAGCCTTTTTCTACGGGTAGTGACAGTTTCATATATTTTCCGTCTATGTGGATCTCATCCACTCTTGATCCAAGCCGCTTACTCTCTATCGAGCCCTCAAATCCCTCAAATCTGATGGATTCCTGAATTTCTACTGCTTCTACATCACAGTATTTGCCAGATAGATCGAGCACGCCTACAGTTCCTAGATGAAAGTCGCACTCAAAGAGCGCATTTCCGCGTAAGCGGCCTAATGAGCTAATCTCAAAATCTGAGTACTTGGCATTAGTCGCAGTGAGACTTCCTACCTGGTCTATCTCGAGTTCACACTCAAAGAGTACGAGATCTACTTCACCAGCGCTCACGACATCTGTGAGAGAACTATACTTCATGTCGCCTCGTAATCGGCCAAATTGATGAATCTCCATCTCAGTTTCAAAACCATCAATATCTATATCTCCACATGCATCGAGGGTAATTTCGCTGTACTTAGCGTTGATTTCTAGTTCGCCAGTGGTGCCTGCGGTATACTCACACTCAAATAGCTGCATATCTACTCGGCCAGCGTCTTGCATATGGATCGTACTATACTTGGAGCGGATGCGCGTGTCGCCAGCATCTACAGACACGGTAGCATCTGACTCAAAGCCAAGGATCTCCAATTGGCCAGCTGCTACATCGATCTGCACAGGCTCGTACTTATTCTCTACAGAGAGGCGATCCAGATCTGGCACTTCCACGATGAGATCCACGCGATAGTTCTCTCTATTGACATCGAGAGGATCATCTTTTTTCTTGCCAAAGATTGACCTCTTCACTTCCTTCCAGCTACTGTGAGAGTTGTAGTCTTCCAACTCTGTATCTAGGCCAATCGTGAGCAAATCACCGCTCATGTGTGCTGCGATATCTATCAAGGCTAGAGCCTTGTCAGCTTCTTCAGTACTCTTAGAAGTGACTTTGACCTCTGCGTAGATGTGGACTTTATCATCACCACTGGGGCGCACATGTACGGGCCCGTTGCGATGGGTGATAGACACCTTTTCGACATTTTTAAAGTCTTTCTCTATAGTCCGGGAGAAGGTGTTCTGTGCTTGGAGACCTATGCATAGGCAGAGGAATATGCTAGAAGCGAATAGGTGTATTATCGTTTTCATATTTACGTTCTTTTTGCTGTAGTGAAATGATGTTTTCCAAGATGATCAGACGGCGATCCTGATAGGCAATCTGTATGTACAGAGTACGCTCGTCCATAGGGCCATCACGTAGCTCCTTTATCACTTCGCTGTGTATACTGTCGAGCGCGCGCAGCTCTGCGTATAGCGCAGTGATGTCTGGAGATGTGATAGGTAGTGATGCAATCGTACTTGTTGCCTGAGACAGATGATGCTCATAGCTGGCTTGCTTCACCTTGTAGTCAGGAAATCTTTCAGACAGATTTGCCTGATAGTTTGGCTGCGCATACAGTCTGGAGATTTTCTGATTTTGGGCTATAAGCAGTCCAGCTACACCCACGAGGAGTATGCATATACAGATCAGCAGGCCTGATATCTTTCTTGATTTAGAGTCACGGGGAGCTTGCTGGCCCGCGTCGCTGGCGATCTGTGCAGAGACGCGATCCCAGACTTGATTCTGGCCTGTCGCTGGGTAGTCCCATTGCTCTTGGAGAGCTTTATATTCTGGTGAATTAGGATCCATGTGTGTATGTACTTAGCGATTTTCGCAATAGTGCTTTGGCTCTATGGAGCTGCGACTTGGAGGTGGACAGGCTGATTCCCACGATCTGTGAGATCTCCTCATGCGTATATCCCTCCATGAGATACAGGGAAAATACCACCCTGGCGCCGTCAGGTAATTGCTCGGCAGCTTCACGGATATGATGCAGCGATATCGGGGCCTCCTCAGATGGAGTATCGGGAGTAGACTCGAGTCCATCGATCCATGGTAGGTCCTTGCGTGAGCGGAGGATCTGCAGTGCCTGGCGCACTACGATCTGGCGTATCCATCCACCCAGCGGTCCCTTGCGATTCCACTGATCAATCTTCAGAAACACCTGTACCCAAGCGTCCTGCAGGGCATCTTCTGTGAGCGCCTGATCCACCAAGATGCGACGTGCCGCAGGATAGACCTGTGGATAATATCGGTCATAGAGCGCCTTCTGGTGCTCCCTGCTCTGATCTATGCAGTGCGCCGCGAGTGTCTGGTCGTCTATCGAGATATCATACGTCATCACTACATTAATGATGCGCATATATAGCGATAGTTGGAACCCAAGAGAAATTTTTTCTCTATTCGCTGCTATCTGATAAGGTGGTGTGGAGGGAAGGAAAAGTGGGCGATGAGAGATTCGAACTCCCGACCCCCTCGGTGTAAACGAGGTGCTCTGAACCAGCTGAGCTAATCGCCCTTCCTTTGATTAGGGGGCGCAAATATACATGCTCTTTTAGATATTGGCAATATCCCACAGTTGGCTTAGATTTTTTTGATTGCTTTCGCAAAAATGCGTGCTAGCAAAGCCAATATCTGCACTACCTGAAATTCCTACTCCAAGTTTCCATATCTGCATAGTTGTGAGGACGTATTTCAGGACGAGACACATCTGCACATTCGCCTATCCGCCCATTCACACATTGTCACATCGTCAGCTCTGCAAATTATCACATTGCCAAAGTGCCCCCGTTTCTCGTACCTTGGTCGCCAGCTTAATCTCTTGCTTATGCAGCCCGTCTTTACCCATGATGCCGTGGTACTTGGCCTATTGCTATGTCTTTTGGCACTTGTATTCTATACATCACACTCAGATGCTCCTGGATGGAAGAAATTCTATAAGTATGTTCCGGCGCTTTTGCTTTGCTATTTTTTGCCAGCCATTCTGCACTGGCCGCTAGGGCTCATTGCTTCCCACTGGTATACGCCAGAGTTACTAGATCACCTGAGTGGACTAGGGCTGAGTCTCCCAGAGTCTGGCATGAGTTTCTCTGAGATAGAGCAGTGGATCAAAGCCAATGGCGTAGAAGGTACCGAGCAGTTCCAGGGGCACTCAAGACTGTACAATGTAGCGAGCAGGTATCTGCTCCCTGCCAGTCTAGTATTGCTCTGTATCAGCATTGACTTTAAGGCGCTGATCAATCTTGGTCCCAAGGCCATCATCATGTTTCTCGCTGGTACGCTGGGAATCGTCATAGGTGGCCCTATAGCGGTGCTGCTCGTGATGAATGTGATGCCAGATATCATAGCCGCGGAGCCCGATCAGCTCTGGCGTGGTCTCTCCACAGTAGCAGGGAGCTGGATCGGCGGCGGTGCTAATCAAAATGCTATGGCTGTCATCTATGAGGTCGTAGATCTCCCCATCTTCCCTACTATGATCATTGTAGACGTGGTAGTAGCCAATGTGTGGATGGCATTTCTGCTCTATGGCGCCAATAGTAGCGACCGACTAGATAGCTGGCTCCGCGCTGATAGTACTGCCATCACAGCGCTCAAGGAGAAAATGATGAACTACAAGAAGAGCGTAGCTCAGATTCCGACTACCACATCGCTGATGATACTGATGGCGGTGGCATTTGGCGCGACAGCGCTAGCTCACTGGGGAGCAGACGTAGTCAAACCCAATGATCCAGACATCATAGCTAAGCTCCAATCGCTCCAGCTGCACTCGCTTAATAATCGATTCTTCTGGTTGATCGTCATCGCCACTGCGGTAGGTGTAGGATTGAGTTTTACCCGAGCCAGACGACTAGAAGGTGTGGGTGCCAGCAACTGGGGAAGTATTTTCATATTTGTGCTCGTCGCGACCATAGGGATGAAAATGAATATCGGTGAGATCCTTGACAATATGGGCCTCTTTGTCATAGGCATCATATGGATGATAGTGCACGTGATTATCCTCTTGCTGGTGGCTAAGCTGATTAGAGCTCCCTTCTTCTTTGTGGCAGTAGGCAGCCAGGCCAATGTAGGTGGCGCTGCCAGTGCCCCAGTAGTAGCTAGTGCATTCCATACTAGTCTGGCGCCTGTAGGAGCCCTCATGGCTGTGCTAGGCTACGGACTGGGCACAGTGGGGGCAATACTGTGCGCGGAGATGATGCGATGGATCGCTGTGGGCGGGTAAGCAGTGGGAGTGGATGGGGCGCGACGTGTGAAGATATATTGCAGGCTTACTCGTGCCTGTCTTAGAGTTCTGCATCGCTGCTAATGGCTACACTCTCAAAGAATTATCGTAATTTCGCGTCCCGAATTTTTTGGGATTACACAGTTACGAGAATGAGCAAGAAAAGAATACTATTCGTCACGCAGGAGATGGGTCCTTACACGATTCTAGGAGAGATCTCCACTATGATGAAGAGCCTGCCCAAGAAGGTACAAGAGAGCGGATATGAGATCCGTGTCCTCATGCCAAAGTTTGGAACCATCAATGAGCGTCGTCACAAGCTACATGAGGTCGTACGGCTCTCAGGGATGAATATCATCGTAGATGATGACGATTTTCCACTGATCATCAAGGTAGCTAGTTACCCAGGTGCGCGTATGCAGGTCTACTTCCTGGACAATGAAGAGTTCTTTTCTCGCAAGCATGTCTTCACAGATGCCAAGGGCAAAGAATTTGATGATAATCTAGAGCGCATGGTGTTTTTCTGCAAAGGAGCCATAGAGACGGTCAAGAAATTTGGCTGGTCGCCAGACATAGTGAGTTGTCACGGATGGTTCACATCGCTCATCCCTCAGTACATACGCACAGTTTATCAGCATGAGCCCATATTTGAGCATAGCAAATTGCTCTATACGGCATTTGGCGATGAGCCGCACATCACGGATATAGAAAAATTTACTCGAGTAGCTGCGATCAATGATCTAGATACAGATAAGCTGGCTCATTATATCCACGAGGATATGATCAAGCTAGAGCGCGGTGCGATCCTATCATCAGATCTGGTCATCAAGGGAACAGAATCTCTTGAAGACTCTACCGAGGATGCTATAGGTGACAGACCTACCGTTGACTTTGTGCCCATGCCTGAGGCACAGTCGGAGTATCTTGACTTTTATAGTACAATTCTCACAGAAGACTAAGCGTTCACTTCCTGTGCAGTATTTACCCCGTGTTTCCGTTGGCCTCTTGCTGGCTATCATTATTGTAATAAGCGCTTGTACGCGCGGCATAGAGTTTGGCGATGATCTACTCAGTGATGAGCTGGTGGATGTGACAGTTACGGACACATTTGTGCTCAATTCTCGGACAGTAGTCCACGATAGCACGCGCGTATTCAGTGCTACGGCTCGGCCGCTGCGTCAGCTGGTGGGCAAGATGGAAGATCCTATATTCGGTAGGAGCGAAGCGATGTCGCATTTTCAGCTGGGCATCAATCCCAATGACAATGCTTCCGAGAGATTTCCTGGAGCTACGCTTGATTCTATCACGCTCAATATTGCTTGGGATACTGCAGTGTTTTACGGGAACTACCGCGACGGTATGGAGCTAGAAGTGAGAGAGCTCATGGAGCCTCTGGATGAGGATCTCATGGATCACTTTGCTGGGGAGATGCCTGCTGTCTTTCCAGATGCCATAGGAAGTACAGGTCCTATAGTGCCTAGTGCGGATGACCGCTATGTCTACAGGAGGGTCTTTCAGTCAGCTGACTCGAGTGTGGTCACTGTAGACACTCTCGTGGGAGTGAGGTCGATCAGGCTAGATGATGCGCTAGGTCAGAGGATACTTGATTCTGATGCATCAGTGTTTAGCTCTAGAGCGGCATTCAGGGATGCTTTTCCGGGTCTGAGAATCGAAGCAGTAGGCGCGAGCAATGGCCATATAGGCTATCGATTATCTTCGCTGATAGAGGTCAATCTCTACTATCAGTATACTGATACAGCAGGTGTAGATCGCCAGGGGCTCTATCCTATCAATCTGAGCGAGACCTGTAATAATGGTGGTACAGGGGAGATATTTACCTGTGTGCTGTACAATACCTATGAGCACGACTACACTGGAAGTCAAGTGGAGCCGTTTTTGACTGATCCGCTTTTGGGCGACAGCCTACTCTTCTTACAATCCATGATAGGTACCAATATAGAGCTAGATCTCCCCACTCGGATAGCTGAAGGTCAGATTCTGCTCAATAAAGCGCAGCTCCTGCTCGAGCTAGAGGAGCAGTCTGCCACGGAGGATAGACTCTATCCGCCTGTGCAGCGTGTACTAGCACTCTACAGAGATAGTGAGGGTGAGACATTTATACGAGATCTGCTCGTGGCAGGTAGTCAGGGATTCAGAGGGTTTCTTGAAGAAGACACGGATACAGGAAGGAGATTCTATGAACTCAATATCACAGAGCACATGCAATCTGTGCTACAGGGTGAGCTTCCAGAGCGACTCATCATAGTACCCAATCAGCGATCTTCTATCCCATCACGGACCGTGATCAAAGGAAATAAAGCGAGTACGGGCGCTGTGCGACTCATCGTAGTCTACTCAGAGCTGTAGACGTGGATAAGAAAGCTGAGAGCGTCCTGCGCAGTAACTCATAGATTAACTCAAAACACAAGACTTATGTGTGGTATCATGGCCTATCTCGGCAACAAGCAAGCTGGTCCCATCATACTGGAAGGGCTCAAGCGTCTAGAATACCGAGGATATGACAGTGCTGGTATGGCTCTTATAGAAGATGACATGGTCATCTATAAGAAGCAAGGCAAGGTAGCTGAGCTAGAAAGACTCATAGGTGCTGACTGGCCAAAAAGCACTATAGGCATGGGTCATACCCGGTGGGCCACCCATGGCGTGCCAGATGATATCAATGCTCACCCACACAGATCGAGCGGTGGACGACTAGCCGTGATACACAACGGTATCGTAGAGAACTATGACTCTCTCAAGAAGGCTTTACAGAAACTGGATTTTAGTTTCACCTCTCAGACGGATACAGAAGTATTTGTCAACCTAGTGGAGTACTACATGCTCCGAGATGAAGCTGATCTAGAGTCTGCTGCGTTCTCGGCACTTAAGAGAGTAGAGGGTGCCTATGCATTTGTGCTGATGGACAGAGAGAACCCTGATCGACTTGTGATCGCTAAGAAGCAGAGTCCCATAGTGATAGGCATAGGCGAGGAAGAGTTTTTTATAGCTTCGGACGCCACACCTATCGTCCAGTACACTAAAAAGGTCATCTATCTAGAGGATAATGAGCTCGCCATCGTAGATCGCAAGGCAGGACTGATCATCAAGAGTTTTGATAAGAAGATACTTACTAAGCAGGTCAAAGAACTAGATCTGAAGCTCGAGGAACTAGAGAAGGGAGGATACGATCACTTCATGCTCAAGGAAATCTACCAGCAGCCTCAGTCTGTAAGTGACTGTATGCGCGGAAGGATCAATAGCGAAGAAGGCTGGGCAGTACTAGGTGGACTCAAAGAACACATAGATCAGATCCTTGATGCAAAGCGCCTGATACTACTAGGCTGCGGTACTTCGTGGCACTCTGCGCTCATAGGTAAGTATCTCATGGAAGATCTGGCTCGTATACCTACCAAAGTGGAGTACGCCAGTGAATTTCGCTATCGCAATCCCGTGATAGAAGAGGGAGACGTGGTCATCGCTATATCTCAGTCGGGTGAGACCATTGACACCCTGGCGGCTGCTAAACTGGCCAAGAGCCGCGGTGCATATGTCTACGGCATCGTGAATGTGGTAGGATCCTCTATAGCTCGTATGACAGACAGCGGATCATACATCCATGCGGGTCCAGAGATAGGTGTGGCGAGTACCAAGGCATTTACCGGGCAGGTGACCTTGCTCACCCTACTTGCGCTCATCCTAGGCCGCAAAGAAGGTAACATACCACCTAAGAAATACAAGACCTATCTCAAGGCCCTCGAGACCATACCTTCTCAGATAGCACAGGTGCTCAGTATCGAGGAACAGATGAAGTTTATCGCCGCAGAGATCAAGGACAGTCAACATGCACTCTATCTAGGACGCGGCTATAATTTTCCCGTGGCACTAGAAGGTGCACTGAAACTCAAGGAGATTAGCTACATCCATGCAGAAGGATATCCAGCTGCAGAAATGAAGCACGGCCCTATAGCTCTCATAGATGAGAATATGCCTGTCGTCGTAGTAGCTACTAATGACAGTGACTATGACAAAGTGGTGAATAACATCCAAGAAGTCAAGTCACGCAAAGGCATCGTGATCTCTATCGTCAATGAAGACGATACCATCGTCAAAGGTATCTCAGACTACACAGTAGAAATCCCTAGGACACTTGATGCGCTCACGCCGCTCCTGTCTGTCATACCTTTACAACTATTATCCTATCACGCGGCGGTCATGAGAGGCTGTGACGTCGACCAACCGCGTAATCTAGCAAAATCCGTCACAGTAGAGTAAATCACACAGAGACATGGCAGAAGCAGGACAAGGCATATTTGACTATAACTCAGAGCGAGCACCTCTAGTGGTCGCAGAATATGGTCGCCACATACACGACCTCATCCAACACGTGAAGACGATTGCAGATGATGAAAAGCGCCAAAAGACAGCAGAGTTCATCATTAACATGATGCACTCCATGGTCCCTAGTAACAAGCAATTCCACGAAAGACAGGATACTCTGTGGAAGCACTTCTTCCGCATGGCCGACTATGAGATCGACGTGAAAGCTCCAGAAGGTGTCAATATCGCTAAGAGAGCAGAGGATGCGGAAGCTCCCTACATGGACTATCCAGAGACTCATAAGCGCTACCGCCACTACGGCCAGCTCATACAGAGGCTCACAGACAAGGTCAATGAGATGCCAGAAGGCGATAAGAAGGAAGAGGCCGTGAGTCTCATCGCCTCTTACATGAAACTTGCCTACAGTACATGGAATAAGAATCACTTTGTCAATGACGATGTGGTCAAGACGGATCTCAAGGCTATGAGCCGAGGCAAGCTGGAGGCGGACGACGATACCAACTTTGGATATCTAGCGAGCTCGCACAAGAAGCACCCTGTGAATACAACTGCTGCAGAAAAGGGTCGCAAGAAGAAAAAGCGAGGCAATAATAAACGTCGTCGTCGCCGTAAGTAATCCCAGATCGAGCTATGAGTCAAGAGTATTTCCGCGTACAGGGCGGACACCAGCTAGCAGGTGTGCTAGAGCCGCAGGGAGCTAAGAATGAAGCACTGCAAGTACTGTCTGCAGTGCTGCTCACAGATGAGAAAGTCACCTTGCAAAATCTTCCTGACATCCTGGATGTGCGCAAGATGATCAGCCTTCTTTCTGGACTTGGCGTCAAAGTGGATCGAATATCTGCTAGCGAAGTCAGCTTCCAGTCAGACGAGATTAATCTCGACTACCTGCACTCGGATGATTATGTGAAAAGCGCTAGCAAGATCAGAGGATCCGTGATGCTTATGGGTCCTATCCTCGCCAGATATGAGCGGGCCTTCTTGCCCAAGCCTGGCGGTGATAAGATCGGTCGCAGGAGACTTGATACGCACTTTAATGCTTTCAAGAAGCTTGGTGCAGAGTTCAGATTTGAGAAAGATACTAATCACTTCTACCTCGATGGAAGCAGCCTCCAGGGAGCAGACATCCTCATGGATGAGATCTCTGTCACGGGTACGGCTAATATCCTCATGGCTGCCGTACTAGCAGAAGGAAAAACAACAATATACAATGCCGCATGCGAGCCATATCTCCAGCAGCTATCCAAGATGCTCCAGTCTATGGGAGCGGACATCAGCGGCATAGGCAGTAATCTACTCACCATCACAGGTGTCAAGACACTGGGAGGATGTACACATCGTATCCTTCCAGATATGATCGAGATAGGATCATTTATAGGATTGGCGGCGATGACACAGTCAGATATCCGCATCCCTGATGCGCGCATAGATCAACTGGGAAATATCCTACAGACTTTCAGGAAGATAGGGATCACGATCAATGAAGACGGTGATACGATTCATGTCCCTGCTCAGGATCACTATGAGATAGAGACATACATAGATGGCTCCATACTCACTGTATACGATTCACCGTGGCCAGGCTTCACGCCAGATCTGCTCAGTATACTCCTTGTAGTAGCTACGCAGGCGCGTGGGAGTGTACTGATCCATCAGAAGATGTTTGAGAGTCGGTTATTCTTTGTGGATAAGCTGATAGATATGGGTGCTAAGATCATCCTGTGCGATCCTCACAGAGCGACTGTAATAGGCATCAATCGAGAGTACAATCTGCGCGGAATCACCATGAGTAGCCCTGATATCAGAGCTGGAGTATCCTTGCTCATAGCGGCACTCAGCGCTGAGGGCGAGAGCATCATCCACAACATCTCTCAGATAGATCGTGGCTATCAGAATATCGATACACGCTTACAAGCAATAGGTGCCAAGATCGATCGAGTCCAGGGCTAGATGCTCGTCTGAGCTGGAGCTCTACAGATTATCTTTTGTATGTAGTAGTAGGGGGAATCTCTTCCGCAGGTATGTATTTAGTCTTACCATTTTCTGATACGACGAGCGGGGTGCCCTTGTACTTCTTAAACTTCACCATTTTGGCGTAAGCCATCTCTAGGCCTCGGAGTATTGCCTCTGTTTGCTCTTCGAAAGTTTCATATTTGGCCATAGTCCTGATTTATAAGATTCCATAAATCGAAATTCGTAATTGTCAATTTCTCTTTAGTTTTCTGTGCGACGAGCTCGTACCCAGCACCAGAATTATCTACAAATATCCAGTGATCGACACTGTCTTGATAGAGGTGAAAAAAATTCTTCAAGCCTCGATCATAGCGTCTTAAAATCACGTCCTGCGGTATGTCATGACCACCTTCTGCCACCCTCACTATGTACAGATCAGGCATTGCAATACCTGAGGTAGTCAACTTACTCTGGAGAAGATTTGCCATCCTTATATGACCATCATGCAACCCCTCAGTATCACCTCTCGTCCTTATCTATGACATCTGTAGAGATCATCATGACTGCCGATACCACCTATACGACCCATCACGAGCTAGTACGAGAGTGCCAGCGTGGTTCTCAGTCGGCATTTGAGCAGATCTATACACTCTATGGTGGCGCTATGTACGCAGTTGCTCATAGGATCATGGGTGATAGAGAAGAGGCAAGAGATATGATGCAGGAGGGATTTTACAGGGCTTACGATCGCATCGCGCAGTTCAGATTTGATGCTTCATTTGGAGCGTGGCTCAAGCGAATCATCATCAGGCAGTGTCTAGACGAGCAGCGACGGCGGCGGATCGACTACGTGGGACTTGAGGATGAGCATATGCATCATATGGACACAGCTAGTGATGACCAAGAGCCCACTTATACTGTGGACCTGGTGCGCGCAGCACACGCAAAGCTCAGCGATGGCTATCGCACGATCCTCAGCCTATACATATACGAGGGATACACTCATCGAGAGATCGCTGAGATACTAGGCATCAGCGAGCAGACTTCCAAGAGTCAATATCACCGCGCTAAGAAACAACTCAAATCCATAATGCAGAAATCTCATGGATAAGCTAGAAAAATTTATTTCAGATCATCGTGCAGAGCTCGATCCAGTCTGGGATCCCGCTACATCCCCGCTGGATCCGTCTAGATTTCCTCAGCCGCAAGCAGAGCAATCTACACAGTGGAAATCCTGGACACTCATAGTTCTCCTCCTTGTCGTCATGAGCTCCGCGATAGGATATAGAGTAGCGATGATCAATTCATACACTCATGCAAGCATGGCCGAGGCCTCAGATATACAGCAGCACTACAGTAGGCAGGTGGCTCATCTCGCTGCCTCTCCAGATTACTCGCAGCAGCTGACAGCAGAAGATCGCGAGCTTCTGTCGCAGCTTCTGACCCAGCTAGACAGAGAAGCGCAGATCATCCTAGATGATCTACAGCGAGGCCTAGATCAGGATATCCTCCTAGAGAGACTGTCTCTCAACTATCAGAAGAGACTCCATCTGCTGGAGTCCATCATCACATCACCATCTAGACAATCAGAAGATCATGAACGAGTATATATGTAAATCCATCTTGCTCATACTCTGTGTGAGTGTGGGCTCATTGCTCACCGCGCAGGCAGTCGAGCGTAATCTGAAGGGCGAGATTGATCGCACAGACCAGCAGCGGATCGATGTCAATCTGAAGTACGGTAGCCTTCTGGTACGTAGCCATGAGCTAGCGACCATACGCTACGAGGCCATCATCACTTGCACAGGAAAAGACGCTGACAAGGCCCGCGAGCTCGCTGAGCGTGTAGAAATAACCGTGAATGAGTCCTACACCTACATCCAGATTGATGCTCGGGTAAGCGATGAGAAGAAAAGCCGTATCGCCAGATTTTTTCAGCAAGTCGATCCATTTGACAATAGTAAGATCGATGTGCAACTGACTATATGGGTGCCGCGCGACATAGAACTGCGTGCCGATCTCAAGTATGCTGATGCTGTCATAGAGACGGATCTCAAGAGGCTTGAAATCGATCAATCTCATGGATATACCACTGCTCAGCAGATCATCAATCGCATGGAGTATACGGGTGACTTTGGCAGGCTCACTATCGATAGTGTCGCTGATATGGAAGCCAATCTCAATTTCTCAGATCTGGAAGCTCGCAGGGTAGGGAGGATGGAGTTGACCTCCAAAGGCGCTGAAGTAGACATCGGAAGCGTAGACCAAATAGAGATCCAGAGTTTGCGGGACGAGCTCATGATTTCTCAAGCTAATCAGATCAGGTCTAGTGCAAGCATGTCCAGATCGCGAATAGATCTCATAGTTACTAGTGCAGAGATTTCCGTCAGCAATGGCTCACTAGAAATAGGTGCAATAGATGAGTCCTGCGAGCGAGTTGCCATAGACATGAAGCGCGCTGATCTGCGCGTGCAGACGGGACATAATCAATTCAGTCTCAGCATGGATCTCGATGGTACAGAAGCTAGCTTCCCCAAGGATCTCGCCGCCTCACTGGAGAAAGAGGAATTTCCCGAGACGGGCCGTCGCGCCATCACCTATAAAGGCTCAGCAAGCCCGATCATCAATATATCAGGCCTCAATGGTCGCTGTGACATCTTTACTGATTGACTTTACACCCGATCACCATACATCAACACCTATTAACCTCACATCAATACATACTACATCATGAAAATTTCCACTCTAGCTATCATAGCACTTCTCTTATCCGCGATGATCGTGCAAGCGCAAACTACATCACAGACGGAGACCATAGACGATCGAGTTTATATCACTGACGCCAAGCAAGATCGCACCAGCGGCTGCTATCTCTCTGTGGCTA
>JAHDBH010000066.1 GCA_020630495.1 Saprospiraceae bacterium
TGCATCCGTGAAATCAAGGCACTCGGTAAGATCAAAATCGTAAGACATAGCAGCATAGCACCTAGATTGATCAATATGATGATCCACGGATCCAGATGAATAGGGGCGTAACTCAAGAAATAGCTCTCCTCATCTAGGCGGATGAGCTTGGTGTACTTCTGGAGTAAGCACAGCGAAATACCCAGAGCATTCCCCACCACGGACCCAGCGATCATGATCATCGCTGCTTTGTAAAGAAATACCTTGCGCAGTGTCCAATTGGTACTGCCGATGGCCTTCATGACACCGATTAGCTTGGTCCGCTCTAGAATGATGATGAGTAGCATGATGATCAGATTGATCATGGCAACTACGAGCATCAGTCCCATGATGACCCACTCGTTGATATCCTGTAACTCTAGCCAGTCAAAGATATTGGGAAACTTATCCGTGATACTCTCTGAGATCAGATCAGTGGGTATGACCTCTTGATAGATATGTGTATTGATCGCGTCTACATCACGGAGGTCTTCTACGAATACCTCATAGCCGCCCACCCAGTTGTCTTCCCACTTGAGGACCTGGCGCGCTTTCTTGATATCAATCAGGGCAAACTTATTGTCAAAGTCTCCTAGACCTGTATTGTATATGCCGCTTATACGGAATCTTCGCTTCAGCTCACGCCGCTCTCGGATAAAGTGTACAATCACAGCTTGACCCGTATCCAAGCGCATACGATCTGCCGTCTTTTTGCTGATGAGAATGTCGCTCGTGATCTCATCCGCCGTAATCACTGGCAGCGCTCCATAAGCCAGATGATCTTGAAAGTAATCCCATGCATAGTCGTGATCTACGCCCTTGAGTATGATACCTTCAAAGCCTTCATCACTGGATATGATTCCTGGGACATTAGCGAATACCTGGATGCTCTTCACGCCGCCATAGGTCTCTTTCCACACTGGAGCGCTATCAGGATCATCTCTGTCGACTTCAGCGTAAGAGACATACGGAAGCTCTCCCAGATCAGGATAAAAATCTCGATTGATCTCTAGTGGCGCCTGCTCAAATGTGCGATTACTGGTAGTCTTTACAATGTGGATATGCCCCCAGCATCCAAACATCTTTTCGCTGATCTCCATCTTGAAGCCACGTATGAGACCACTTGCCACGATCATCACTGTGATGCTTAAGGCATAGGCAAGTACAGCGAGTCTCAAGATGAAACCTATAAAACTCTTCCTTTGAGAGAAAATCGTGCGGCTGGCTATGAATGATGCTAGATTCACTCTGCGAAGTTAGGTGGCTGGAGACTCTATACCATATCGCTTCTTGCGTAGAAGCGGTGTAGCCCGCCAGACAAAGGTCAGAGCTCATTGCAGAGATGTACTAGCTCACGCTAGCCATAAGATCTGTAGGTCACAATCAGTGGTATGGCGGGACGGTGGTACATTTGTGCGAAAGCACTCACATGGGACTTGTAGATGAACTGAAATGGCGCGACATGCTCTTTGACATGACGCCTGGAGCAGAAGAAGAATTGGACAGCGGTATGCAGAGCGGATACATTGGATTTGATCCTACTGCACCGTCACTGACCATAGGAAACTACGTACAGATCCGCATCCTACAACTGATGCAGAAGCACGGCCACCAACCGATCATGCTCATGGGTGGCGCTACGGGTCGAGTCGGTGATCCCAGCGGAAAAGATAAGGAACGCGAACTACTTAGCTACGATAAACTGGATGATAACTTGCGGCATCAAGTAAATCAGGCTAAAAAGTTTTTGGATTTTGACAAAAAAGGAAATCCAGCTATTCTTGAAAATAATCTTGATTTCTATAAGGAGATGAATGCTCTGGCTTGGCTTCGTGATGTGGGCAAGCACATCACGGTGAATTACATGATGGCTAAGGACAGCGTGAAGACCCGCTTAGAAACTGGTATTTCATACACTGAATTTAGTTATCAATTATTACAAGCATACGACTACGTCTGCTTGTTTCGCAAGCATGGCTGTAAATTTCAGATGGGCGGATCGGACCAGTGGGGAAATATCACTACTGGCACAGAACTCGTGCGCAGAATCTGTGGAGAAAAAGCATACGCCATCACTACTCCCCTACTCACCAAGGCTGATGGCACCAAATTTGGTAAGTCGAGTGAGGGAAATATCTGGCTTGATCCTAAGTTGACCAGTCCGTATAAATTTTATCAATATTTTATCAATGCTAGTGACGAGGATCTCCCGCTATTTATGAAATATTTCTCGCATAGAGAAAAAGAAGAAATCATGGCGGATATAGAGCGTATGAGCAGTGACCCGATTAAGATCAAAAAAGATTTTGCTTTAGAAATTACCAGCTCGATTCATGGTCAAGCAGAAGCACTCGAAGCCAAGGCTGCTAGTGATATATTGTTTTCTCGCAATAGCACACCCGAGCAACTGCGCTCGCTGAGTGCGAGCGCTCTTGACATACTAGCATCAGAGATCGACGCACGAGAAGTCCCTCGATCTGAAATTCTTGACGCAGATATTATCAGCGTTCTCTCTGAGGCTTCCCATATCACTGCAAGCAATGGCGAAGCTCGTCGTGCCGTAAAGAACAATGCCGTGTCCGTCAATCGCTCTAAAGTGAAATCACCAGAGCAGGTCATCTCTAAGGCAGACCTATTGCACGAGCGCTATGTGATGATAGAAAATGGTAAAAAAAATAAATATCTCCTGGTGCTCGTATAGGGATGCTATCCCAAGATTCCGTCCTGACTATACATGAACATTGCAAGGTAGTAGGCATTTTCTATGCACTGACCTTTACGACATTTGACGTAGAAGGATATATAGGAATAGCGATTTTCCGAGTCGATTACTTCATAGATCTACACCTAGAGAATATGACACGTACGATGATCACATTGCTGATGGCTTGCGTAGCCCTGCCCATATCTGCACAGCGAACTACTACTATCACACCGCTGACAGACCAGATGATCTTAATAACCATCGACGAGGGCTATGTACAGCAGCCACTTGCTGGCGAAGAGAAATCTGGTGGTGAAGTGATCATCTACGACCTAGATGAAGCACTGGCGAGTGATCCATCGCAATATACTATCACCAGTCCTGATGATCCGCTCTACAGCGTTGCCCAAAATCCAGTAGCCGTATATCGGAAGACTCGTCCAGACGAATTCAGATTTGTATGTAATAATTGGCAATATCGTCCTTTCTATGATGTAGTAGGATGTGATAATAGCGCTATAGATGATCACAGCGCTACTCACAGCATCTATCTTGATTTACCTACACCACTGATGGATGGCGCCACGTATATGGTAGCACTCTCAGCAGATCTTGATACTACGCTGCTAGACACGAGTTGGACGCGATCGAGTGATCAATACAGCGAGGCAATCAAGGTAAATCAGGTCGGCTACAGCACAGCAGCTACGCTGAAATACGCTTACCTTATGCAGTGGACTGGTGATGGCGGAAGTCTTGACCTGAGCATGGTCGATGGAGCAGAGTTTACCTTGGTCGATGTTGCCACAGGTGCTGATGTGTATACTGGCGCTGTGGCATTTCGCGCTACAGCAACTAATCCAGAGACGTCGCTTAATGATCCTCTGTCCACTCCTGATCAAAATTACCTAGGCTCAGAGGTCTATGAGTGCGATTTCAGTGATTTTGATGCTCCAGGCACTTACTATCTGCGAGTGGATGGCGTGGGCAGGTCAGTGGAGTTTGATCTGTCTTGTAATGCTATGCGCAGACCATTTCAGTCAGTCATGAAGGCGATATATTACCAGCGAAGTGGCGACACTTTGCAAGCGCCCTATGCCGAAGATCTAAGACCCGCCCCGCACAATCCCCTCGTCACTCCAGGATTTGCTCCCAGGTTGCAGTATAGCACTGCCACTGTGTGCGGTGCAAGCACGGACGATGGCGAGAGGTCAGATAGTGCTTACTACACAGATGGTATATTAGGTACGATCGAGACAGCTGGATGGTACCAAGATGCAGGTGACTGGGATGCCTACATCAGGCACATGGAGGTCCCCGTGCAGCTCATGACTTTGTATGAAAACTTCCCAGAAAATTTCTCTGATGATCAACTCAGTCTGCCAGAAAGCGGTAACGGTCTTCCTGACATCATAGATGAGGCACGATGGCTTCCGCGATTTTATCATTTTCTCAAAGCCGAGACAGAGGCTAAGGGCTATACCAGTGGTGGTGTGCCAGGTGGTCGGATCTTTGGTGATCTATGGGGAGAAGATCTGGGAGCCGAAGACATCATCAGAGGTAGCTGGCAAGATACGGACCGCAGATGGGTGGTCTCAGCGCCAGATCCCATCATGACATTTTATTATGCAGGCGCTGCCGCGCAAATGGCATACATTCTAGATCTGCTAGGTGTATCAGATCCTGAGGATATAGACTGGGCAGCAGAAGCCGAAGACGCTTACGATTGGGCCAATGCCAACTACAACCCCAGTTTTAGCTGTCATGCATACGAGATCTACTGGATCAAGAACTATGCAGCGGCCGCCCTTCTCCGTATATCTCCAGATGCAAGCTATGCAGCAGACTTTGTGAGTAGCTACGCGGATGCTGGCCTTTCTACTTATGATATTTTACAGGGCAACGCAGCATATGGCTCGTTTCTTTACTTGCGTCAAGATACACTTGTGGACCCTGCCGTGAGGACTGATATCGTGAATCGCGCTTTACGATTGGGTGAGTTATACATTGATGATGCAGCGGCGATACGTGCATGCCGATGGGCGGGTAATCCATTCTTTCCTATGATCGTGGGACATGGTACTACACCCTATGTATATGAGCTGACCATGCATACTCGCCTACTCGCAGATGAATATCCTACCGAGACACAAGAATATCTTGGTTATCTCCATACTACGGCAGACTACTTTTTGGGTGCCAACCCACTAGGTATGACGTGGGTCACAGGGCTGGGAGAGAGATCACCCACAGGACTGCTACATCTCGACGCATGGGCCACAGGAGACGGCACCATCAAAGACGGCTATGTGCCCTATGGCCCATGGGCCCGTGATCCAGATAATCTAGTCAATATAGGCCCATGGGATCATCACTGGCCAGAACAGTACGCCTATCCTGACCGTGACCTATGGCCCGGGCATGAGCGCTGGTGGTCACAGCGTCATGCTGCTCTAGGAGCTGAGTTTACCATCAATCAAAACCTCGTCAATGCTGCCGCACTCTACGGCGCACTGGCAGGAGATCTAGAATGTACAGAGCTCACTAGCACGCAGCAGATTGACGTCACTGACACTTGTCTAGAGGTATTTCCCAATCCTGTAGATCAGTACTTCACCATCAGTGGAGATCTCGATCTATACGACATCATGATAGTAGATGCGTCTGGAACCACTGTACGTACGCTTAATCTTGCTGGCAATACGTACTCTATAGACACAGATCTGCTACCCAGTGGTATCTACTTACTCCAGATGACACACAAGTCTACACAGGAAATCTGTGTGCAAAAAATCATTAAGATGTAACAGATCATCTCTGATGAACTGAGCATACGTGAGAAGTGGCTCAGCGAGATATATCTTTATCCGCATGAAGATTCACAGTCCAGAGGAGACAAAAGATATACCTTATTCGCCTATAGTACCGCCTGTCTATCAGACAAGCAATTTTTCCTTCCGTCGAGTAGCTGATTTCCGAGCTGCCTTCGAGGATGAATATGCCGCCACACTCTATAGCAGGGGGCAAAATCCCAACTGCGCCCTTCTCGCTGCCAAGATCGCCGAGATGGAAGGAACAGAAGCGGGACTAGTGATGGGGTCTGGAGCAGGTGCCATATCCGCGACTATTGTCTCCTTCCTCAGCGCTGGGGACCATGTCATAGCGGTCAAGGGACTCTATACCTGGACAGCCAATCTCATGAATAATATCCTGATGCCACTCGGCGTAGACATCAGCTGGGTGGATGGAAGAGACATAGATGCTATCAAGGCAACTCGTACGGATAGGACACGTATGCTACTCCTCGAAAGCCCCAATAGTCTCTACTTTCATCTGCAGGATATCAAAGCTTGCGCAGACTGGGCGCGACAGCACAATATTCTTACCACGCTCGACAACAGCTATGCCACTCCGCTATTTCAGAATCCACACAGTCTAGGTGTTGACTTAGTCACGCACAGCATCAGTAAATACATCAATGGCCATAGCGATCTAGTTGCAGGAGCGGTGGTAGGCCCAGAGCGACTGATCAGACAAATATTTCTGAAAGGATATATGACTTTTGGATCAGTGCTCTCAGCAGCAGATGCACATCTGATCCTGCGCGGTCTGCGGTCGCTGCCAGCGCGTATGCGCCAGATCCAAGAGACGACCGCGACGGTAGTAGACTGGCTCAGCCAGCAATCTATGGTCAGAGAGATTTATCATCTAGGACATGCCAGTCATCCTCAGCGAGAACTCGTAAAGCGTCAGATGAGTGGTACCACTGGCCTCTTTAGTTTTCGTCTCAGAGTAGATGATCTCGCCTCCGCAGAGCGGTTTGCAGATGCCCTACGACTGATACGCATGGCTGTAAGCTGGGGAGGATACGAGTCACTGATCATACCACTATGCAGCTTTTACGATTCTGAGATTCCTGCTTCAGAACAGCATCCTCTAGACATGTATAGACTGAGCATAGGGCTGGAGTCCGCTGACGATATCATCGCTGATCTGCAGGCAGGATTGGATGCTATCTAGCCAGAGCCATTGAGAAAATCTCAGCAGTAGCCATCAGTCACCTATAGCCTACAGGGCTTAAGATCTACCTCTAGTGTAGCTCCGCTTTCTATGGTAAATCCTGTATCGAGGCTCACGGCATCTCGGGCGTATAATGCTACTTCACTCGGAGACAAGATCATACTCTGGGCGGTAAGAGTTTGCTTAGCGCGGATCGTGCTATCCTGTGCAATCAAGTCACTCACTATCACATCCGTACCAGCACATGGATCTGGCTGGATGTTAAATAGCTCATCATACGTCAGAGCACTCACCCCAGGCGGTAAATCAAAGGCCTCTGCGCCATCTGAGCGATTATTCGCATCACCTTGATCAGCCGAAAAGCCAAGTCCTCGGCGCGCCATAGTATTCCATATTAAGTGACTGTGCTGACCACCGTAGAGCAAGGTATCTGCCAGTAGTATAGCATCTCGTGCATCCACAAAGCCAGGATTACAGCTTTGCAACTTCAGTGCTTCGATGACCAGCTGATAAGCTACGATATTTCCAGCAGAGCTGGTATCCGCATAGAGATCATCGCTGTGGCCGCAGTGATTATCTAGAGCCCAAGTCATATCCCAGATCATAGTACACCACACGAAACCTACTCCATGAGGCTGAGAAACGATATCTATGTCGTCATACGTGAATCCATTGACAGCCATATCCGTGGTATACCTCGCTGGGCGTATGCCATTTCCCGTTGTGGGCTGACCGAGTAGATAGGTCCCTATACCGCGAGCATCATCATGCGCATCACCTGGCTGCTGTGTAAGTACTAGTCCCCAGTAGTCGGACCATCCTTCGCCTTGTTGCTCAGCATTGGTGAGACAAGAGCTCGTACTGGCACCTCCAGTGAGGCGTATGCTGATGCCATGACCATACTCATGGCAGATCACCCCTGCATCCAGATCACTGTCATATGGTGGTGGTGGTGCATCGATCGTACCATTCAGATTATTACCAAGCTCCATACGGATGGTCTGGCAATCTTCATAGCTGATCATGATCACAGGTATGCCGGGATCAGGTATGGTATCCACTCCACTCATGGTGAAGGTTCCGTCCCCTGGTATATTGTTACATATGATCACTGCCACAGCACCAGCCGCTTCACAGTTGACCACTTTAGTCTCAAAGAAGCACCCGCCTCTATCCACCAGAGCGATGTGTCCATCGATCTCAGTATCATTCACCACAGTGCCACACACCCTAGTACTATCTATAGAGTTATCATAGGCCAGAATGATATCTTCCGTGATAGGAGCATCTATGACAGGACCAAATGTCGCTGTGCTATAATCATATGAGCCCGCTACTGGCGCAGGAGTATTGATGATGAGGCTCGCATCGCCACCGCTGCTCCAGAGGAACATCTGCATTCTCGGCCGATTGCCATCCGTGGGTGTGAAGAAGTTAGCATTGTTAGTCCCAGATCCATCCTGCGCTTCTGCGCGGACATAGTCACCTCCTAGTCCACCCAGTCCCTGATTATCCTGCTGAAAATTTCCGCTAGCCTCATCAAATCCATATCGGTACCATATGTCGTGCATCACATTATTCCAATAGAAGAGATTTGTGATCATAGCGTCCTCGTTTTGTGCAGGGTGCTCAGATAAGTCGAGACCAAAGTCAAACTCCAAGTCGGCACCGCCATCTGGCTGGTATCCAGGAGCATTGACGGCTGACCTATCCTCATAGGCATCAACATTATTACCTCGCGTGACGGTATAGCTCGTAGTGCCGTCATCGTGCCAGCCCAGTGGGCTACTTGCACTATCCACTGGATCTATCACTAGGTCGCGACTGCCGTGACTAGGACTTTCTACACCGAGCGGATAGACACGATAGCTCATGGGAACTGCGGCCGCCTCAGTATGCTGGTGAGTACAACTTGCGCTATGCCTCTCGCCACTCTGAGGAGCATGCCAATTGCAGTGTATCACCAGATCATTCTCTTGTAATATCTCACCTGTAGAAGCATCGACATATGCTAGCCACTGGTGATCTGGACCTTGAGGAAGCTGCAGTTCATAGACGCTGTGCAGGGCCTGAGTTACAGGGTGCAGGTAATAGCCCTTTCGGGCAAATGCGTGCTCTACTTCTCCCGCGACCTCATACCGTGTACGCGGATCATCACTTCTCATAGGAAGCATAGTCATTGCCGGTCGTAGCGGAGTAGGATACTTGATAGAGGCATAGTCATCAAGTGCCTCCTGCTGAGAACGCCTCACAGATCTAGCAGATGCTAGTCCTGCTGGACAGTCCATCTCTGGTAAGATCAAGCGATCTGACTCATTATCATAGGCAACTGTCCATATTTCATTGAGGACAGGCTCACCAGATATTCCTGGATACACATAGAGGTAATCTATACCTGAAGCGCTAGAGGTATGCTGGCTCGAAATGACGACATCGTCATAGACACAATTCATCGACTGGACTTTTTCCAGAGTGGATTGGATCGTTGCCCTCTGGGCATTCATAGTCGAGACGCTGAGGCAAAGCGCCAGTAAGGCAAGGCGGTTTTTTGACATAGTGAGATAAAGATAATTGGCAGCAGCAATTCCCCTATGTCGAGTGCCGTATCGGATTCAAATAATGTGATGGAAGGTACGGAAACGGCATATGACGGACAGTATGAAGACTGAGCTCAGATAGTAGATCCTTGTCATCATGTCACCCCTCAGACTATATCCAAGCTGTTGCCAACACCCGTAGTAAAAAAGGCTTGGACTATTGCATATGATGGTTACCAGATGGACTCTACGACCATTACCTCTGGAGTCAAAAGATCCTAAACTGTAGAATACATTTTACAGTAAAATGTAATTTTGACTCCAATGCTTATTTGGCTCCTCGGGTCTCTGAGGACTCGCGAGAGATCTCGGAAAGAAAGCCTAGGATACATGGGCAAAATCAGTAATGCACTATATCTACATATACATTTTACAGTAAAATGTCAGATTACATCTTGCTCCTCTCGCAATATATCGGCTTCTCCGCCCACCATCATCCCGCTTGAGCGTAGTCCACCTGATTAAAATCTACAGCCCCTACCCGACTTACACCTGGCTGATCCATAAATACTCCGTAGATCACGTCCATGGCAGTCATGGTCTCCTTATTATGCGTGACGATGATGAACTGCGAGCGATCGCTAAAGTCACGGATGATGTTGTTAAATTTCTGGATGTTGGCATCATCCAGCGGAGCATCGACCTCGTCAAATATGCAGAATGGGGCCGGCTTCAGAAGATACAAGCTGAAGAGCAAGGCCGTCGCTGTCAGTGTCTTTTCACCTCCTGAGAGCTGACTCAGAGTACGCGGACGTTTGCCCTTAGGCTTTGCGATGATCTCAATATTGGATTCTAGTGGTGTGTCTGGACTGATGAGGACTAGCTGGCAGTCATCGTCTTGGCTAAATAGCGTACGGAAGACCTCCTTAAAGTAGACATTGATCTGATCAAAGCTTTCGAGGTATCTCGCCGTGGCTGTCTCATCGATCTCCTTGATCGTCTGGAGGAGTGACTCCTTAGCTTGCAGGATATCATTTCGCTCGCCTTCGATGGTTTCTTTGCGGAGATTCATCTCGTCATAGGCCTCTACGGCGAGGGGATTGATCTCGCCGTAGTTATCGATTCTGGACTGGATCTTATCGCGCTTCACCGAGGCTTGGATGAGCTCATCATCTGTCATCTCTACTGTGGGCACATCCGCAATATCGATCTGAAATTCTATGCGGAGTCGATCGCTGATCGCCCGCTTATCAAATCCTACCTGGCCGAGTTTGTCCTTCATCTGATTGATCGCAGACTGTCGATTGAGGTAATCTTGCTGGGTCTTGCGGAGCTTCTCCTCTAGATCTGTGATGGCGCCGCGTTTCTTGTAGTAGATCTCTTCCTTCTGTGTGAGAACAGAACTGCGCTGCTCTTTCTCCTCATAGGATGACTGGAGCTTCTCTGTGAGTTCGCTAATCTCACTCTCGCTTGTCTGGATCTTTTCGCGGAGATGATGTATCTCCTCTTCGAGCTTGGTGGACGACTCGGTGAGTTGGTTGACGCGATTTTTACGGTATCCACAGTCTTTTTCTAGGGATTGCAGCTCGCTTTCTACACGGATGAGTTCTATTTCGCTCTGGCTGTAGAGCGTCTTGAGCTCTGTGAGCTTGTGCTCGTCTTTACTCAGGGATTCATTTTGCTCTGCGAGGCGATTTTCTAGATCAGCGAGACGGAGTCGCTCTTCTTTTATCTCCTCTTGCAGCTGTGAGATTTCTGCTTTGCGTTCTTCTTGGATGGTCTTGCGCTGCTGTCCCTCGACTAAGATCTGCTCCTGGCGCTGATTGATGCCAGCAAGCTGTGCCTGAGCAGTGGCGAGCTTGTTACCTACTTGAGATCTACGCTGCTGTAGATCTTTCATAAGCTTTTCATCGCTGTATATATCTATACCGCGGATGACAGATTCTACGCGCTCAGTCGCCATAGAAGCTTTGTCTCGATCCTTTTGTAGGGAGGAAATCTCCTTGGTCAGCTTCTGCAGATTTTTCTTGCGACCGATCTTCTTACCAGAGAAGAGACCTTCACTACCTCCGCTGAGATTGTACTCGCTGTAGACTACCTGACCATGAATGGAGAGATATGTCTCTCCTGGTGCTGGCTTGAGTTGATTGTAAGGGACATCTTCCCATAGATATACTTGATGAAGAAGTGATGCGACCAATCCTGCATAGCGGTCATCTACCTCTACCAGATCGATGGCTCGCTGTGCGCCTGACAGTGTGGGTGTCTCGCTTTTGGACGACAGTCTGCTCAATATAAAGAACTGGGCACGCCCTTTCTGCGCTTCGCTTAGAAGTCTTATCGCTTGGAATGCCTCCGCATCGTCTGATACGATGAAGTGATTCAGATAGGGCTCAAGGTATGATTCTAGGATGGATCGGTACTTCTCCTGACACGATATCACATCCGAGAAGAGCGGGACATTGCCTTGCCACTTACTGTTACTTTTAAGAAACTTGATGGACTCTGGGAAGCCCTCAAGATTATCGACCATGCTTTTGAGGAGTTCGTACTCATTGGTCCTAGCGTCTAGGATGCGGCTGGTACGAAGGATAGCTTTTCGGTTTTCTTCTAGCTCTGCCTCGCGAGCGGTTTTGTCATCTTTCTTTGCCTCTATACGACCGTCAAGCTCTACAATCTGGGCAGCGAGTTGCTCTTCTTCTTTGGTGAGACGGTCGTGCTCGAGCTGTATATCTTGCAGCTGCTGTGTGGCCTGGTCGAGCTCTGTGCTCTTGCGTGATTCTTGCTCTGCGTGCTGGCGGAGTTCGTTTTCGCAGATGGCCTGGCGCTTTTCTCGATCATAGATAGCTTGACGAGCGGCCTCTAGCTGTGGTGCTAGTTCGCTGTGCTGACCTTTGATAGCGCCGTATCTTTCTTCTTGTGCACGCAGCGCGGTGGTGCGCTGCTCGTGCTCTGCGCGCAGAGTTATTGCCTTTGCGGCGCGCTCTGTAAGCTCTTCGGAGAGGTCTATGAGCTCCGTATCCAGCACTTCTATATCTTGCTGACCAGCTGCGAGCTGCTGCTCGCTCCGCTTGAGTCGCTCGCGCAGATAGGTAAGCTCATTGGTCTTTTCGTTTTTACTCGTCTCTTGCTTACGTAGGGAATCAAGAAACTCATTGAGATCTTTCTGGTCAGTGCTGAGCTGCGTCTCCTCGGAGAGTATGTCAGACTTGAGCTGCTGGATCTCAGCCTCTTGCGTGGCGCGAGATGCTTCCACGGATTTGTGGGTATCTATGGCAGCATCGATCTCCGCCTTGAGCTGAGCGGCGCGAGTTTCTATCTGATCGTACTCTAGACGAGCGATCTGCTGGCAGAGCTCCGCATAGTCTTGCTTAAGGACCTTGTAGCGGCGAGCGCGACGGGCTTGCTTCTCTAGTGTCTTAAGATTACCCTCTATCTCAAAGAGCAGATCCTCTACCCTATCCAGGTCGCCTTCTGTGAGTTTGAGTTTGCCGAGGGTCTCTTTCTTGCGGGTCTTGTAGCGAGATATGCCAGCCGCTTGTTCAAACATGCGCCTGCGCTCATTATTATTGTCCTGCAGGATGCCCTCTACCATCTGCAGCGCGATGATGGCGTAGCTATTGGGTCCTATACCTGTGTCTTGAAACAGATTGCGGATATCCTTGAGGCGGCATTTCACACCGTTGATCTCATAGTGGCTGTCACCACTGCGGTGTAGCTCGCGTGCTATGGTGACGGTCTGGTACTCCAGAGGTAGGATATTTTTAGTATTGGAGAAAGTGATGGCCACGCGGGCCATATTGCCCTTTTTGCGCTTGTCGCTACCATTAAATAGGACATCTGTCATCTTCTCCAGGCGGAGCTGTGTACTCTTTTGCTCACCAAGTACCCATCTGAATGCATCCACGATGTTACTCTTTCCGCTACCATTGGGGCCCACGACTCCTGTCACTTTCTGATCAAAGTGGATGACCGTGGGATCGGCAAAGCTCTTAAAGCCTCTGAGTTCTATTTTTTCTAGTCGCATAGGACGGACAAATATAGATCATCCATATATATAAAGATGCCTCATATGAGTCTGATTTTCTAGGACTTAGAGGCCTTTCGGCCAAATGATCATGAGACAATAAAGCGATATATGTGAGTAAGATTCAGTCGGTCAATGAGGTATATGTAGAGGAAAGTTGTCATATGATGTCCCGGTGGATATGAAGTTTTTTTCTGGAGTGAGATGTGGGCTGTCTCATGTGCGGGAGGCGAGGCGTCCAATGCGTGGGACGCAAGGCGCCCAATGTGCGGGACGCGAGGCGTCCAATGTGC
>JAHDBH010000067.1:0-3378 GCA_020630495.1 Saprospiraceae bacterium
TCACCTCCACACCTCCCACCACTTCTTCCTCCATACACCAGTACAGTGATGTATCCCATAGGCAGCACCACTATCTACTATGCGCTGATAAGCGATCTCGCCCTTGGGGCTCGGAGGGTGAAATAATTTTCTCTGAGCCAGGTATACACTCTCTGCTGCTGTGGGATGGAGCTCGGCATAGCTCTTCCAACATCGTGTGAGGAATTTGGGACCAGTGATTTCTTCTACGTCGGTATGATTTTCTTCCTTTTTAGCATTGAGAGTGTCTAGGACATATCGCCACCATGGATGTCCAGCTGTCGATGCAAATACACAGTTACCCACTCTCAATCCGTCGCGGCTATCAGCCGCACGGCTTATAGGTAGTACCACATCGTGATCCATCATGTCAAATGCTCTGAGCCACTCGTAGTCAAAATCAAAATAAAGTCCTCCGTAAACATACATATATGCATAGCGTACAGCATCTGCACGCATGATAGGTTTAGAATAGGCGAGATACCGATCTAGGAAATATGGTAGCTGATCGCGGATCAGCTGCTCATTGTCCTCATCAGTCCATAGACGATATTCCCAGTCGGGATGCAGAGTACGAGCCTTGTCGCTCCAGGTCGCCCACTGCTCTGGGATCTCGCGAGTCTTCCAGCTCTGGTGTATGACCTTGGGTATGGACATCGGCTGAGCTAGGAAGCAAGGACTTTGGCGAGTTCTATGAGTTCTTCCTCTACCTGCTTCTTCTTGGTAATGGCGTCTTCTAGACTCACTTCATTGAGCGAATTATCGCGCAGACCGAGCATGATTCCGCTCTTTCCAGCTACCACAGCTTTCACGGCTCCATATCCAAGTCTACTGGCAAGCACGCGGTCTATAGCAGTAGGGCTGCCGCCGCGCTGCAGGTGACCTATCACCGCTACACGGATCTCTCTATCAGGATAGTGCTGCTGCACGTGATCCGCGATGGAATTGATACCTCCTAGTTTGGAACCCTCGGCGACTATGACTAGGTTAAATAGCTTCTTCCTGCTCTTGCTACTTCCTACGAGTTTCAGCAAATCATCCATCGTCTCGTAGTCTTCTGGTATGAGGATATCGCTGGCGCCACTTCCTATGCCAGTATTGAGTGCGATGAAGCCTGCATGTCTTCCCATCACTTCGATGAAGAATATACGATTGTGACTATCTGCCGTATCACGGATACGATCTACAGCCTCTATCGCTGTATTGACGGCCGTGTCAAATCCTATCGTCAGATCAGTACCGTACAGGTCATTGTCTATCGTTCCAGGTATACCCACGATCGGGAATCCATATTCTTCGATAAATACCTTAGCACCCGTCAGGGTACCGTTTCCGCCTATGGCGATCATGGCATCTATATCATAGGCTTCTAGGATCTTGTGCGCCTCGCGCCGGCCCTGTGTCGTCATGAAGTCTTTGCTCCGAGCCGTCTTAAGGATCGTGCCACCGCGGTGGATGATGTTGGCCATGTCTTTATTGGCCAGTTTCTTGAGGTCGCCCTCTATCAAGCCCTGATAGCCGCGATATATACCGTACACTTCTATGCCACAGTGTATGGCCGTCCGCACCACTGCGCGGATGGCAGCGTTCATACCAGGCGCGTCGCCACCTGAGGAGAATACGGCAATTTTCTTTATGGAATCGTTCATGGGCGGTCTCTATAGTATGTGAGCAGAGCAGGCAGCGGCGTGGTAATGATAGTACCCACAGCGACATCGCGATCCTCTAGGTACTTTCTCAGTTGTTCGCTGATGCGCGAGGCTACCGTGCCCACAAAGTGAAGCTGCAAAGGTACTTTCTTGTGCGTAGGATAGATCTGAAATCGGTAGTAATCTTCTATCGCAGCAGCGATCAGATGCTCTATGGCGGGATGATCTAGTATCGGCTCAAATTTTTTGAAATACGATGCCATCACAGCATTAGCCCGTGGCAGGGTATATAGTTCGTCCAGATCACGTATACCATCAAGAAGAAACACACGATTGAGAAAATCCAATATCTCAGGCGGCAGCAGCCTGATCTTGTATCGTTCTAGTATGCGACGTACTATATCGTATCCCGAGCACTCTTCCCCCAGCGGAAATCCCAGTCCACTCATAGGAGAGACTTGCCCATCCACGTATGTACATAGCGAGCTGCCTGTACCCAGTATGCCTATCAGTCCATCCTCGTCACCACAGGTGGCGTGTGCCGCACCCAGTAGATCAGAGTGGACACGCACCGTACTTTCTGGTAGGCACGCACGTATCATATTTTCTACTTTATCTCGGGGCTGAGGACGATAACATCCCGTGCCGTAGTAGATCAGCCTTTCACTCGCCTCTAGAAATGACGGGTCACTGCACAGCGCTGCCAGTGCATCTTGCAGAATATCGGCATGGTGGTAATTGGGATTATAGCCAGGCGTCTTCCAGCTCTTGAGTCCGTCAAGAGTCCGCCAAGTGGTAGAGGAGGAGCCGGCATCAGCTATGATCATAGTTTCGATTGGAATTGTGAAAGTCGCGTTTTTTTATGTCGGATCTGCTTTACCTGGTGCGTCCTCAGAATGCATAGATTTTTTATTCGCTGAGCCGTATAGATGCTTGTGAGCGGGCTTGCGTCCGTAGTTTCTCGCGAGACCATGAGACCCGCGTAGCTCCAGTGCTTGTATGCTTGCTACACATGATGTATAGGCGATTCATCAGCACATTGAGTGGTGATAGACCTAGGGACTTTCGTCCAAATGTATATAAGGCCTTGAGAGATCATGTCGATGCAAGAGTATAGACGTGCAAGATGAAAAGCGAGCGTCTATAGAGTAGTACAAGTCGCGACACTGGCTGAGCCTAAGTGCGCTTGCGGTCTCGACACGCGATGGAGATGTAGAACATAGTCTTGGTCGTGGTGACTGTCTTGAGGACTTTCGTCCAAATGCGTCTGCGTCCCCTTCATATCCTATAGATGTCCTAGCAGCACTCGCAATAGCTGAGTCACTTGAGTGCGTAGGCGATCGCAAGTCCAAAAGTCTCGCCAAGCACAGTAATACATTGAATCTGTATACGCTATCCGCATGCAATGCGATCATTAACTACACCTACTATATCTACCAGCCCAGGTCGGTGATGTTTTCATAGTGGGATGATTCTCGGTGTATCTTATGATGACGAGAACAGACTTATTAAACTTGATCACGCGATCACGACAGGAGATCATAATAGACTGTCTAGAGTAACTGCATCATTTTTCAATCACATATGGAGCCATGACTCGTATGGCTCACGGTGCGTAATGCGCATTTTTGCGAAAGCAAGCACTACTATAGGGCACCGATATTGCATGAGCTTAACGGTGCGTAATGCGCATTTTTGCGAAAGCAAGCAC
>JAHDBH010000067.1:3478-11311 GCA_020630495.1 Saprospiraceae bacterium
CCGATATTGCATGAGCTTAACGGTGCGTAATGCGCATTTTTGCGAAAGCAAGCACAACAATCACCGGTACCTAGCGTCATAGACATGCGCAAGGACTCACTGGAGTGCACTGCAATAATTATCAGCCATCACAGAAAACTCACGTATGAAAATCGCCGTCATAGGAGCAGGAACCATGGGAAACGGTATCGCACACGTATGCGCCCAGAATGGTCACGATGTACACCTCATAGATCTCAATCCTGATGCTCTCAAGCACGCCAAAGAAGTCATCAGCAAGAATCTCGATCGACTGATCAAAAAAGAGAAAATCTCAGAGCAGGACAAGACTGATACCCTTCAGCGGATCAAGGGCGGGACTGAGCTCACGCAGCTCGTCAGCGACCGCGAACTCGTCATCGAGGCAGTCGTAGAAAGCCCACAGCTCAAAGCACAGATTTTTGCACAGCTCGATAAGGACTGTCCACCGGAGTGTATCCTTGCGAGCAACACATCATCCATCAGCATCTCGCAGATTGCCAATGCGACTGCACGACCAGACAAGGTGGTGGGAATGCACTTCATGAATCCCGTACCGATCATGAAGCTCGTGGAGATCATCCGCGGCTATAGCACCAGCGATGAGACGGTACAGACTGTGATAGATCTGAGTGTACAGATGGACAAGGTGCCGCTAGCTGTCAATGACTATCCAGGCTTCATAGCCAATCGTATCCTCATGCCTATGATCAATGAGGCGATCTACAGTCTGTGGCAAGGAGTAGCGGGTGCAGAAGAGATAGACGGTATCATGAAGCTCGGTATGGGACATCCCATGGGACCGCTGACACTGGCGGACTTTATAGGACTGGATGTGTGTCTCAGCATTCTGCGCGTATTACAAGATGGACTAGGACTTGATAAATATGCTCCTTGCCCTCTGCTTGTGAATATGGTTTCCGCTGGCAAACTTGGCCGCAAGACGGGAGAAGGATTTTATAAATACAACTAAGCCGGCACACTGCATGCCGACAGACCATCCAGTATCTCGCCCATGGAGCTCGGTGTCTCAGCACCTACAGCGATGGAGTACGAAGCGTCCGCCGTTCATCGAGGAGCGCGAGTGGTCCAGCATACTGCGCGAAGTGAGGGCAGATGTCTTGACGGACTATGCACTAGGAGATGTAGTCGAGGATACTGATGCAGAGCGACTAGATCACGTCATGCAGCAGATCAGTGATGGCTATCCCGTGGCGTACGCTACTGGCAAGAAGTACTGGTATAAGTGGTCATGGTACTGCGTGCCAGGCGTGCTCATCCCACGATCTGAGACAGAGGAGCTGCTTGCGTGGATCCTTGAGGCTGAGCCTGCTCATACTCATGGTAAAGCACTAGATGTGGGCTGTGGCTCGGGCGTCCTTGCTATCGGTCTTGCACTTGAGCGTAGCCACTTGCGAGTGACTGCAGCCGATATCTCAGCACAGGCGCGAGACCTCACTGTGCGCAATGCTGCAAGTCTAGATGCCACGGTCACAGTGGTCGCTGTCGACCTACTTGATCAAGAGACGTGGGCAGATCTAGCGTCGTATGATATCATCGTGAGCAATCCTCCTTACATACCACGGAGGGAGAAAACGATCATGGATGCTTCTGTACTCGCTCATGAGCCAGGGCTTGCCCTATTCACTGAGGATGCCGAGGGTATACAATTTTATAAGGCCATCGCTGAGCTCGCTTCACAGAAATTACTCCCAGGTGGACGACTCTATCTCGAGCTCAATGAGCATCACGCGCAGAAAGTCGCAGATCATCTGTACACTCGCAGTGATCAAGACAAGGGTTTCACAGAGATAGAGATAAGAAAAGACATACACGGTAAGGATAGAATGCTTCGCTGCCTATGGAAAGGGTAGAGCTCGCGGTCACTCATCTCTGTAGCTGGTACCCGAGCAGGGTAGATGAGCAGAATGGTAATTTCATCCAGCGCCATGTGGAGGCTATAGCGGCACATATACCGTGTACGGTCATCTATGCTGTGAGCGATCCATCCATCACAGAGATAGGACTATCGGAAAATCATCAAGAAAATCTCCTCGAGATCATAGCTTATTTCCCAAAGCAGTCAGGTCCATGGAAGCGATATAGAGCGCACCGCGCGGCGAGTGAGGCTGCTGTGGCTAGGGCGTTACAGCTGAGACCTTATATAGCAGATGCTCGAGTGAGTCTGCTGCATATGCATGTGGCTCACCCAGTGGGACTCTATGCTCGAGAACTGAGCAAGCGCTGGGGCCAAGCTCTGATCATGACAGAGCACAGCACGGTGCTTCTGCCATCGAGAAAGTCGGACATGGCCTGGTGGCGGCAGCGACTCTTTAGCTATGTAGGTAGAGATCTTCATCACGTATGTCCAGTGTCAAAGGATCTTGGTGATGCTATCCGCAGACTTGGTATCGCCGCTCCACAAACAGTAATTCCCAATGTGGTGGACACCTCTATATTTTTAGTCAAGGAAGAAAGATCGGATGGGATCTTTCGATGGATACACGTGTCTACGCTCGCGGATGATCACAAAAATGTGAGCGGCATCTTGCGCGCATTTGCACGATCAGTGCGACACGATGCTAGACAATCACTCACACTCATAGGCAATGCTCACCAGACACAGCACCGTATGACATGCTCAGATCTGGGCTTAAGCTCAGAGCAAGTGCGGATATTGACGGAGCAACCGATAGAGCAGGTCGCTCAAGAAATGCGCAGACATGATGCGTTTATTCTATTTTCTAATTATGAGAATCTGCCTTGCGTCATCTCCGAGGCACACTGCTGTGGATTACCTGTAATCGCTACGGATGTGGGTGGCGTAAAAGAGATGATTGATAAGCATAATGGACTCGTGATCACTGCGCAGGATGAGCAAGAGCTAGTGGACACCATGGCAGATCTGCGCACGCGCTCATGGGATGCAGCGACGATACGGGATAGAGCTGTGCAGCGCTACTCCTATGATGCGGTGGCGAGTCAGTATCTAGATATTTATCGACAAAGTATCAGATAATTTTGAGTCCTGGCTTTACCATATGCTATAGTGAGGCGATATCTACGTCAGATGCTCCATGGATGTCCTCATGCGGTGATGGTTATTACCACCTATGGCATCATAGTCACGAGAGATTTCCAGAGGATGGTTGCTTTGAAGAGATTGATGATTATCTAGTCGGACTGGAGGGTGTAGTGTATAATGTGAAGGACCTGCCGATAGAGAATCGTGCGGCAAGCTTGCTTGAGCTTGTCCGCTCTTATGGGACGTATATGCCGCGCTATATCCGAGGAGTTTTTCTTGGTTTGATGCTAGAGCGTGGGACAGGTCAACTGCTGGCGTATGCAGATCCTTGTGGATCCCTCCCGTGCTTTTACTCTTCTTGGTCGGGTGGATTTGTATTGAGTACGGATATCTCAAAGATTCTTGATTGGCGCCGTGAGCACGGGCTCAGCAATCAGCTGCATGAGACCATGGGCTACTATATGCTGACGATGGGCTGCGTCATAGAAGATGAGACACTCATTCGGGATGTGTTCCGCTTGCATGGTGGAGATAGCATCAGTTACTCTCCAGAGGTGGGCGTAAAGCGAAATCACTATGCGCGCTATCGCGATGTCTCTTACGAGCCAGTGCGAGACTACAGTGCTATGATAGCTGAGATGGATTACTACCTCTGCAGGGCAGTCGATGAAGCCACGGCCGTGGATGAGCGCTATGGCTTACCGAGCTTGACGACCATCAGCGGAGGGATTGATTCCAGATTTGTACTCATGCGGCAGGTGGATCAGGGCGCGAATGTGCGAGCTCTTTGTTTCTCTCATCCAGGCTATGAAGATGAGTATATTGCTCGCGAGATCTGTCAAGATCTGGATGTGCCATTGGATTTTGTGAGTCTTGATATGGGAAGGTATACAGAGCGCTTTGATCAGAATATGTCGATTTTTCAAGGGCAGATATTTTATCTCACCTCTGCGCACTTTAGGTATGCATTGGATCAGCTAGATGATGATTCCTATGGTCTCATCCATACTGGAATTCTTGGAGGTAGTGCTGTGGGAAGCTCACTCAAGTATCCTCTGGGTCAGGCCAACATCAAATCGAGGGTACTGAGCAAATTGTTATGGGAGCGCTGTAGCGATCATGCCACTGAGTATGTAAGGAGGACGCCTCATCCAGAGGTAGCGCCTTTGCTCGCTCGTAGTATGAATATGACGATCAGTGGGGCTTGGTGCTGTGCTCAGAAGAGCTTTGCTACGTCGCCATTTATGGATCTTGATTTTCTGGAATTGATGCTGAGCGTGCCACCAGCTTATAAAAAGCACAGACGCATCATGATCGACTGGATGCAGCAGCATCATCCTGCGATGACTTCTTACAGATGGGAAGCGCTGGGCATGAAGCCATTTCATCCTATCGCCGCTCGGCTGGGACATTTTAAGAGCTTAACAAAAGCAAGGATGTATCGTCTCTTAGGCAATGATCAGCTGAGTAGTATGACACCATTCGCTCTATGGAGCAAGGAGCGACCAGAGATGAGAGCCTGGTATGAGCGGATGATCTCCGAGCGCCTAGATCTGATCACAGATGAGGCTATGCGAGTAGATATATCAAGGCTAAGAAGTCAAGCCAATATCTTAGAATTGTCGCAGATCTTGACGCTTCTAGGTGCTATAGAAAAATATAATCTTAGCTTGTGAAATTGCCAAGATTCATACAAGCACTTAGAGCTCGCAGTGGTGACGAGATTTTCCTGTCTGCACTGATACAGCGCGTCATAGCATTTGTGACGATGATGGCCGTCATCAAGATACTTCCTAGTAATGAATATGGCTACGCAGCATACGCCATGTCTTCATTGGCCTTTTTATTACCACTCAAAGGGCTGGGAGCAGATACGGGTCTGCTACGATACGGTAGTCTCACGGGAGGGCAGAGGCAAAAGAAATTCATGTTTCGTTCTAGCTTTCGGCGAGGTATGATGGCAAGTGCGATTTTGTATGTGATTGTATTTATCGCTGCGCCGTGGATGGCGACTAAGCTAGAGGGAGCGGAAATTTACATACGCGTATTTGGTTTGCAATTTTTCAGTTTTTATCTATATCACATGATATTAGCGTATGCTCGCTTGTATCACATGAATCGCTTATTTGCAAGGCTGGGAGTATTGCATGCGAGCTTGCTTCTTGTAGTGGTGGTGCCGCTTTGTTATTTTTTGGGTGGAATAGGATATATACTGGGTCTTGTGATCGTGCCATTGCTGATTGGTCTTTGGTTTATTCGTTCGTTTAAAATCATCGGTCCAGATGAAGTTGGAGATGGGTATGATAGGGGCTTGCCCTCTGGATTTCTTTGGTATAGTGTATATACGAGTCTGAGCAATGTGATGGCGCTTTTACTCTTTGCGCTGGATGTAATTATCATCGGTAATATTCTGGCAGATGAGGTCTTGGTGGCACGGTACAAGGCAGCCAGTTTATTACCTTTCAGTGCGCTGGTCCTGCCGGTGGCGGTATTTACCACGGATTTTGTGAAGCTGTCGCGGCTGGCTGTGACGGAGCCAAGGGAAATCATGAAGTACTACAGCTCTTATTTTAAAACTTTTGTGCCCATAGCATTTGTGGTTGTGGTAGGTCTATGGTTTGTAGGGCCATTTATACTAGCTCTGCTAGGAGAGGAATATCTGGTGGGTACGGATATACTGCGGGTATTATCTGTAGGAATTTTTGGTGCCATATTATTTCGAGTGCCACTGGGTAATATATTAGCGGCAGTGGGGTGGTCCAGGGCTAATCTGGTCATAGCCATTACCATTATCCTCATCAACATCCTATGTAATACTTACGCTGTACGATCGTATGGCGTGATAGGTGCTGCTTATGTGACAGCGGGACTTCTTTGGCTCAGTGGATTTATCAATTTCGGTGTGGTGCAGTACTGGTACCGCACCCGCAAGAGTGCTAAGGTTTAACTTCCCTTGGTCCCTGTATATCCCAGCGCAATTAACTTTTCTCTGATGCGATCTACGTGCTTGCCTTGTAGGATTATGTCGCCGTCCTTTGCGCTGCCGCCTGTGCCGATGTGTTTTTGAAGGAGTTTACAGAGATCTTTAAGATCATCACTCGATCCACGCCACTGGCTCACGATAGTCACTTCTTTGCCGCCACGTCCTTTTTTTTCATAGCGTACACGTAGTTGTTGCTGATTGGGCTCAGGGGTAAGCTGTAGACCGTTGCTACCGTCATCGTATGACCAGCTGTCAGATGTGGAGTAGTCGTTGTAACGTTTCTTCTTAGGCATGATTATTCTACACTGATTTCGTCGGAAAAGATCCATGCTTTGCCGCCATTTGCTTTGTGCCCTTCTGGGCAAATGCCCATGTTGTATCCTATGATTTTTATTTCATCAGTTTGACGCCGAAGTGAAAAGGAAAATCTTTTCTTTATCTGCCCATCCTGCATGGGTGAGATATCATGAGATATCTTATCGACGCTTACGTATTTGCCTTGAGCATCCTTGTAGAGTAGCTCGACTGCTGTTGGTAGAAATACCCAAGAATTTTGATCCTGTAAGAAACTCACGTGTACACTATCTACGCGCCGCTGTTCTGGAAGTGATACTGTGGCATCGAGATTGTGATATTGAAATCCTTGCCACTCGCCACTGCGAAAGTCTGTGCCTCCCTCGAGTCCATCGATCAGTCCATCAGGTCCGCTGGCAGCGTACTGTGGTGCATACTGATGAGCCAGAGAGATGGTCTTGCGCTCGGCGATGTGCTTGAGCTGAGTGATCATCTCGCGGCTAATACGTCCTTTCTTATCTATATGTATACAGCGAAGTAGGGTGCTCTCCTCAAAGGTCATAGGACCGCTCACGCGATCGGCCGAGCTAGTGGCTGGGCTGCCATCTGTAGTACAAAATATCTTGTGCTCATCTACGGCGGCCACTCTGATAGTGGTGCTCTCCCAAAAGGATTTCTCCCCCTGCACTATACCAGGGATGGGAGATATAGGATAGGCAGATTGCCTAGACGGAGGACGCTCTGCTATGGCGTGTCCCCAGACAGATGGTAAGCTCTGCATTTCAAAGATGAGATGGCCACCACTCTTGATATCATCATAGTGAATGTAGCTCTGCTTGAGATTAGCACCATTCCATAATACCCGGGCTACATAGTCGCCACTGCCAGAACGGCTGATGCGGAGTGTCTTACCATCAGTGAGATTGATGTGAGCACTGTCCACGATAGGCGCCACGAGAAGAAAATTGCCATCCGCTGGCTGAAAAGAATACATGCCTAGTGCGCTGAGCACATACCACGCGCTCATCTGCCCACAGTCTTCGTTGCCACAGATGCCATCCGGCTGCGTGGTGTATAGCTCCGTGAGAATCCGATGCACCAGCTCCTGTGATCTATGTGGCTGACCAAGGAAATGATAGAGGTAAGCGGCGTGATGACTAGGCTCATTACCATGAGCGTACTGTCCTATGAGTCCAGTGATATCTGACTGGTGGTTGCCAGTCATCTTGCTGTCGGTGGTGAAGAAAGTATCAAGCAAGGCTTGATATTTCTCCTCGCCTAGGTACTCGATCATGGTAGAGACGTCATGCGGATAATAGAAATTGTACTGCCAACCATTAGCCTCGGTGTAGTGGAAGTTGACTTCCTTGGGGTCGTAGGGTTCTACGAAGAAGTTCCGATTTTTAGGTCGGATCATGTGGTCCTCTGGGTGTAAGAGTTGCTTCCATGCTTGGCTGCGCGTGTAAAACTCTTCTGCGATGGCGGTCATACCTTCTGCTTCTGCCATGGAGGC
>JAHDBH010000067.1:11411-13566 GCA_020630495.1 Saprospiraceae bacterium
TCCCACATGGCCATATCGCCTGACTCCTCATACATCTGCCAAAAATCGTGGACAAATGATCGCACGCGATCTGGCTCTATGAGTGTGTACAGTGGGTGAGCCGCCCTGTAGGTATCCCAGAGGCTATAGACGGTGTGTCTGGTGTAGTCGCTGTCTTGGTAGATCTGATGATCTACACCACGATAGCGGCCATCGACATCGCTGTAGACATTTGGTGCGATGGACGCATGGTAGAGAGCCGTATAAAAATTAGTGAGTATATCACTGTCTTGACTGTAGACTTTGATTTTGCTCAGTTGATCAGACCATTCTGCCTGTGCTTGTCGCAGTACAGTTTGAGGCTGATCTATATCGGATGCGCTCTGGAGATTGATCAGCGCTCCAGCTACATCTACACCGCTGAGTGCCGTCTGTGTGGTGATTGACTTTTGCCTGTAAGGGCCAAAATAAATGACATACTTGAGATCTGCTAATGTCGAAGGATCACTACTCTGCACTGCGGGCGTATGGTGCACTCTCTCACCTCGACGGAGCAAGGTGCCATCGGCATTACGTATAGATGCCACAGGCTCTGAGAATCTCGTGGCAAAGTACAGTCGCTGATCCGATGCCCAAGCGGCCGATTGTCTATAACCCACCACGGTATAGTCATCAATCCACTCGATCCAGGCATCGAGTACCTGATCGCGATGGCTGAGATCCATGATGATCTGTAGATCATCGTCATGTGTCCACGTGTAGGTCTGCTGCCCATAGCGCAATCTGGCTGTGAGCTGCACATTGACTTGCGGCTCATCGAGGTATACTTCGTAGTAGCCAGGTGAGGCTTTTTCGCTAGACTTCTGAAATGGACTGAGGTAACTAGGCTCGCCGTCTGGATCTAGTGCGTAGGCCTCTATGCCCATACGAGTAGGAGTCAAGAGGATATCGCAATAGTCGGCGATACCTGTGCCGCTGAGATGCGTATGGGAGAAACCGTAGATCGCATCATCTGAATAGTGATAGCCGCTGCATCCATCCCAGCCAGTAAGTCGCGTATCTGGACTGACTTGTACCATCCCAAATGGCGCAGTCGCACCTGGATATGTATGCCCGTGCCCACCAGTACCTATGAATGGATCTGCGTAGCCGACTAGCTCCTCAGTTTTCACATCCTCAGAGGGCGTGTCGGTGATCTGCGAGACGGGAGGACTACAGGCATGAAGAGCTAGGAAAAGGAGAATTGCAAAATATCTCATGAGTGTCTGGTCTGAACCGTGCGTAAGGAAAAAATGTCTGGCCGCTGGTAGTGGCCGCTTACAGCTAGTGTCATGCGCTCTTCTGTGAGTCTGTCTAGTGATGGAAGCTCTAGGTGTATGAGATCCTGATGGGTCTGGTCTGGAGGCAAAAGCCATTCACCATCAGGGCCAGCTACACAGGATCCCCCAGTGAGTAGAGCGTGATCATCTGGAAATACACCCGCGAGGATATCTGGCATATCACTAGCTGCCACACACTGGCCTACAGAGATGACATAGCATCTTCCCTCATGAGCATAGTGCTGCGTAGCGAGTTCATGACGCTTGACGACCATGGGCCATACAGCAAAGTGAATGTCTTCTGCAGCATCATGCATAGTCTGACGCGCAAGCGGCATCCAGTGCTCCCAGCAGATCATGGCGCCTATGCGGCCGTGCGGAGTAGGGCATGCCTTCAAGCCATGAGCATCTCCTTGCTGATGAAGTAGCTTCTCTGTGTAAGTGGGCACTAGTTTTCTGTGATGATTGAGTAAGGCGCCATCAGGGCCGTATGTCAAGAGAGAATTGTATACTCCGCCGTGGCCGGGTCCTGAGAGTACTCTTTCATTACATCCTAAGATGACATAAATGCCATGGGCTTTGATAATCTCTGAGAGCCTACTAGCATGATCTGAGCCTAGCACGAGTGCGCTGTCATGATGTAAGGTCCAGAGAGTCTTCATCCTGGGGTCATCCCATCGATTGAGATCTGGATAGTGATCGATCCAGCAAGGATATCCGCACAGCCACGACTCCCCAAATGCTACGATATCGCTGCCACACGAGGAGGCCCTCGTGAGCAGTTCTTCCATCCGGGCAAGGCTAGCCTCCATGTCATAGTAGACTGGTGGCTTCTGTACGATAGCGACTTTGGTCAT
>JAHDBH010000235.1 GCA_020630495.1 Saprospiraceae bacterium
CTGTATGCCATGCTGGAATGATCACAAATGGCTCAGGTATCGCATCACACTCTACAGTTTCATCTAGTGGTAGAGTCGTCACAAATTCTGGGCAGTTCACATCGTGCTGGCAATCAAAACCAATCTCTGTAGGATCATCATTATTGGTAGGATCATCGTCTCCATCTGGATCTGGATCACTACCGTCCTGTGAGGTATCTACTAGCATGGTGTCTCCTGCTCCCGTCACGGTACCTACTGCGATATTCTCAAACGGTCCGTCTGTGTCGCAGTCTCTTACATTGATGGTCAACAGGATTGCTCCCTTATCTCCCACAGGAAGATCATCACCTCCTGTAAGTAGATTGATATCACTCACACCGTCGTAATTATCATTTGCCAGGAAGTCATCACTCGTTACATTGAAGACTTGTAGCTCACATGGTGCTGGGAATACTCCCGATAGATCATCCGTCACCTGCAGACTATCTAGATCTGCATTTCCCGTGTTCTCTATGTTAAACTCAAAGGTCACATTGTAGCTACCATTAGGCTGTACATCTACGCTGCTCACTCGCTTGGCTACACCAAAACTCGGACGGAAATCTAAATCCACAAACGTCGTATCCATCTCATCAGGGTTCCCATCTCCATCTGGATCTCCATCTTCACCAGTTACAGAGGTATCCGTAACGACGGTTCCAATTGGGTCGCCTGCTGTACCGATAACAATGTTACCAAATGGCCCATTGTCTGCACACCCGATCACATTCACTGTAAACAGGATCGCCCCCTTGTCTCCTACGGGTAAATCGTCCGTACCGCTCAAGAGATTCATATCTGTATCTCCATCAAAATCCCCATTGGCACTGAAGTCATCACTTGTCACCAAGATCACCTCGCGCTCACATGGATCTGGGAAGGTACTCGTAAGATCATCCATCACTTGTAGTGAATCCAAATCTACATCTCCGAAGTTCTCCACATTCACCTCATAGGTCACATCAAAGCTTCCATCCATATTCGCTACCACCTGTACCACTCGCTTAGCTGTACCTAGTACTGGCTCTAGGCCAAATGTGATTGTCGTAGGATCTTGCTCATCATCGATAGGTGTATCATCAGAATCATCGTCTGGTGTACCATTATCATCTGTTCCATTCTCGCCATCGTCACCTGGGTCGGTATCGCTTCCATCTGATGACTCATCATCTACTACACCACCACCTGGTATATTACCTGTCGCTGTAGCTGTATTGTCAAATGTTCCTGAGCATCCACTGACATTCACTGTCAATAGGATCGCTCCCTTGTCATCGGGGAATAAATCATCCTCACCGTTGAGTAGGTTGATATCCGCAGCTCCATCAAAGTCTGCATTAACTGCAAAGTCGTCACTTGTAATACTTGTGACTGAATCAACACAGCCCGCTGCAGCAAATGGCAGTAAATCTGTCACTTGGATATCCGTCAAGACCACATTGCCCAAGTTCTCTACATTGAACTCATAGGTAATATCAAAGCTTCCGTCATCCATCTGCTCTACACTTACTGCTCGCTTAGCTAGTCCTATATCAGCATTCTGCATGAACACCGATATCGTCGGATCATCATCTCCGCCTGTATCAT
>JAHDBH010000236.1 GCA_020630495.1 Saprospiraceae bacterium
AAGAATCATTTAATTGTTAAAGCCCGTTTACTGAGCGACAGCCGAAGTATCAGTCCAGTCATACTCCGCATAGCGCAGTCGATAAGAGTGCAAATTGCGCTTGAGTACCTTGCTGTGAAGCCGCTTGATGCCGGCCTTTCCTCCAAAGTCTCCCTGGTACCATAGAAAAATCTTGCTTACCTCGAGCTGCTTTTTACTTTCTATTACCTTGCTATCAGTTTCTAGAAAAGAGCGCTGTGCGAGATTGAGTTGCTGATCTATTTTTTTGAGATCGTACGAGCGGATGGGTGGGCAGCTCTTGGCACCACAATTGAGCGCAAAGTGGATGCGCGGATCGCGCTTTGATACTGCGAGTTGCTTTATCATCTTACCAGGAAAGAATTGTGGGAGATATCCCAGAGACGCTTTTGAGCGAAAGCGCCTTAAAATTCCATGCTCTATCTCATCGAGTGATATACGGAAATCGGCAATGGGAATCAGCCGCTTTTTATATATAGCCGGCCTGGTGATGCCTGTGCGGCGCATATCCAGAAAGGCGGCATTATAGATATTAATCCAGAAAGCGAGTTTGCGCTCATCTGTATGCAATTCTTCTTGGAGTAGCGCTAAAGTACCTTCCTTCAGCTCAGCGCGAATCTCGTGGATCGGCTTCTCTGACCTGATCAGCTGGAGATAGCGACTCGCGCGATTGATATAGCTTGCCATGCGCTAGTGAAATTTGATATAATCTACCTCTATGCGGAATGGTCCGCTACTCTTATCGCCTGTGATGAATCCCATCTGTATGATCTGATCGAGCTGCTCTGCAGTAATCATGTTACCTGTGGGCTCACCTATCCTGGTTTCCTTCATAGAGCCGACGGCATGAGTGAGCTCTGTCCACTCTGCGCTCTGAGGATAATGCAGACGATAGCTGGGCAACCACCACTGTCTATGGATATCCGTACTGAGATAAAAAGACTGTCCAGTGGCTCTGTAGCGGACTGTCACACTATCGTAAGCGGCAAGGGAGTAATCGCCATAGGGCGACCGCACTGATGCAAACCCGCCATTGTTCTCTAGGCTCACGCTTCCATCGAGCACCAGGCTCTGCTCCGTCAGCTCTAGTGTGGCTGTGGAGAGTCCGCCCATGACGCCGTCGACTACCACGCGCCAGTCCTGTCCTGCACCGTCTGTCTTAAAATCTATTGTGCTGTCGCTCATCATGGTCATGCTACTTAGTAATATCAATAGGATCATACAGGCATAAGTAGTACGGAGGAGTGATGGTTCATGCATGTGCTCTGACCCAATTCGTGCATTAGGCTTCGATGGATAGGGGCTAGCTGCAATAGCGTCAGGTGCTCCGCTGACGAGTCATAGCGCGCTATGGCGAGGAGGTGAAGCCTGCCTGACGCAGGCAGGTGCCTGAGGATGAAGCCCGCCTGCGGCCGGCAGGTAGATAGATCCTAGACGCGAAGTCCCTCGACGGTGATAAAAGCAAGACTGATGATTCTGTGTAAAATCAATATCTGTCTGCAACAAGAACTTACCCTCGCAGAAGATAAGTCGTTGAATACCGGATGCTTATCCCAAAAAATGGTCTTGTAAAAAATTCC
>JAHDBH010000237.1 GCA_020630495.1 Saprospiraceae bacterium
CTCTACTACGCTAATAAAGCCGAATTGAAGATATTTGAGCTCGACAACTAGCTCACCCCACCTTCATACAGTATATAGGCCCCCTATCATGTTGATATTCATGGTAGGGGGCTTTTTTTAGTAAGATCTATCAGCGAGGTAGAATAAATTATGAAAAGGAGCGACTTCTATCTTTGCATTAAAATATAGCGTCATCAATGAAAAAACTAGCATCATTTACGGTACTTCTGCTACTAGCGTCTTGTACTCCTGGTATCACAAGCAAACTCACCACAGATAAAAAGCTAAAAGAACTCTCTGAAAACGAAGCAGTGCATCTCCTAGCGCCAAGTACACCTCTAGATAAGTTATACGCTGATAAGCTCCTACCAGTCGGCGAACTCAAGGTGGGCGATTTTACGACCGCTAAGGAAAACTGTGAGCTCGATGGAGCGCTCAAAAGACTTACTCAAGAGGCGCGCAAAGTTGGCGCTGATGTCATACACATCGAGAAAGCCTCTCCTCCCAATGCTGCTAACCGATGCTATCATGTGAAAGCCAAAGCGTATAAGACCAACACTGATGATGTGGCAGCAGAGATAGGCGCCCTTGCAGAAACTCAAAACTCTGGTAAAACTCTAGGGTCTTCCGATAAAGCCGTCATTCACTTTTATAGACCTAAAAATGCTGGTGCTGTACTCGTAGGTGCAAAAATTGCTGTGAACGATACGTTCATCGGAAGACTGCGTAGTGGTGAGTACATGAGCTATGACCTTACCGACTTTGGCCCCACAGACATCGAAGCTCGCACAGAGTCACCTGACAACATTACGATTGATGTGCAAGCCGGTCATGAATACTACGTGCAGTGCCGTATGCGCCTAGGCGTCATGGTAGGCCGACCTTATCTACTAAGTCAGCCAGCACTTATAGGCAAGATCGAATGGGAAGAAATTCTTGAGAACGGAAAGGAATATGTCAGGTAAGCTGATTAGGGCTGCGAGGTGTATTGATAATGTGCGAATTTGCGAATTTGCGAATTTGCGAATGATTTTCCGCTACGCGGAATGAGGATGTCCCGCGAAATTCTGGATAAAATGCATCACGGAGAGTCGAATAGCATGCTACAAATGAGCGACATCCCACTGCCCATGACATAGTCCTGGGTCTAATCAAAAAGACATGAATCTACGGACTGAGATGCTACAAAGAGAAGCTTTCCCGTCATACTATGAGATAGCCGAATTAATGTGACAATGTGCATATGTGACAATGTGACAATGTGCATATGATTTTCCGCTTCGCGGAATGAGGATGTCTAGCGTAATACTGCATAAAATGCATTGTTGAAAGTCGAATAGCATGCTACGAATGAGCGACATCTCATAGCCCAGGACACAATGCTAGATCTTATGAACAAGTCATGAATCGACGGACCGCAAAGCTATCAATAAGTATAATTCCTCCCGTCGAAATCCAACGGCAGCCCAGCACATAAAGACTCGATTTAGCTCTAAGCCACACTCTTGGCAACCACACTTCGGCTCCGCTCAGTGGCCTCATTTCGGCTCCGCTCAGTGACGGCAAATGAGAGCACTAGAAAGTCGCTCCTGGCTCA
>JAHDBH010000238.1 GCA_020630495.1 Saprospiraceae bacterium
GAAAAGCGAGTGATTAAATCTGCTGGGGTAAAGGCCGCAAGTGTTCTGTTTGCGAGTATTTATATCTCAAGACCTGGAGGAGGTCGTATAAAGACGAAACGCGGTTTTCAATACCTATCTGTGGATGCAGCGGATAGGGTAATTAAACTTATGGAAGAGCACTTTTCTATTGATACGTAGACAGCACGATGCTCACAGGAATGTTTGCAAATGAAACATCAGTGATTGAATTATTATTTAGTTGTCTAGGGCTTACAAGCCCCGGACCCATATACCTACATATCGTGAGTGGTGATTTTGCATACATCGAAGGTTACATTCCTAGAATTCCGTACATGTATGTGGGCAGAAGTGCTTACATTCAGATTTCAGCTGGTCGCCAGCGCGAGGAGTGTGGTGTGCGTGCATCAAAAGCCATATTTCTCTCGCACTTGTGCGCGGATATCCTCAGGTGCTAAGTCTACGCCCGATTGGCTTCCATATATCTGGTAGCCTTCTCTGTGCGCATAGATTCTATCTATGATCATCCTGATCGGAGTCTGAGCTAGATTGCCCTGAGCATGAGCGCTTATCAAGTGTGGAAGATAGCGTTCCATCATATCTACATGAGAATGTTGAATCACTAGCCACATGGCTGTGCTGAGTTTTTCGCCTACATGAGAGGTGCCGATGTAGCTTCCGTAGAGAGTAAATAGAGAATCCACGATGCGCTGATTTTGCTGATCTAGTGGTCGTTGCTTATTCCAGTCCACAGGCTTTTCATCGCGATACTTCTTGTCTCGCAGTTGCACAGCGCGCATTGTCCTCGCAAGTGCCGGATCTATCTTGTGCTTAGTAATGTATTCCTCGAGATCAAACTCCTCCTTGGCGGGCAGGTCATTGCACTGCTTGGTAAATGCAAAAAACTCTTGAGAAATCACTTGGTCTAGACCACAAGGACCTTTTTTTGCAATGAGCTGACACATGTCTTCAGGGCTGTCTGTGATGGCGTGTGTAAAACAATAGGCAATCACATCTGGATCCTCCTTGAGTCGTAGCAGAGCCATACAGATATTCCAATAGTCGGCATAGATCACATTGCCACCAGCGTGAGCTACAGCCTCTTGAGTACTTTGCAAGAAGAAAATGGCCTTTTCATAGTCACTCTCGACATGATGCTCCATCTGCTCGGGCTCATAGGAAAGAATAACCTTATCAAAATTCTCTACCGTCAGCGGTCCTGATGATTGAGCTTGTGCATGACACAACTGAGCGACCAGTAGTGTAGAGACCAGGAGATGTAGGCGCATAGTAGACTGTTTCTATGGGGTGATGGTCTCAATATGTAACGTGATGAAGGCTCACGGCGGTATATCGACTGATAGGGGATGGTGTAGGTTTGATTAGGTTCCACATGTCCTTTTTTCAACAATATCAAGCATCAGCTGTGTCGCGTCGCTCCACTGCTCCGCATGCTAAGAACTTCGTTATATAGGGCTTCCAAGCCCTAGACCCATATGTCTACATATCGTGAGTTGTCATCCTTCAGGTGCCAAAGGTCATATTCATAGAGCTCAGTACGTGTCTATGGGCAAGAGAGCTTAC
>JAHDBH010000239.1:0-917 GCA_020630495.1 Saprospiraceae bacterium
GCGCCTGGCACCCAGGATCATCCTGATGATCATGACGACTTTGATCCTGCTCCTGTACGTATCTATCAGGTATTTGACTTGGCACTGATCAAGACGATGAATGCTGAGGAGACTCCGCAGCCGATAGTGCCTGGTGGTATCATCGTATATGATATCATGGTAGAAAATCAAGGTACACTTGATGCGTATGAAGTGCAGGTGAGTGACTATCTACCATCTGCCTTAATACTTAGTGATGATAGATGGGAAGTAGTAGAAGGCAAAGCTCAACTGAAAGAATTGATCCCATACATTGCAGCTGGAGAGACAGTGACAGTCCAGGCGGTTTTCGTTTTGGATCCGGAATTTGTCGGTACGACAGTCATTAATAATGCAGAGATAGCTTCCGCTAAAACTGCTTCGCTCACTGCTGCGATAGATATCGACTCTACTCCTGATAGTGAGACGGGTGATGTGCCGGATGAGAGTGATGATGATCTCGGCCAGATCGATGGTAATGATGACTATGATCCTGCCGAAGTATGTGTCCTGCGCATAGATGGCCCTCAGAACGTCTCAGTGTCGAGCTGTCAGAGCCAGACATCTATTGATGCAGATTTTGCAGATTGGATAGCCTCTTTTGAGGGAGGTGGATGCCAGACGACAGGATCATTCATCACGGAGGTGTCAGCGCCACCAGCATGTGGAGGAGAGGTGACAGTGACCTATGCATTGTACAATGCTCAGGGGCTGATCGAGTCAGATATGACTTATACAGCGACCTTTACTGTAGTGAGTGATGTGGTAGCTCCAGTAGTGCCGACTTCTTACAGTACGACACACTACGTCGATGAGAGTTCGTGCATTATGGAGGCATATACCTCTGTGACTGCCTTCGAATCAGGTACTGGATATGAGATACATGACAATTGCTCTAC
>JAHDBH010000239.1:927-1214 GCA_020630495.1 Saprospiraceae bacterium
ACAGATGATCAAATAAGTGTGAACTATAGTGATGAACTCATACCTGCTGAGTGTCAATATGGTAATGGAATGGAAGAGAGACAAGTGATACGACATTATACATTCACTGATGCATGTGGCAACGTAAGTGCTGTAGATGAGTTTATTACATATGTGATAGAATCAGATACGAGATTAGCGCATTATGGTAGAGTGGGGTTTGCTGGTGCGGATTCTGAATCCATAGTAGAACTACCAGAAGGCTGCGATGCTCCTGAGATAGGAGAGCTACTGGAAGTAGCTGGAGG
>JAHDBH010000239.1:1224-1578 GCA_020630495.1 Saprospiraceae bacterium
ACCATATACGCCAAATGGATTTAACATGGGAGCTATCTGGCAAATCGTAGAGGGAGCGCATGACGCAAGCTATGATCCAGGAGTTATCACAGAGAATACTTACTATGTGAGATGTGCTCGGAGCTTTACATCATGTTTCTATGGTGAGTCAAATATCATCGCTTACTATATCAACAATGCTATGGAGTGCTTAGCAGATCAGGATCCAGAGATGACGGTCATGGCAGACTGCGACAATCCAATATATCTCAGCTCTCCGGAGCATGATTTTGCAGATGGAGCTGCTATGGAGTACATGACTAATAGTACTATCGAGGCAGAGGCTATGCTGGAGCCAGGATCTTCTGTGAGACT
>JAHDBH010000240.1 GCA_020630495.1 Saprospiraceae bacterium
CGATCGGCGTGACGGAAGTAGAGATCTATGCACGTGATGCGGGAGGAAATGAGGTTCGCTGCAGCTTCACGTTTACGGTGGAGGAATATCCTGACCCAGTGACAGAATTAGCGTGTGCAAATCAGATCAATGTAAGTCTGAATGCGGACTGCGAGGCAGAGATCACATCGGATCTAGTGCTATCAGGAGGCCCCTATGCTTGCTACGATTGCTACGAGGTGACATTGCAGTATGCTGATGGATCCGCAGTGCCTACGAGCCCTGTGGTGACACAGAGTGAAGTGGGAGAACTACTCACAGTGATGGTGCGCGATACGTGCAGCGGCACAGATAATCTGTGCTGGGGAACAGTGCTGGTGGAGAGCAAGCTCTTCCCAGAGTTTATCTGTCCGCCAGACACCTTGATTCCGTGCAATGGATTACTAGATACCTCATTTACTGGTGTGCCTATAGTGACCAGTTGTGAGGGCGACGTGACGATGACATTCACTGATATCGTAGACGATAATGGAAAGTGCGCTGATGATAGAGTAGTGGTAGAGCGCACATGGATAGTAACCGATGATCAGGGAAATGCCTCCGAATGTGTGCAGCTACTCACGTTGCTAGGATTTGAAATAGATCAAGTGACTTATCCAGGTAATTATGATGGAACAGATTTCCCTGCATTTACATGTGCACAAGTCGCTGCGGATCCCACGATTATAGAACCGTCTCATACAGGCTATCCATTAATTAATGGACAGAGTATAGAAGAAGGAATAGATGCATATTGTGATCTTGTATACAGCGTCGAGGATGTGGAATTTATTGGTTGCGGTGGCTCGTATGGAATCACGCGACGTTGGGAAATATGGAATCTCTGTGAGCCTCTAGAATTTGGCGTAAATCCGCAGATTCATCTGCAAGGAATTCTCGTATGGGATATGGCGGCACCGGATGTCGTGAGTCCGAGTGATGTGACACTCTCTATGCCGAGCGATGAGTGCGGAGCCTCATTTGCAGTGCCGACACCGGATGTCAATGATGAGTGTAGTGGATTTGACTATTTATTAAATACTACTGCGGGTAATTTAATCCAGCTCGGGATCAGTGCTTATGTCTTGACAGATATACCTGAGGGTGAAACGATACTTACTTATATATTGCAGGACGACTGTGGCAATGTAGGTACACATCAGCTCACGATTACGGTAGTAGATGATCAAGCGCCTACGGCAGTATGCGATGAGAATACTGTGATAGGAATCGGGATAGAAGGTACTGCATTAGTCTTTGCAGAAACATTTGATGACGGCAGTCATGATAATTGCAATGAGGTGTTTTTTAAAGTAATCAAGCAGTCAGAACTGTGTGGTACGCAAAATGGATTTGAGGGTATAGTAAATACATGCTTCACATGTGACGGAATTAACGCCGCAGATGGGGATGATGATCCATTGCGCACAGGTGATCAAATCTATTTTGACGACGAGGTGATTTTCTGCTGTGATGAAATCGGTGATACTATTGAAGTCGTCCTTCGCGTCTTTGAAGTAGATCCGGGTGAGGGTCCAGTAGATCCAGCAAGGATGG
>JAHDBH010000241.1 GCA_020630495.1 Saprospiraceae bacterium
GATAATGTAAGGTCTGCCGCTGCTGTCTGCTCCCAGCTGATGGCCGTCATATCCGTCACAGGATTGGGTGATGCTGCGAGTGTAGTCTGCGCAAAACCAGGAATCTCTGTAGTCGCTACGGTGCTAAGATCACCAAAGTGTCCATAAGCGTCAAGCGCTGTCCATCCCGTAGCCCAATTGTCCGTATTGCTAAATGCTCCACGGAAATCCACGTCTACAAGAAAATCGTCTTCTGGTAATTCTACGACTCCGGATAGAGCTGGGCTACCGGCATTGGGCCGTGGATCTAGTCCACCGTCTGATTGGCGGCTGATACCGCCTAGATCTATCGTCTCAATGGTATTACTATTGCGAGTGAGCAAGGCAATAAGGAAATCGTCATCTCCGCCATCTGTACTTACAATATCAGCAAAAGAATCTCCATCTCCAAATTGCGAAAATAAATTGCCTATAAATTGGATATTCCCTGCAAGTAACTCGTCATAGCTATCTCCCTCGATATCATTGTCTATGGCTATTGCACCATCTGCAAACTCGGTGATGATAGAATTCCAAAGTTTAATAGCTCCAGCATCTCTGATACGCAGTGCATCATTTCCATCTTCATTAGCTGATGAGAGACCGCCACCTATAAATGTTGCATTGGCCACGATGACATCTGTCTTGGGAAGTAGATCGGTCGCCTCAGAACCATCTAGCTCACCGGCGCGATTGCTGAGCTCATCTTGGATGACAAACCAAAACTGACCGCGTCCGCTATAGCTCTCATCATAGTCAAAGCTATCATCACCGCAAAATGCCACAGCAGCATAAGCGATATCTGGTGCACCACCGAAAATCTCAATCGTCCAAGTTAGCGAAGACCTCGATGTGATTGATGACCGTACCTGAGCCCACACCACCAAGTGTGAGACCGTTGATTTCGTTATTTGCTTCTAGCGCAGATCCTGCGTGTCTGATGGATACATAGGTGAGAATTCCGCTGCTCTCAGTATTGTCGCTACCGCCATATTGTGCACGACCTTCGCCCGAAGGAATACCCTCGATATTTTCAGTACCGCCATCTTCTCCTACGATACCATTACCTAGTATGATGACTCCTCCCCAGAGGCCTTTATCGTCCTTATCGAGATCAATAGGGATAGTCACATCATCAAACTCGGCGGTGAAGATGATGGGTGCTGCTGCAGTTCCCTCGGCATTGATGGTTGCACCTCGGGATACGATGAGGGCTGATGCGGCGCTGCCGTCTGATGGTGTGGCTTTGCCTTTGAGGACGGTGCCTGCGGCGATATTGAGCGTAGCGCCTGCCTCTACAAATACATATCCGTCAAGGATATACTCTGTATCAGCGGTAAGCGATAGTGTCTCGCCTGCATTGATACTCGCATCTGTGAGGGTCACCTGAGCGGTGCAGAGATAGGTAAGTGAAAGGGCTATAAGACTGAGTAAAGTTCTTTGCATGTTAGGCTTGGTTTGGATGAATACTTTAAATTCGGTGCGAAAGTATCTCGGCGATGTGATCAGCATGTTATGATCATATTACCTATATGTTACCATGC
>JAHDBH010000242.1:0-637 GCA_020630495.1 Saprospiraceae bacterium
TGGAATATCTCCGGATATGCTCGATCACTATGCTCAAGAGATCAAAAGTGTAGTGGATTTGGGATTGGAGATCGCCATCGTCATCGGTGGTGGCAATATTTTCAGAGGGCTCGACGCCAGTAGATCTGGTATCGAGAGAGCACAAGGTGACTACATGGGTATGTTAGCCACTTGTATTAACGGGCTTGCTCTTCAGAGCTCTTTAGAGCGGCATGGGATGTATACACGACTCGTATCTGCCATAGAGATGCGGGAGATAGCTGAGCCATATATCCGCAGAAGAGCTACCCGGCATCTCGAAAAAAATAGAATTGTAATATTTAGCGCTGGTACTGGCAGTCCTTATTTCACTACCGACTCTGCTGCAGCTCTCCGGGCCAATGAGATCAATGCTGACGCTATACTCAAAGGCACTCGGGTAGATGGTATCTACACCGCAGATCCAGAGAAAGATAAGAATGCTGAGAAATACGAAGAAATCTCCTACGCAGAAGTCATTGGCAAAAATCTCAATGTCATGGACATGACGGCCTTCACCATGTGTCAAGAGAATGATATGCCTATCATCGTATTTGATATTACATCCTCTGGCAATCTCCTCAAGGTAGTACTCGGTGAGCCGATCGGTACTACCGTC
>JAHDBH010000242.1:686-1552 GCA_020630495.1 Saprospiraceae bacterium
GGCTCTGTCTTCATGAGCTCATCATAGCAGGCCCTGAGTGTAGATCCAGTAGTCATGATATCATCTATCAATATGTAATGTTGACCAGTGACTACTCCTTGCTTTTCATTCAGTCTGAAGGTCTGATCTAAAATAATTTGTCTTTCTTCTTTTGACTTTTCTGTCTGAGAAGATCCATGAAGCACCCGTTTCAACACTTTGGTATCAATACGCTGATCAGTGATCGCCTGGATACCATGAGCTATACGCTCTGCCTGATTATATCCACGATCATGCAGTCGCTTAGGATGGATCGGAACAGGCACCAATACTGCAGCTGGATCAATTTCGGATATATACTTCATGGCAAGCATGCGTCCGAGCTTGACTGCTACATTAGGCTTTCTCTTATACTTCAGCTGTCGGAGTAGCTGCTGAGTTACTCCGGTCTTAGTGTAGTAAAAAAGGGCATATACATTGTTGAGTTTTTCTGGTAGAGATACTTTACCTACCAGGGCAGCATCAACACGGGCTCTATCTTTGATAAAAGGTACATCCATTCGACAGGATAAACAGAAGTATTCGTCTCGGAGAGGATCCCGCTCCCCACATCCGATGCACAGTCGAGGATAAAATAAAGACAGTATATCATCTCCTATATTGAGAAGTGTCTTTATCATCTTATCCTCTCGCTAAAATCTTCTTACGCTCAACGACATATTCATTCTCTGTGAGAACACCTTTTTTGCGAAGCTCCATGAGTCGATTGAGCTGAGAAAGTAGGACATCATTGAGTGGTTCTTTCTGAGTATTGCCACTCGACGAGCTTGATGAGCTGCTGCCTGATTTTAGTTTGTACCCATTAGCTTTGTATTCGTCAAATTCTT
>JAHDBH010000068.1 GCA_020630495.1 Saprospiraceae bacterium
CCATTGCTCATCATCTCGATGCTGCGCACATCGATATCGACGTCATCGGCAAAGTGGAGACTGGAGTCCAGCTCATAGGTCCACTGTCGGTGTTGATACCAACTGCCGTCGGAGTTCTTCTGCAAATGAAAGATGTGTAAGGCACTGTCACGAATCAAGGATTCTTCGCCTATGATGTAAAGCTCATCTATTAGAAAGCTAGTCTCTTGAATCGCATCCGCTTGAATAGAGTCAAACTTCCACTGCTGTATTATATTTCCCTTTAGATCGTATTCATGTATATGAGTGCAAGGTTTAAGATTTTCGCAAACACTTGCAATTACGGATGTAAGAGTCCTTGAAGATTCGTTTAGCTGAGCTTGATCAATTCGATCATACAGACCAGCTTTGTGTAGTGTGCTGTAGTGAGGCTGAGACGAAGCAGACGTACAAGATAAAGCCCAATATATGAATGTGAGAATATGGATGATACACCTGCTCATTGTCTACAGCTTAGTATATCGTGCTACTTGTCGCTGACCGTCAGGAGTGATTAGCTCGATGAAGTAGGTGCCAGCGGTACAGTCCTGTAGAGATATGTGATCTGAGCCTGGTGAAGGGAGAAAGTTTCTGCATGATATGCTATCAGGCGTATGGAGGATGTATGGCATCTGAGCTCTTGACATAGCTACAATATAGATAAAATCGTCGATATCTAGCATTTAATTTGTAGCTCACCGCACCACCACCACCTGCCCCTGCGCCACGCTCTGCACTCGATACCTGACGATCCATGCTATATGTCCATTGACGATTTCGCGACCGTTGAGTCCAGATCCAGGAATGATGTTTCCGTCCTCTAAGTGTCGCATTCATCGCACTCTCAAGCCGGGATATAAGTCGATACCTGAATCTATATCAAAGGTGTAAGTCCATAAGACTTCTCTACCATCAGACAAGCGAGAGACTTGAAGAATACCTCTATCGGAGTGAGGCAGGATGACATCTCCCTCCTCACTGATTTAAATTCCGTAATGAAATGAGCTGACGCCAGTACGGGTATGCAAACTAATTTCCCAGATGAGCTGTCCGTCAGGAGAGTACCAGCGAGCAAAGTAGTCATATTCTTTCCAGTCGTCGAGTCTCTGCACATGGCCCTGTGCGTAGAGATCACCATTGGGTGCAGTCCTAGTCTCGAAGTACTGAGCACGAGTGATCCGATGAAACTGCGATTGCTAGACAGCGATATAGCTCATGAGGCGTAGGAGGCAAAGCTCTCCCCGTACCTACAGAATCTGCTGTACGGAAACAATACGCGCCATCCACCCCTTCTATGCATATGTCACACAAGGAGGAGCACTACTGGACACAGCGATATGATGAGGGACGGACGGGCTGGGATATGGGCACGGCGAGTCCTGCACTAGTAGCCTACATGGAGGATGTAGCTGATAAGCAGATCGAGATCCTCATACCTGGAGCAGGAAATGCGTATGAGGCTGAGTATCTGCATGACCAAGGCTATGAGCAGGTCTATGTGATGGATATCTCAGAGCGACCTCTGCACAATCTCAGAGAGCGAGTCCCAGATTTTCCTGTGGATCACCTATTGCAAGAGGATTTTTTCCAGAGCACTGGGCAATATGATCTGGTGCTGGAGCAGACATTCTTCTGCAGTTTTCTGCCGACGGTGGAGAATCGCGAGGCCTATGCTCTGAAAATGTCTGAGCTGATACGACCAGGTGGACAGCTCGTGGGACTATGGTTTGATCATCCACTGCAGAGTGATGGTGCTAGACCTTTTGGCGGAAGCCGAGAAGAATATATAGGATACTTGCAGCCTTACTTTGAGGTCAAGACGATGGCGCGCTGCTACAATTCTATCAAGCCACGCCAGGGCAAGGAGCTATTTGGCATATGTGTGCGGAGGTAGCCTACGGACGGCATTAGTAAAGATTTGTAGTGTGCTGGGGCCTCTGTTATACATTGTTAAGTGGCTGATAGTCAGGAGATGTGTAGATTTACTTTTATCTACGTGAAGAGAAGACTTATCGGTATCGCGGTGCTCATGATAGCATCCATCCTAGCCATCATATGGTTGCAGCTGCGCTGGCTAGATGGCAGCTATCAGCGTGAAAAAGACCAGTTTGACAAGTCGGTGAAGGCTGCCACTATGCGGGCATTTGATAAGGAGCGCGGTCGTGTAGTCTCTGAGATCATGCGCAAGGGTCTTGATAAGAAAGAGATCCGCAAAGCCATATCCTGCGAAGAAGGGACTATGACCATCTCAGACGAAATATCTTGGCTCGGTGACTCGTCTGTGCAGCACATCTATGTACTCTGCGAAGAGGGTGATAGCGCTTATCAGCAAAAGCTGGAACTGACCTACAATAAGAGATATATCAGTAGTACAGATATGGACTCCGTACAGATGAGTAAGGTGTTCATGGAGGCCTACAGGGAAGCAACAGAGGCTCCGATAGATATAGTAGCGGTGGAGGATAATCTTGCCGCAGCGCTTAAGAGCGGTGGTATCACATTACCCTATACACTGAGATTTTTTCCTACGTATGATCCACGGGTAGCTGAGGTATCTGATGACGAACACATATTTCAGCTAGGACGAGGAGCGGCATCGATTGTCTTCGCTGGTGAGCGTGGATTTCTATATCGACAGATGTGGCTTTCTATCCTAAGTAGTTTTCTGCTCAGCGCACTTCTCATCCTGTGTATGGTATATATGCTGCATACAATATTGCGTCAGAAGAAGCTCAGTGAAATCAAAAATGATTTTATCAGCAATATGACGCACGAGCTCAAGACGCCGATCAGCGTCATCGCCGCAGCTAATGAAGCAATGAGACACTTCCATGTCTTAGATGATCAAGAGCGCACAGATAAGTACCTTAATATATCCAAAAATGAGCTAGATCGCTTAGCGCTCATGGTAGATAAAGTACTACAGGCAGCACGATTTGAGAAAGAAAAAATACAGCTAAGACCAGAGAGCGTATGCCTTCCTGAGCTACTCCATAAAGTGGTAGAAAATCATCGACTCAATAGCAATAAGGAAATCAGCTTTCATCTGCGCAATGAACTGGAGATGGATAATCTATCTCTGGACAGAATGCACTTCAGTAATGTCCTGAACAATATCATTGACAATGCCGTAAAATACTCTGGAGAACAAGTCGTAATTAATGCAGAATTAAAAGAGCAAAATGATAAAGTCGTCATACGTATCTCTGACAAGGGTCGCGGGATGAAGTCTGAGACAATGAAGCATCTATTTGAAAAGTTTTATCGAGAGCCTACAGGAGACGTACACAGTGTCAAGGGCTTTGGTCTGGGTCTCCACTATGTCAAAAATATCATGGACTTAATCGGTGGCCATATCGGTGTGACAAGTCAGTATGGCCAAGGCAGTGAATTTACCTTATCTATTCCTAAATCAATGGCGTAAATGAAAAAAGTACTACTCGTAGAAGATGAAAAATTGCTCGCAGAGATCATGTCAGAGACTCTGGAGACGCGAGGATTTGAGGTACATCGAGCGCTGGATGGACAGAAGGGACTAGATATGTACGGCAAAGTACAGCCAGACATCTGTATACTCGATGTAATGATGCCCGAGATGGACGGCTACACACTTGCCAAAAAAATACGACAAGAAAATGCCGCTATCCCAATCATCTTCGTGACAGCAAAGTCGCAGATGGATGATCTGAAAAAAGGCTTTGAAGTAGGAGCGAATGATTATCTCAAGAAGCCCTTCAGCATAGAGGAGCTCATCGTGAGGATGAATGCTCTGCTATCGCGAAATGCTGATCAGGTGCCCGCCATCACTGAGGATCTCTCAGAGTGCGTCATAGGACATTTTAATATCGACTTTACGCGACAGCGTCTCAAATCTCACGATGGGGAAGTGCGGCTCACTGGACGTGAATCAGAAATGCTTAAACTTCTTTATCTCAATAAAAACGAGATCACGGACAAGAGTGATGCCCTCAAAAAACTATGGGGAGACGATAGTTTCTTTAATAGTCGCAGCATGGACGTATTTATCACAAAGCTCAGGAAGCACCTCAAGTCAGATCCCAATGTGGAGATCATCAATATCCGGGGCAAAGGCTATAAGCTTGTCTGCTAGAAAATACTCTCAATTGCCGTACACTCAGACGTGCAGATTCACAATCATGTCCATAGCACGACTGTGGCCAATGTCTCTCTGTATAGCCTGATCGAAAAATCGAGATCTTAACTCTTTGCCTCAGAATCTAAGATCATACTTTCTTCGGCACGCACTTCACTGACGCTGCTATAATTGCGCAAGCGCCGCTCAAACTCTCGCAGGTCATTGCGCCCCTTCTCGGTGAAATACGGATCTCCAAGATTGGTAGTGAAGATCAGAGCATTCTCAATGCCTTCTTCTACATTGCCTAGAATGATATTCCTAGCAAACCAAAAGTGAAGGGTCATCCAGGCCATCTCGCAGAGCTGAGCATAGAGCCCTGGCTTAGGCTCTGGTAGGAGCGTGCCATTGCCCACAGCGAGATACACGATACTCTTGATGGTAGTGATCTCCGTCTGCGACTGCGTCTGGTGCATACGACCTATGCGAGGGTAGGCTCGCACAATCTCAAGGGTGTCCTGAAAGAAAAATCGGAAGCGATAGACATACTCGGCGTACACTCGTGCGATCTCCATAGGACTACCGCCAGATATGAGACGCTCGGCAATAGCAGCCATATTGAGACTACTGAGCATGTACTTGTATATCTCCAGCATGAGCTCCTCCTTATTACGGAAGTGGTAGCTGATACTGCCCGGTGAGACAGACATATCACTAGCAATATCACGTACGCGCACACTGGTCATGCCGTGCTCATTGAACAGCTGGATAGCGCTCAGGATGATTCTTTCACGCATTTTCATGGGAATCGTTTATTTCTATGCACGTTCAGACGATTAGCTATATCTTTGTACAACTGTACAAATATTAGCAGACAATTCGTTCAAAGATAAAAATTACAGGCTTATGAGTGCAAAGTATATGGATATGGACACGCTCAAGTTTCAGATGTACCAAGTATTTGGTCTGGAGGAACTTATGCAATCTGATCGCTATGCGGACTATGATCGAGAGACTATAGACATGCTTCTAGACAGCGTAAAGACCTATAGCGATCAGAAGCTCTATCCAATATTCCGAGAGATGGATGAGAATCCGGCGCGTTTTGAAGACGGTAAGATATGGGTGCATGAGGCGGTACGCGATCTCTTCAAGACGGGCGGAGAGCTCGGTCTTCTAGGATCATTTTTTTCTCATGAGCATGGTGGTATGCAGATGCCGTATATGGCATACATCGGTGCATACTTCATCATGGATGCGGCAAATAATCATCTTCCGGGATATCTCGATCTGACTACCGGATCGGCGCATCTGATAGAGTCATTTGGTACAGATGAGCTGAGGGATCGCTTCCTACCAGGAATGCTCAGCGGTGAGTCAGCGGGTACCATGTGTCTCACAGAGCCGCAGGCAGGTAGCTCACTGAGTGATGTCAAGACGAGCGCTGAGCGCAGAGATGATGGAAGCTTCCGTATATCTGGGCAGAAGATATTTATCAGTGGCGGAGATCATGATAAGACAAATAACATCATACACCTCGTGCTGGCTCGTATCGATGGCGCTCCAGCTGGGACTAAGGGTATATCCCTATTTGTAGTACCTAAGCTCCGTGATGAGAATGGAGCGCTAGTGCCTAATGATGTTACTGTAGCAGGTGATTACCAGAAGATGGGACAGAGAGGATGGTGTACTACGCATCTTGTATTTGGCGAAGACCAAGACTGTCACGGATGGCTAGTAGGTAACGAGAATGAAGGTCTCAAGAACATGTTCCTCATGATGAATGAGGCCCGTATGACCGTGGGTCGCATAGGAGCAGCGTGTACCACAGCCGCTTACTATGCAGCTCTACAGTACGCTCAGGAGCGCCCGCAGGGACGTCTCATCAGCAATGACGGTAGCAAGGACGTACAGCAGGAACAGACTCTGATCGTCAATCACCCAGATGTGCGACGTATGCTTCTACTCCAGAAGACTGTCGCAGAAGGTGCTCTCTCGCTAGTCTTCCAAGGCTGTCGATACCGCGAACTAGAGCTTACAGCTAGCTCAGCCGAGGATAAGGCAAAGTATCAACTGCTGGTAGAGATACTCACACCTATCATCAAGACCTACCCGTCTGAGATGGGCTATCAAGCGACTAATCAAGGTCTGCAAGTGCTGGGCGGATACGGATTTTGCAGTGAATTTGTACTGCAGCAGTATCTGCGCGATATGCGGATACTCTCGCTCTATGAAGGCACCACAGGTATACAGTCCATAGATCTACTAGGTCGAAAAGTCACGATGAAAAACGGCGCGGCTCTTCAGCTGCTCATGGCGGAGATACAAGCCGCTATAGAGGCTGCAACTACGCATGAGGAACTACGTGCTCCTGCAGCCCAGTTAGCTAAGAGCCTAGAGCTTACACAGGAGGTACTCGGCAGACTATTACCCTATGCTATGCAGGGTCAGCACAATAGATATCTCAGCGATGCCACGATATTCATGGAGTATGCGAGCAAGATAGTCATAGGCTGGCAGTGGCTGGTGATGGCCACATCCGCTAAGCAAGCGCTAGTGACTGGTGATAAGAGTCATTCTGTAGAGTTCTATGAGAGTAAGCTGCATGCGATGCGATATTACTTCAAGTATGAGCTCAGTCGTGTGCGCGGTATAGCGGATATACTTATGAGTGAGGAGACGCCTACAATGGTCAAGGAAGAGGTGCCGAGCCTCGTGTAGGTTACTTAGGTCCGTAGATCCTAGCAGGTCCACAAGACTCGCAGAGTGCTAATGTGTGTGTTCTAGCAATACCTCTGGTCTGGAATGATTGACTAGGATGTATAAGTAGGAGAGATGATGCTGCACAGCATCAAGTAGTAATCAGGCGCAGCTTGCGAAAACTACGAAGCCGATTGATCTAATCGTGATCTACGGAGTTACATGACCAAAATCTCCTGTAGTATGTGGTCAGACTTTCTACTCTATGCCGTAGTGCCCGTCGTCGGTATTAATCTCGTGGGTTACCTCATGGGCTATTTTCTCCAGACCGACAAGTTTACCGATGCGTCTTACAGTTTATCATTTCTTGCCGTAGTATGGACATATGTCTTGCTGAGCGACGGCGGGATGGAATTATTGATCTACGCTATTTTGGTCAGTGTCTGGGCCGTGCGTCTAGGCGGATTTTTACTTTATCGGATTATGGAGATGGGTAAGGATGATAGATTTGATGAGATGCGATCGGGTGCGTGGAGCTTTGCCAAGTTCTGGATACTCCAGACGATCAGTGTACTCATCATCGTATCACCGATCATGGTGCTCGGCGATATGCAGTGGCACGCCATGCACTATATCGGTATCGCAGTCTTTGCTATGGGCTGGATCATTGAGGCAAGCGCTGACGCGCAAAAGTTTTCTGCTAAGAAAAAAAATAAGTCAGTAAAACCGTGGAACTTACCTGGCCTCTGGAAGCACTTGCGATACCCTAATTATACAGGAGAAATCATGGTATGGATAGGCTTGGCTATGTACTGCATTCCATCCATGTCAGGAATACAATATCTCGTGCTCGTATCGCCGCTATGGATCATTACGCTTCTAGTGGGAATAAGTGGTATTCCTCTCACCCGCGAATCTCGCAAGGAGCGATACGGTGATCTACCCGAGTATCAGAAATACCTAGAGCACACAGATCGATTATTTCCTAGCGTGTATTGATTGCGCTATGATTGAATCTAGTGGTGCTACTTAGATAAATCCAAGAATATACCTACGCTATAAGATGGACCTGCGAGTATGATCTTGCCACTTAGTGGCGTAGTGACATTGGCAGATACTCCTACCTTGGGAGTGAAATAATAATTAGCTTCTATTCCCAGTGTAGTAAATTCAGCATTATTGGCAAATATGCCGCTCGTAGTAATGGACTCTGCTGTCGCGCCATTTTGGAGAGACTGCAATACATCTAGACGTGATATGAGCCATATTTTTTCTGAAACTAATCCTAGTCCTAGTTCAAGTCCTGTGCGCACTTCATCGGAGAAGTCATTTGTTCTATTGTTAAATGCGCCATATAGATTACCATAGATGCTCGCAGTACCTGCTTGGAAAGATCTACCTAAGTCCAGCTGTACTTGCTGATTAAACTCGCCATCGCCTGTCTGTAGATTATTATTAATTCCACCGGCTGCCACACCAGTAGGTAGGCCTAGTTTGATACTAGCGGCTAGAGCAAATTTACTACCGGGGCGTGTGAGACCATATTTTAAGCTAATTTCTGCGTCACCGATAGAATTAATGGCATCGCCTTCTTCTATGACTTGCTTCGTGGTATTGGAGACAAGTGTATTTACGACGCTACGGCTGAAAATAGGCATGTATACTGTTGTGGTAAATCTGTCCGTGATACCGTACTCTGCGTAGATGTTTGTATTGTAAAGTGCGAGAGTCACATTGGGGTCTATAAATCCGGCACTCGTATAGTGCTGATCAGAAATCTGCCACCATTCTGATAGTTTAATGTAAGCTTTGCCTTTAGGCTGTGGCCATCCGCCGCCAGCGATGGCCATCATAGGTATACAGAGAATGGCAAGAGTAGTCAGTTGTTTGATGATGTTTTTCATGATGTTATTCTTCTATAAGGCCGTCGCCGACCTTTACATTAAATGGTTTACAGAAATAAAGAAGATGGCTATACTGGTCTAGCTCTATGTCGCCTGGTATGGTAATATCGTGCGCTCCAGAAAATGTGCGCACCATACCTACTTCCATGGCTCCTTGAGTAGAGCGAGGATTATTAGTCAGATATAGATAAAGTCCAGGTAGACCTCGGTCAGCTACATAGTCGTCGCCAAAGCTCAGGATTAAGTTTTCGTCTACTTTAGTCAAGGTGAATTCACCTTCTAGATCATAGAAGCTGCTAGGCATGATTGATCCTCTCCGCACGGGATTGTCAGGTAGTATGATGGTAGTATCCCCTACTTCTATGGTCTTATCGACACTGTAGTCAATGCCCTCGTAGGAGATGACACCTGTGATGGTAGCAGATCCACTGTCTCTGGCTGTTGCCAGGCCTTCTGTAGATACTGTGATGACTTCTTCATCACTACTAGACCAGATAGGTAGATGCTCTTCTTCTATACCGACATTGTTAGTAAACCGTGTGACGAGCTGAAACTCGTCACCGACGGCAAGCGTGTCTGGCACGATACCAAGTCTCAGACGCGGTTCTACCCGATCATCGAGAAAGTCTTCGCCTATACACGCTCCAAGCAGTAATGTGCTCAGTAATGCGCTGAAAATTAATTTGTATTGCATTGTTGGTTACTTTATAGGTAATACAGTAAGGTATGCCAATCTGGTTATCATTGGCGGTGTACGGCGATAGTAACGGCTGCCGTCGCGAGCTTGTTGGGCCCAGAAGTCTATGATATAGTGGATGAGTTCGCTAGAGGACAGAGGCTCTGGATGACCCCTATATAAAGTTATCGCAGGGCAACCCTTGCACAGTATGTTGCATAGCCGTGCAGGCAGCTCGATACTGGAAAGGTATATAGCTAGCGAGTAGAGTGAGGCATGTGAGGCGCACTACATACCTATCTATACATGCATCAGCAGGACGTGAGCATGAGCATATTACTTTATGTAATATACTCGTGTGAGCCAGGTATCTGGCCGCTCAGGCTGCTCCGTAGGATCAGTGACGTACTCTTCTATGACGGGCTTATCTGAACTGAGGCCATTCTTGTAGAAATAGTATTCCATGGCATTGTGAGCGGCCATGCTGCCGTCATAGTCGCCATAGTAATCGATCAACCACGCGCGAGTCTCGGGAATGATGAGATTTTCGAAATCTGCTGATTCAAATTTCTCATAGATAGGTATCGCTGATGCCATATCTGCGGTTCCATCTTCTGGATTCCAGTCATAGAAGATGCCACAGGGCTGGCCTATAGGCTTGATCTTGTTTTGCAATAGATAGCCGTAGAGTGGACGCAGATTGTCTTGATAGAATGTCTGTACGTTTTCCATCTTCACACGATCGCGCTTACCCAGAAAGGTGGTGTAGGGAAAATCCACTTCTTTGACGTCATACTTGGTCAGCGCATCCTCCATAGTCTTCTTTGCATGGGCATCTAGCATGTCCAGTCCTTTGCTGAAGCTCTTGCCAAGCACCATCTTACCGATGAAGTTGGTCAGATTGCGAGGCCACGGACTCGTACCATCAAATGACCATGTGACCTCTGTCCCGCCATCTACTTCTTCAAATCTCCAGTCTCCACCAGCGCTTTGACCAGCAAAATCAAGATCCATGCGTACGCTTTCATTGTAGACGAGGTCGTGCTGGGTGTATTTGCCTTCTCCAGAGTTTTCGCTAGTCCATGAGTAGCTTGCTCCTTCGCCTGTGCTGGGGGAGCTTACAGTGATGTCCATGGTCGTATCCATGGTGGCCCAGCTATTCCAAGTTTCTTGCTGGCTCATGTCAGTAACCGTGGAGTAAAGCATGGAGATAGGAGCGTCTATGACTTTGCTTTTCTGCACATGAAGGTCCTTGGGTAGGAAAAATGCGAGGATCAGCAAGAGTAGAACTAGGATGAGGAGTCCGATTCCGATTTTTTTGAGAGTTTTCATGATATGATGTTTTGGTAGGGTAAAGATCAGAAAAAGTCGTGGTATACATCATGGGCGCTATAGCCGCACGCTGGATGTATGACACTTCTCCAGCACACTTGGCCTGGACACAGCGCTCGACAGAGAAAGCTTATCTTAAAATTATCTGCGAAAAATCGTTCACCTCATGAAATAAAACGACAACGTCGATCATTATATAGGCTGCAAGGGGTTGCAGCATGAACAGAAGGTCTTGTAGGCGTAAGCCTGCAAGACTCTTCTACTTTTAGGACTAAGGTGAAATCGTGGTGTATCTCTGTCTTGCCGCTAGAGCATTCTGCGTCTCTTGTTTGGACTCCGCTAGTCTTGTGGACTCTTGAGAGTCATTTGGACGAAAGTCCCCAAGGTCTGGTGCTGATACGCTTAGCTCGACCTACATAGAGAAGTGAGCAATCCACATACTAGCTATACATACTAGTAGCGCTCTCTTCTGGGCTTGGCTTTGCCAGTTGCCTTCTCCACGGGATTAGCCGTGTCCTCGGCATACTGTTTTCGGCTGCGCACGATGTCTATAGCGGTAAAGATTGCATGGCGCATGCTTGCAGGATCTGCTACGTTCTGACCAGCTTTGTCAAATGCCGTACCGTGATCTGGCGAAGTGCGAACTATGGGCAGGCCAGCAGTGAAATTGACACCAGATTGTGCGCTAAGCGTCTTGAAGGGTATGAGTCCTTGATCGTGGTACATGGCCAGGATGCCATCGTACTTTTTATAGGCCCCAGAGCCAAAGAATCCATCTGTTCCAAAAGGACCCATGACTTGTATGCCACTCTCTCTGCATGCTGCTATAGCTGGCTCGATCATTTCTTCTTCCTCTGTGCCGAGGATGCCACCGTCTCCCGAGTGAGGATTGAGTCCCATGACGGCGAGGAGTGGCTTCACCACGCCAAAATCCGTACGCAAGCTTTTATCAAATTGCTTGATTTTACGCTCTATAAGTGCTTGGGATAGAGTAGATACGACATCCTTGAGCGGTAGATGCTCCGTGACAATGGATACGCGCAGATCGTCATGCACCATCATCATCATGTAATCCTCTGTATCAAAATTATCAGCCATATACTCCGTGTGACCTGGATACATGAAGCCCGCGAGTCTCATGGCTTTCTTGCTTATCGGGGCTGTGACGATACAGTCTATGCGACCCTGGCGGAGATCTTCTACGGCGCGGTCCAGAGCAGCATAGGCGTACTTTCCAGCAGCTTCTTCGATCTTACCTAGGGTGATATCTATGTCCTCTTGCCAGCAAGTGACTATATTGATGCGCTCGGGCCGTGGATCGCGATCATCTGGAAGATTGTGAAAGCTCAGATCATTGGCTTTGATGATGTTTTTGTGATAGGCAACCACTTTGCCAGATCCGTAAATGACGGGCGTCATGTGCTTAATCATCAGATCGCTCATGAGGCTCTTGAGGACCACCTCGAGTCCTATACCATTGATGTCTCCTGCTGTAATCCCTACTTTTATCATTCTGTGTCTATGGTGTGGTGGTATAATATAATGTAGCCGCGAAGTTACGGGACAGCGAGATAGAACTATGATGTACAGCAAACCAAAGAAATCCTACGGCCAGCACTTCCTTGTAAGTCAGGGCATCATAGATCGTATCATCACTTCTATACAAGAGCACTCAGATGGTCTGGATGTCTTGGAGGTGGGTCCAGGTCGCGGCGCCCTCACAGAGTATCTCATAGAGCGACCAGGATATCGTGCTGTGGAAGCGGATCGAGATATGAAGGCTCATCTAGATCAAGCCTATCCTGAGCATAAGGATAAGGTGGTGCTAGAGGATTTCATGAGGTACTACATCCGCAGAGAGATCACTCGGCCGACCGCACTAGTAGGCAATTTCCCTTACAATATTTCAAGCCAGATCGTATTCCGCCTGCTAGAACATGTGGATCTATTCCCCGTGATGATCGGGATGTTTCAGAAAGAGGTGAGCGATCGACTACTGAGTAGTCCTCACAGCAAGGTGTACGGTATACTGAGCGTACTGGTGGCACACTTCTACACAGGCAAGACTGTAACTCGTGTAGCCCCTGGGTCTTTTCAACCTCCGCCTCGGGTACAGTCATCTGTCATCTTACTACAGCGCAAGGATGACTGGGAAGA
>JAHDBH010000243.1 GCA_020630495.1 Saprospiraceae bacterium
GGTGGGACCATGGAATCAAGTGGCGTCACCTTAACTACAATTAATGGAGGTAACGATTTAGAAATCGTACACGACGCAACTAACACTGACATGCCAGTCGCTGAAATCACCGGCCCACAAATATGGTTCTTCGTGGATGGTGGTGCGGCAGGTGACTTTGGCTCAATAGCACGTACAGCGTCACCACTATACATAGACTACGATGGAGGACCTACGGGTTGTAGTCCTACGGCATCACCTTCAGGTGCTACTTTCACTTTACCGTCCCACACCATTGAAGGACATATCGAAGCAGTTGGTGCAGCATATTCCACCTGTAGCTCTCTAGACATAGAGGGCGCGGATGTAGTGATTAACCCTGGTTTCTTTGAAATATGCTCCACTACCTCAGATTCTGACGGTGACTATCAATGTAACACGTGCGAGGACGGTCCATATCTCGTCTGTGTTAGTGCACAATGCGATGATGGTTGTGGTCTCAGCTCAGCTGATCTTACACAAGGGCAACAAGCTCTTCTTTTTGGCTATACTGATTTTTACATTGATATTGCTGGTGATGTAGATCGTAACGGTGTGTTTAATTCATCAGATCTTGCGCTCATATCCAAAGAAATTGACGGAGATAATCCCGATGTAGACTGGTGTCGCTTCATACCTATTCCTGAATATGCTGCGCAAAATATCAGTGCATCAAATTGCACGACAGTACCAAGATTTGCAAATAAATTTGACTTTTATCGCATCGCCATAGGTGATTTCAACGGTTCTTGCAATGACTGCATACACAAAGATCTTATGGGTGACTTTCCTATTGTTATGGAAGAAAATGACGGCGGTGTAGAAATTTACGTTTCTGATGATATACAACTTATTGGACTAGATTTACACTTATCCGTGCCCAATGTAATCTCCTCGCACCAAATAAAAGCGACGCATCCTCTTATAAAGACCTCTTCTCAGAAATCTGGCATGCAGATTAGCTATTGGGACTTTAGCGATGATATGGCTGGTATATCGATTAGCGCCAAAGAACCGATCATTTCTCTTCCTGGTCTCACACTTGATGATATCTCTCTTAATGTGTCAGAATCTAGTGTAATTTCAACGCATAGTGGAGCCTTCTACATTGACCATATCCTCAACAAAACTGATCGGCGATCACTTGATGTCAATTTCTTTTCATCAAGAGAATCTACTTTACTTCCGTCTGATATGACATCATCTGAGTTAAGCCTTGAAATATACAGCACAGGTGGAGCAATAGTCTACCGACGGGACGTGCCAGCCATGGCGAATACGATCCAAGTAAACAAGATAATCCCCACAGGAATATATCTGATGACTTTCCGAAGTGATGACGCAATCCACACTGAGAAGATATGGATAAGATAATACACCTTGTTTATAAAACTTTACTTCTTCTCTTCCTCTTCAGCTCCCTCTGGGAGATGAAGGGGCAAGAGACTTATCAGATGGCCTACAAGCTCATAGGCGATGATTTTTATTATGAAATTTATGAGGGGGACATACGCACTGGACCATTTGAGCT
>JAHDBH010000244.1 GCA_020630495.1 Saprospiraceae bacterium
AGACATCGTCATTCATAGGCTCCTGGTCATCCACATAGATGTACACTTGAGCAGTTTCACAGGTGATGTTGTAGAAATCACACAGGGTATAGTCAAATTTGACAAGTCCCTCAAAATCTGGAGCTGGTATATAATGAAACTCGCCATCACCTAAGTGAGATAAGGTACCGACCGCAGGGAAGGTAAATTCTTCAATGTCGAAATCGGAAAGGTCATTCTGATAGACATTGAAAGTAATGTCTGTATTTCGAGTGGTGTACACGTAGTCGTCAATGGCAAATCCATTGACATCTGGAGTATAGATCACATTGACCAAAACAGTACGTGTGACACTGTCGGGATTAGATAATTGAAATGTATCTTGACCGCTATAGTCTAGATCTGGAGTGTAGAGCACCACATCCATTGCCACAGAATCCACACTTCCATGACTGGCTGGCGTCGATAGGGTGAAATCTGATCCTGGCAGCAGGACTGTTAGCTCTGTATTCTTGGTAGTGGCATATCGCACTGTGTCATTGACAGGCTCATGCCCGGGCTCGATCACACATACTGTGACTTGACCACTCTCGCAGGTGCCTAAGCTATCGCAAGCTACATAGTTGATGTATGCCATTCCAGCAAAGCCAGGATCGGGGGTGAAACGGATCATGCCATTCGCCAAGACTTCTGCTAGGCCATTATTAACAAGAGCGATCGAGCTTACGTGTAGTCCACTTGCAGTCGTTTCGTCGTTTGCTAAGACGTCTACATCATTATCATAGCTGTCCTGTAGCACACCTACGTAGTCTTTAGAGGTCGTGACTATGCTTTCTACGACCTCAACGTCAAATGCCAAGTATTCAGTGACAAGTATTGGCCATGTGCCCGCTTGATACTTCACAACAACCTCATCAGATCCTAAGATCGAGTCTGCCTGAACATCAAGTCTCCATGCACCAGAACCTAAGTAGATATCACTAGAGGAACCAAGATCTGATCGCAACTGATCCGTGATATCTGAGAAGGCCGCATCGTACTCATATGACCATGTCGTATTCTTGACTACCTTCACTGACGTATACGGACTCTGCCCGCTTAGACCAGTACATAGCACTAAAGCGATGATCACACATAAGGATCGCAGGTCGAGAGTCAGTTGGTTGGTCTGCATAGAACTCTTCAAAGATACTCAATATGGCGCGTTGAAACTCTACTAAAACGTTAAAAAAATGCCTCCCATGTGACAAATTGGATGCAACTTAGTGTCTCAAAGATAGTGAATTGTGTATATGTAAAGTCCTATCCCCTATGCAACTACATATATAAAATTTCGCCACCTGAAGCTCCTGGGAGACCACAGAGAGGTGCCGTTGACATTAACTAACTATGAGAAATTCCAAGTTATACAGAGTGCTTAAGAGCTTATCACGCATAGATCTAAATCGTCTAGATAAGTATCTACATTCCCCCTATTTCAACCAAAATAGAGATATACAGAAGCTGTTCTCAAGATTGAAAAGCGATATCATTAAACCTGTTGGCGAACTGGATGA
>JAHDBH010000245.1 GCA_020630495.1 Saprospiraceae bacterium
ATTCCAATAATGGCTCAGATCCAGATGGTGACGGCGACGGCGATCCAGGCAATGATAGCGATACCACATTCGTGACATTTGGCGGAAACGCCTCTCTAGGTCTCGCAAAGCGTGCCGTGGGTGTCACTATGAATCCAGATGGAAGTGCAAACGTCACCTACGAGATCAATGTAGAGAATACAGGAAGTGTTGATCTGGATAGCGTCCAAGTACTAGATGATCTAGCAGCCGCATTCCCTGCTCCGTGTGCTCCTACCGTGGTAGGCCTCACGAGTGACGATTACCAAGTGAACACACTTTATGACGGCACAGGCGATATCAATTTGCTGACAGGAAACGATGATTTACCAGTAGGTGACAAAGGCGCAATCCTATTGGAAATAAACGTAGCAAATTGCGGCGCAGACAATGATGGACCTTTTGGTAATATCGCCGTAGGATCTGCAACGGCGCCAGGTGATAGCATGTTGGTAGATACATCAGCTGATGGCAGTGATCCAGATCCAGATGGTGATGGCGATCCTGGCAATGATAATGACACCACTTTCATTGATTTTGAGCCGACGATACTCAGCATAGGTGCGGCTAAGCGTGTCACTCGAGTAGAATCAAATCTTGATGGAAGCTTTGAAATCACCTATGAGGTTAATGTCGAGAACTTTGGAAATGTTGATCTTGATAGTGTTCAGGTAATCGATGATTTATCCAGCACTTTCCCAGATCCATGTAGCCGTAGTATTCTGGAAATTACTAGTGATGACTTCTTGGTCAATCCAGCCTTTGATGGTGTCGCTGACATCAACCTTCTGTTGGGAATAGATGATCTACCTGTGGGTGACAAAGGAGCTATCCTGTTTACTGTCCTCGTAGAGGGATGCGGTAGTGATGGGCCATTTGGTAATATCGCAATAGTGTCCGCTCAAGGGCCACTCGACAGCACTATTGTCGATACATCAAACAGCGGAACTGATACCGATCCTATTGGCGGGGATACCACCTTCGTAGACCTCGATTTCCGTCCGAGTTTTGGTGTAGCCAAGCGTGTGGTCAGCGTAGATGTACAGCCTAACGGTAGCTACGATGTCACATTTGAGTTTAATATAGAGAATACTGGAAATGCAGATCTTGATAGCCTCCAAGTTACGGATGATTTATCTGGTGTATTCCCCGCTCCATGCGAGGTTCAGGTATTTGGTGTCACCAGTGACGACTATATAGTCAATGATGACTACGATGGCGTTACTGACATCAATCTGCTTACAGGGGGTGATGATCTGCCTGTCGGCCAAAAGGGTGCTGTACTCTTACGACTCAATGTAGATAATTGTGATACAGAAGGACCATTTACCAATAGTGCCATCGGTACCGTTACAGGTGCAGGTGACACCACGCTGGTAGATACCTCACAGGATGGAAGCGATCCAGATCCAGATGGAGATGATGATCCGACTGATAATGATGATCCCACAATCATAGGCTTTGACTGCGGACATGATGTAAATTGCCCAGAATTTGTAACGACTCTACCAC
>JAHDBH010000246.1 GCA_020630495.1 Saprospiraceae bacterium
CGTCCATCATCACCACGACGAGGATAGTCAGACGTATCTAGGCCTGATTTTTTAGTAAGTTTTTCATAGAGTGGTGGCCGCGCCGTCATATCGTAGTGCAAGATGGTCAATCCTTGCTGGAGGTCCACATTTTTTCGATGAAGGAGTACTTTCTTATCGTCGAGCATGCGCTCCACAGTGAGTAGAGCACTGCCAGCGCTTTGACTTGATACTGCTATCTCTATGCTATCTGTGTAGATCTGACTGTATGCGGTACGCTGAGATCCCCATTTCTCACTATGATTTATTTCTGCTGGTACTTTCATAGAGAGAGGATCTGATGAGCTCATCAGATATACTGGCTCTAGATCACCTAGTAGGAATGATCTACCATGAGTACCTAGCACGATGTGCTTGTCTCTGCTTTGGATAGCGATATCATGTACTGGTACATGGGGCATATCACCGATCATGGAGGACCAGCTAGCACCATGATCTTGGCTCACATATACACCATGGTCCGTACCTACATAGAGTATCTCAGCGTGGTGTGGATCTTCTCTGATGACATTTACGGGCTCATGCTCTATCGATCCAGAGATGTCCTTCCATGTATTGCCTCGGTCGTCTGACGCATAGATATAGGTCTGCATGTGATCCCAGCGATAGCCATTGAGAGAGGCGTAGACACGATCTTCGTCATGGGCTGATGCTTCCACCGTAGTGACCCAGAGATCCTGAGGCAGATTATCCGAGATGCGCTGCCATGTAGCACCACCATCATCAGATCGGTGTATGTGACCATCATCACTGCCCACATAGAGCAGACCAAACCGTAGTGGCGACTCATGGATGCTGGTCAGCGTACCATAGGGTACATCGCCCTTGAGTCCGCCACCTGTGAGATCTGTGCTGATACGTGTGAAATTATCGCCCTGATCCATGGATCGCAGTAGTGACTGCGCTCCCATGTAAAGGATATCAGGATTGTGTGTCGAGAGGTGTATCGGTGTCTGCCAGTTCCAGCGATATGGATCGTCACCTAGCTCGTGCATGGGTGTGATATAGGCTCGCTTTCCTGAGTTCTTCTGGATGCGGAAGTAATTGCCAAACTGAAAGCCAGTGTAGACAGTCGCATTATCCCTGGGATCTACCTGTACTTACATACCATCACCACCCATGAGAAAGTCATAGGGATAGTCTCCTGTACCGTGCCATCGAGTGCCCGAGCGATACGCATGCGATCCTCCCCATACACCATTGTCTTGTAAGCCGCCATACACGTGATATGGCTGGGCATCATCTACATGCACGCTGTAAAACTGTCCCAGCGAAGGACTATTGCACTTGATCCAGTGCTCTCCGTAATCATAGCTGATATTGATGCCGCCATCATTACCCAGTATGATGTGACCGTCTCGCTCAGGATTGATCCATAGTGCGTGATGATCGGCATGGACATTGTCGCCATTGATATTTTTCCATGTCGCACCTGCATCATCTGAGCGGAGCACGGGTACGCCCAGCACGTAGACTTGATCGGGGTTTCT
>JAHDBH010000247.1 GCA_020630495.1 Saprospiraceae bacterium
TGTATAGCCGCAGCCATTGACATCGGAAATTGATACCACGTAGTCTCCTTCCTCCACATCTCTCGCCACTGGACCATCACTGACTTCTGGTGACCATCTATAAGAATACGATCTATCATCTGGCGGCGTAAGAGTGATCGTGGCTGTGCCAGTACCACTCTCACATATACCCAGTACATCGATGCTATGAAGAAGATCGGGAAGCTCAGAGACAGTAATATAGACAGTCGTATCACATGTCGCACTAGGGCCAGGTAGCAAAAGCGTATCTCGCCCGCCCTGGGTGATCCACTCACCATACAAGAGCACGCTATCTCCGGGACATAGCGTGAGGCTTTCTGTGAAAAACACAGGTCTGCACTCCAGTGAGACCAAGAGATTCCTATGGATAGGACCACAAGCATTCACGTCGATAAACATGCTATCGATCACGGGGCTCAGGCTAGGATCGAGAAGCGACAGATCTAGCAGCACCAGATAGTCAGAGCGGGTCAGCTGTAGTGAGCTTTCGCCCGACAGAGGCGTGTCATCCTGCTGCTCTATACTTCCACTGAGAAGGTCATAGATCTGCCACGGCTGGTTACCAAGCAACTCGTCTGCAGCGCTTACATCTCCTGAGTTATCGGTATCCATATATACACGGATGATCAGGTCCACCAGAGGCGGTACTACGAGCTCCACAGACTCCACAGAGTCACAGCCTGAAGCGCTGGTATGATGATACGCATACACACCAGGACTCACCCACATACTGTCCAGGTAAGTAATCATGGTATCAGCACACACTTGTATCTCTCTATCAGGACCATCAACTCGGCAATTATCCGTGAGCAATAGCTGCACAGATACCGAGTCATCACAGCTGGTAAGCGTGGCACTCACGCTATCTACCAGCACGATCCACTGTGGCGACAGTAGGTCTAGATTGATGGAGGCCGTATAGCTGCCTGCCTCCAGATCGGTGATATCACGCTGTCCGTTACTCTCTGTTGCTGCGCCACGCTCCACGGCTGTCGCGTCATCTTGTACAAGTATTTCTATGCCACCTGCAAGCGAGTCGCCTGCGCTGATGGCGCCATCATCATCGGTATCTATATAGACCTGTGTAGTGATGACACCTTGGCCTGGTACGAGCACTACGTCCAGCGGACCCGCTGTGGCGGTGCAGCCAGATGAATTGGTGATTTCGTAGGTGTAGCTTCCGTCTTGGGTGATGACGATGTCACTTGGCCATGTGGTACCTGCGTCCCAGAAGACTCCATTCCTTCTGATCGTGTAGGTAGAAACGTCTCCAAAACTGGGTAAGCAAAGCGTGTATGGGCCACAGAGCTGATGACAGCCCACGGGCAATTGGTCTATGGGAGTGCTTTCGCGTACCGTAATGGAGCTACTTACAGCTGAGCATCCCATAGAGTTAGTGGCTTCTACGAAGTAATTGCCTGCGGCCGTCACTGTGATCGATGTACCTACTTGACCATCAGACCATACGTACTGTAGACTCGCATCTGCATCCC
>JAHDBH010000069.1:0-11312 GCA_020630495.1 Saprospiraceae bacterium
TATATCGATTATATAAGGCAAATGCAGGTTCAGCAACGGGTGCGCTGAGAGTGCCAAGATTGTAAAATATCAATTCCCATCCGTCCTCGGGCTCATAATCCTTGACCTGAGGCAGCGCCAGATTTACGGTATTAGGTTGGAGAGTATTGTTGGGTAAGAAGAAGGGTGATGTAATGGATGTTGCGATAGGTGCTCCCGCAGCTGGACGTCTGACAATTTCATAGTTTTCGACTCGCCAATCCCAGACATTGACTGTACTTCCTAAAGGAGTGCGATTAACACATTGAGCAAAGCTGCTCGAAAGGGCTAAGCCGTAAAAAAGACATACTAGCACATAGGGACGTAGGGACATTTGGTTTGATATTTCATAATTCTAGATTTTACACACAAGATATAACTTCTAATCGTAAATTTCAATTAAAAGTCGGATTTTAACATACTCGCCGTATTATATTCAGTCTCGGAAGTTACGCAATGACGATATTAAGCTATTGAAAATGTCAATGACAAAAATTGCCTATGAGAATACCTTTACCCCATGCATCCACCACGGTACATAGAACAGATCAGCGACTGGGATGCCTTCTCTCAGGACATCATCAATGACTTTCCTGATGTGCGCATCATCCTACTCCGTGGTGATCTGGGAGCGGGCAAGACCTCGCTCGTGCAGAGCTACGTGAGGGAACTTGGACTCCCTGATGTGGTGACAAGCCCTACCTATGCTATCGTACAGGAGTATGGCGAGGCGACTTGTGTGTATCATATGGATCTCTATCGATTGACGGAGAGCGCAGAGCTGATGGATCTAGGCATCGAGGATATGCTCAGCAGTGATGCGACGCTCATGATCGAGTGGCCTGATCTCGTCCTTCCGTATCTTCACGAGGAGTATCTGGAGATTCACATAGACATTTTGCCGAAAGGCACCAGAAAAGTCGTACTTTCTCACCACAAGAGATAATCCTTATCCTATGCCCGATCCGATCAAAAAAGGTGACTGGTCCAAGACCATGAGCGGTCTCATGACGCAAGAGGAGACCCTAGAAGTCATGCCAAAGCGGCAAAAGCTCTACATCGGCGTACCAAGCGAGGCGCATACTGATGAGAGCCGCGTGCCACTGGCACCATCTGCCGTGAGAAATCTCACCTCGCAGGGACATCGCGTGATCATAGAGGCTGGCGCAGGATATTTATCTCACTTTACGGATCACGACTACTCAGAGGCGGGAGGAGAAATCGCTAGCGATAAACGCGAAGTGTATCAAGCGCACACCATCCTCAAGACAGCGCCTATGACGATCCAGGAAGCGCATATGCTAGGCCAGAATCAGGTACTCATATCGCCTCTCACCATTCCCTATGCTAGCGCAGAAGTGCTCGAGCAACTCAAGAAAAAGAAAATCATAGCCATAGCCACGGAGTATCTCAAAGATGCGGATGGCTCATTTCCCGTGGTGCGCAGCATGAGCGAAATCGCGGGCATAGGCGTCATCTCCATCGCCTCTAGCCTCATGAGTACGGCTCAGGATGGTATAGGCAAGCTATTCGGTGGGATCAGTGGCGTGCCTCCAGCTAAAGTCCTGATCCTGGGAGCAGGAATCGTGGCGGAGTACGCATCTCGTGCTGCTCTAGGGCTTGGCGCTAGAGTGCATATCTACGACAATAGCATGTACAAGCTCCTCCGATTACAAAATGCTGTAGGACAGCAACTATATACAAGTACGATCAATCTCGTAGATCTGCAATCTGATCTCTCTACAGCTGATGTAGTGATAGGAGCAATCCATAGTACCACGGGTCGTGCACCAGTCATAGTGACCGAGGAGATGGTGATGAATATGAAGACGGGCGCCGTGATCATAGATGTGAGTATAGATCAGGGAGGATGTTTTGAGACAAGTGAAGTGACGAGCCTTAAGAAACCTACATTCAGTAGGCATGGAGTGATCCACTATGGCGTGCCCAATATCACTAGTCGCTATCCACAGACATCGAGCAAAGCCATCAGCAATATCCTGCAACCGCTCCTCACGGATGCGGCGAGCTACGGCGGTATAGAAAATCTCATTGCGCAGCGCTCAGGCCTGCGACACGGCGTATACACCTACCACGGCTGCTTGACCAATCAATACCTCGCCAGACGATTTCAGATGAAATACACGGATCTGGATCTGATTATTCCCAGTGTCTTTTGAAAGTGCTGAGCTGAAGCCATGCTTTGATGCTAAAGCCATGTTAGCTCAAGTCCACACTGCAACCGTCACAGATATCAATTGTCGTGGAATCCATAGGCTCGTAGTTGCCATCGACTAGATGTAGCATCGTCATCTCATCACTATCAGACTCTGCCATGATGTAGTAGCGGACACCCATGGAGGCGTACAATGCATTCTTCACATTCATGTCTTTTAATCTGGTCGATGGAGATAATATCTCAATGATTAGGCTAGGGGCCTCGCGGAGATATTCCTCAATCAATGCGCCACAACATATGAAAAGGTCTGGCCTTACAACAGTCTGCTCATCGACTATCCAGTCTAGTTCGTAATATATCTCGCACTCTCGACAAGTGTCCAGCTGCTTCTCGATTTCTCTCATGAGCGACCGAGCCCGACGCTGATGTCGCCCAGTGGAGCTGGGGCTCATGGCATATGGATGCCCCTGGATGAGTTCCCAGTCATCTTTCCACAATTGGCGCTGTGAGACTGTATATGTAGGTATGTGCTGCTGATGCATACCCTAAAGTAACGAGATTCCTCCTGGTGGCAGTTCCCCAGGATCTTAACCAAGCCGCTCTTGAAGATATGAGCTCAACTGCGAGATAGCGATCCTGTCCTGTTGCAAACTATCACGATCGCGTACAGTGACAGAATTGTCATCCAGACTATCATGATCGACCGTGACGCAGTAGGGTGTACCTATGGCATCTTGTCTGCGATATCTGCGTCCTATGGCATCTTTCTCTTCATACTCACATGGCACCTGCAGCTTGAGCTCGTCATAGATCTGGTGAGCTAGGCTGGTGAGATCGCTATTATTTTTGAGTAGAGGAAGTATAGCGACCTTCACAGGAGCTAAAGATGGAGGCAGCTTCAGTACTATTCGCTCGCTTGATCCACCCTTACCATCTGGCACTTCTTCTACTGTATAGGCTCTAGTAAGTGCAGAGAGAAACATACGATCCACGCCTATAGAAGTCTCTACTACATAAGGGACATAGCTCTCATCGCGCTCAGGATCAAAGTACTGGAGCTTCTTACCGCTCAGCTCCTGATGCTGCGTCAGATCAAAATCTGTACGGCTATGAATACCCTCGAGCTCTTTAAATCCAAAGGGAAATTTAAACTCGATATCTACAGCTGCATCTGCGTAGTGCGCCAGATTATCATGGTCATGAAATCGTAAATCTGTATCACTGCCACCAAGGCTTTGATGCCACGCTAGGCGCTCTGCCTTCCAGTGCTCATACCACTGCTCCTGCGTGCCTGGCGCCACAAAAAATTGCATTTCCATCTGCTCAAATTCTCGCATCCGGAAAATAAATTGACGCGCAATGATTTCATTTCTAAAGGCTTTTCCGATCTGAGCTATTCCAAAAGGAATCTTCTGACGTGCGCTTTTCTGTACATTAAGGAAATTGACAAATATTCCCTGTGCCGTCTCGGGTCTGAGGTATAATTTACCTTCTTCGCCTGCTACAGCACCCAGCTGGGTAGAAAACATCAGATTAAATTGGCGCACCTCTGTCCACTCTCTCGAGCCACTCTCAGGACAAGCTATCTCGTAATCGACGATCATCTGGTGCATATCTTCTAGGTCGCCATCTGTCATGGCTTTGGCTAAGCGTAGACGTGCTTCCTCGTGCTTAGCGGCATATCCGAGTACGCGACCATTGGTGCTCCGATACTCAGCTTCATCAAATGCATCGCCAAATCGCTTGGCAGCTTTAGCAATTTCTTTATTGATCTTGGCTTCTATCTTGGCCATGTAGTCTTCTACGAGTACATCAGCACGGTAGCGCTTTTTGGATTGTTTGTTATCGATAAGCGGATCATTAAATGCGTCTACATGACCACTTGCTTTCCACACTTGAGGATGCATGAATATGGCTGCGTCGATACCGACGATGTTAGCGTGCATCTGGACCATGCTTTTCCACCAGGCTTGCTTGATATTATTCTTTAATTCTACACCATTGGGTCCATAGTCGTAGGTGGCACTGAGACCGTCATAGATCTCACTGGATGGGAATATAAATCCGTAGGTCTTGCAATGACCTATGATATTTTTAAACAGATCTTCCATCAATTAAAATTCTGAGGTAAAGTGAAATTTTATGTCAGGGTGATTATCCTGAACCGTCTTGAGCATCCAGGCAGACTCGGCCATATAGACTGGCCTGCCTTCTTTGTCACGCGCGACATTGCGCTTGCGCAATCTTATAAATTCTTCTATCTGCGCTGTCTCTCCTTCTAGCCAGCAAGCTTTGTGCATAGCTAGTGGCTCAAAATCACAAGATGCACCATACTCGGCGAGTAGTCTATATTTAATAACGTCAAATTGTAACTGCCCTACTGTACCGATAATCTTGCGACCATTATCTTCTTTCGTAAACAGTTGTGCTACACCCTCATCCATGAGCTGATCCACGCCTTTATTGAGCTGCTTGGACTTCATGGGATCCGTATTATTGACATAGCGAAACAGCTCTGGAGAAAAGCTAGGAATCCCTTTGAAATGCAGTTCCTCACCCTCAGTAAGACCATCACCTATCTTAAAATTACCAGAATCGTAAAGGCCTACGATATCACCTGGATAGGCTGTATCGATGACTTCTTTCTTACTTGCCATAAAAGCGGTAGGATTAGAAAATTTCATTTTCTTATCCTTACGGACATGGTAGTAGTTAGTATTTCTCTCAAAGGTGCCGCTACAGATCCTGATAAATGCTAATCGATCTCTGTGCTTGGGATCCATATTAGCATGGATCTTAAAGACAAATCCAGAAAACTTATCCTCTAGGGGAGAAATAGCTCGCTCTTCTGTGATGCGAGGTAATGGGCTGGGCGCGATATCGACAAAGCAGTCTAGCAGCTCCTTGACACCGAAGTTATTCACCGCACTACCAAAAAACACAGGGCTCTGCTCACCTTGTAGATATTTTTCCCGATCAAAGTCTGGATATACCTCAGTGAGCATTTCCACGTCAGTGCGCAGCTCATCCGCCGCTCGCTCGCCCACAGCATCATCCAGATCGCTACTCGAGAGATCTCTCAATAGATAGGTATCCTCATCTTGCTTACTGTGAGGGCGAAAGAGCTTGAGCTCTTCGCTATACTTATTATAGACACCTTGAAAATCCTGACCCATGCCCACGGGCCAGCTGAGCGGGCACACCTTCAGCTTCAGCTTTAGCTCGATCTCGTCCAATAGCTCAAATCCATCTTTACCCTCTCTATCCAGCTTATTGATAAAGACGATCATAGGAGTCCGTCGCATACGACATACTTCTACGAGCTTTTCTGTTTGCTCCTCTACACCCTTGGCCACATCTATCACCACTATGGCACTATCTACCGCAGTAAGTGTACGATAGGTGTCCTCGGCAAAGTCCTTGTGACCTGGAGTGTCAAGAATATTGACCTTGTAGCCTCTATACTCAAAGGCCATCACAGAAGTCGCTACAGAGATTCCACGCTGCTTCTCAATCTCCATGAAATCAGAGGTAGCGTGCTTCTTGATCTTGTTGCTTTTCACTGCACCAGCTATCTGAATCGCGCCGCCAAATAGCAATAACTTTTCAGTAAGCGTCGTCTTGCCAGCATCAGGATGGCTTACGATCCCAAAGGTCTTTCTCCGCTGTATCTCTTCTGTAAATTTCAATGCCATGGTACTAGTGCGCTATAGATCCAGAGACTGATAGACAGTCAATGATGAAGGCGCCTGCAAAGATAAGTGGACATGGGAGGAGACCTGGCTATCTGCTTCGATTAGTCTACTTTAGAGGTAAAATCGTCCATTATGCTCGAAATGGCTGCCATCATAGTCTTGGGAATCACTGCTCAGTGGATTGCATGGAAGGTAAAAGTGCCTGCTATCTTGCCTTTGCTACTCATAGGATTGGCCGTAGGACCCTTCTCCGTCTACTGGTCTGGTGAGGAAGAAAAGTGGCTGCAACCGATCTATGATCAGATCACTGGTCATGGACTGTTCCCCGGTGATTCGCTCTTTTACTTTGTCTCCCTAGCCATAGGCATCATACTCTTTGAGGGGGGACTTACGCTTAAGCGCAAGGAGCTGCGCGGAGTAGGCCCAGTGATAGGTAAACTTATCACACTGGGCTCGCTGGTGACATTTGTGGGTGGTGGTATCGCTGCACACTATCTAGTCAATCTGCCATGGGATATTTCTTTCTTATTTGCAGGTCTGATCATTGTCACAGGTCCCACTGTCATAGCGCCGATCTTGCAGAATATACCGCTGTCGCGCAAAGTCAGCGCCATCCTCAAGTGGGAAGGCATCCTTATAGATCCTATAGGGGCTCTGGTAGCCGTCCTCGTCTTTGACTTTATCATATCAGCACACGAGGTGGGCCATGCTGCTGGGACATTTAGCAGTGAAGCACTGAGGAAGTTCGCCTTGCTCGTGCTGGTGGGTCTTTCCTTAGGGTTTTTGGCGGCTCACGCCCTTGCCCTCATGCTTCGGAAAAAACTCATCCCTCATTACCTCATGAATGTCTTTAGCCTTGCTATGGTCATGGGAGTATTTGTATTATCGGATGTGCTCGAGCACGAGTCAGGCCTCCTTACTGTGGTGGTGATGGGAATGGTACTGGGTAATATGGATTTACCTCAGATCAAAGAGATCCTGTTCTTTAAAGAATCGCTCAGTGTTCTTCTGATCTCCATCCTCTTCATACTGCTAGCTGCTAATATCAATATGGCAGATCTAGAACTTCTAGATCTGCGCGCGCTCGCGCTATTTGGTGTGGTGATCCTAGTCCTGAGACCTATCGGTGTATTCTTAAGTACGCGCAAAAGCGAGCTCAAGCTTAAGGAAAAGATCTTTGTCTCTTGGGTGGGACCACGCGGTATAGTAGCTGCTGGTATTGCTTCACTCTTTGGTCTAAGACTGACTAAAGAAGGACTCAATGTACCTGGAGCAGAATACATAGTGCCTCTGGTATTTCTGATCGTACTTGGCACTGTATTGCTCAATGCCACCACGGCGCGTCTGCTGGCAAAATTACTTGGCGTAGTACTACCTCAGAGTAATGGTATCATGATCGTGGGAGCTAATGACGCGGCGCGCGTGATCGCGGCATATCTGAGCGAAAACGACCGACACGTGGTCTTGGTAGATAGTAATCAGAGCTATATTCAAAGTGCTAAGAGTCTGGAGCTAGACGCTTTCTCGGCTAACATATATACTGACGATCTGAATGACAAATTTGACCTGCTAGAAATGGGCTATCTATTTGCCATGACATCCAGTCAAGACGTAAATAAATACGTACTCGGGAAATTCAAGAAAAGCTTTGGAGAAAATGGCACGCATCGCCTTATCGGACCCGAAGAACTCAGATCAGGCGAGACCAATCCGCAGTTTATTTCTCAGCAGGACGATTATCTCAATCTCAATAATATAGCGCGAGACTACCCTATGATGCACGAGGTGAAAATCACTGGGGCTATGCAGCTGGATCAGCTGGTGAAGAGCTTTGCTAACTATGAGAAAAGTGCTCCGATCTTCTTGAGGGATACAGATGACATGCATCAGCTCATACCAGCAGACCTGAGCACAGTAGACCAGTCAAAGCTCTCGAGCTTAGTGTACATGGGTAAGAAAATAGAATTTGAGGGCATGGAGGAGGATCCTGTCCAAGCCAGCCTAGAAGACTCAGGAGCCGAAGCAATCGGCGAGGATCTGATCTAGGAGGAGCGGTAAGTGCAGAGATGATGTCCGTGTGCGCGTATCTATACATACCAGATTATCGCGGTCTATCTGTTGCATGTCATCGAAGCCTATCATATATCGATCCTGAAGATCTGATTTACTGATTTCTCGGTAGGAGAGGCTTTCGCCCAAAAGTATCACGGAGCGCTTCTTCGTCATGAGATATACTGCCGAAAAGTACATGAATAAGCGACTGTATGTACCATCGCCACTATAGAGGATGATGGCATCTTCGTCAGAAGACTGAGTGAGCAATCTCCTATAGATATCTGCGGCATACGATTTCATCAATAGCTCAGACAAAAAGCGCTGATGCATGTTTTTTACTTTCTCGTTTCGCCAAAGAAGTGAGATACGCTGAAGGAGCGGAAAGTCAATCTCTGTCAGCATCTCCGCCATAGATATGCGCGAGCGAGCACTCTGATACAATCTGACAAAAGACAACTGGTCATAGTCAAATATGTGTCTGATCAGGCCATTTATCACTGCTGCAAAGCGAAACTTAGCCATAGAGGAGGATGACAGATCCGTAGCGCGCTCACGCAGCTCCTCAGGCGCTAGGTTCAGCGCCTTGCTGATACGCCAGCCCTGGGTGAGCAGGATAGACACATTGACTAGACGTATTAGCTCCTTTTCCGTATACTTGCTGTGCTCTCTGATGGGCAGAGCCTTAGGAAAGTCATAGCGTGTCTTCCATAGCCTAAGCTTCTGAGGTTCTACACCCGATATGGTGGCCAGTTCTGTAAGTGTGTACATAGTCTAGGATAGGACAGCGATCAGTCGTCCAGTTCTAGTGCCAAATCTATGCATAGTTGGACAAGTGTCCAGTCCATATCTCTGGGATCGTGTATGGTAATTCCTTTTACTCGCGACCTACCCCTTGCGACTAAGCGTGTATCGGCTATCTCCATCAGATGTCCTCTCATGAAGCACAGCTCTACCGCATCATTCTTGACGGCATTGAGATACCAGAGCAGCCTCTTGCGATAGTAGCACGGCACGCTCCATTTCCAGCGCCGCTCGATGCCAGGTATTTCATCAAGATAATCTGTGATGAGGGAGACAATTTCAGCCTGATTAAGTGAGAGTCGCTCGAGATAGATGTCCAGCATGGTCAATAGATGGTCTCCTCGGATCAGCGAGGCGCAGTTTCATAAATCATATACTCTTCATTCTGATAAATTTTCTTGAGTCCTGATGCCTCACACTCTTCTCGCAACGTAATCAGAAAATTCAATTTATACTGGTCATTCAGAACTGCAAGGTAGTCACAGTCTTCCGCGATCTGCTGCTGATGAAGCTGGCGAGAATACCACTCGCACATCTTGGGCTTTGTAGCAGGAACAAGTTTCTTGATGGCAAATGGCTCACGCTCTGTCAATCTGATAAATGATGCTCGCTGCGTGTCGCTAAAGGGCATCTCACCCATAATGAATGTTGCATCAGCTGGTGTAGACTCTTTTATGAAAGCACACATCTTCTTATATTCTGATGGCGCAGTATATCGTATTTGCTTCCTTACATTATCAATTGTCTGGATGGTAAATACAGTCACGCAGAATGCTATTAGTATCCACTTGATCCACTGAGACTTATGATGGTCGCCGATGCAACGATGACCATAGCACGCCGCTAAGAGATACGTCAGATACATGGCCATCGAGCTGGACCTGAATGGATAGTAACTCAGGAGAAAACCACCTTGCTGGTTCATCAGATGCGCATCTATGTAAGCAAGGATCAAAAAGACGAAATGGCATGTGATGATAATCAAGACCCATCGCGCTATGGTGCTTATGAGCGAGTCTACATTCTGATACCATACATAGCAAGCAAAAAGAAGTGCCAATAAGGACTTAATCACACCCGATAGATGTGTATCCATGAAAAAGTCTACGGTCTTAAATACACCCGTATGATGAGGCACACGATAATAATTATAGACATACCCTAAATCATGTGGGCAAGCGCTGTCATCAACGAGGTATCCCTGATAGAGGTAACAAAAAAATGGAAGGATGAGCAATCCAAATGAAATCATCATCAGTACTGCTGCTTTCCAACGACCTTGCCACAAAGTATCAATTCCAAGGTAAAAGACAAACCACCCTGTCACTAAAAAGTGAAAATGACATCCCACCGCCAGACACATAGCCACAAGCAACCATCTCTCTTGCAGATAAAATCCAAGACCTGCGAAAAGAAAGATATAGGCAAACACCTTGGGCTCCGTGCTATAAAAAATCCATTCACCTCCAAAGAATGCCTGACCGCCTAGGATAAAAACCATAAAGACCACGATTCCTAGTTTCAACGGTAATCTAGCACTCTTATGGAGCATACTGAGCGCAACTGCCAAGCCCGCGTATCCCATCATTCTAAGAATAATCACAGCCAGTGGGAAGTCCATCAGCTGCAGTAATCCTCCTGCTATGTACTGATAGAAGAGACGTGTGCCTGCAAATTCAGTGAGAATAAACGATCCTGGAATCCACGATGGGTCTATGAATTGCTTCGCGTAAGTGAGGTAGTGCTCCTCTCCGCCCACGATATTGACTCCCAGTCTGGTAATACATAGGATAAGAAAGAGGCTGAGCGCACTCTCTAGTTTGGTGAATTTCACTTGGGCACACTGTGTAAAGATATGCCAAGCCTACAGTGTACTGGGTGCTTGATTTGCAGAGTGCTGGGGAGAATATGGATGTAGAAAGCACTGCTGCGTTAACAGCAAGACTCTGTGTAGGTATCGTAGTTCTCTGCTGATTAAGCTAAGCATCTAGTAGTAAAGACTTACAAAACGCTATAAAAGGAGAAAGCCCTGCTGCGTTAGCAACAAGGCTTTCATAAAAAAAGGCGGCGACCTACTCTCCCACCTAGTGGCAGTACCATCAGCGCTACAGGGCTTAACTTCTCTGTTCGGAATGGGAAGAGGTGGAACCCCTGTGCTATAGCCACCTAAAAGTTTTGCTTACTGGCGTAAGCTATACTTTAAGGAATATCTACCATACACGTTCCACAAGAAGCATGGTAGTCCAACAATATTTTAAAAAAGTATGATTTAAAGGGGTAAACGGAAATAATTATATTAAAAAAAAGAAGCATTTGGGTAATTAGTACTACTCGGCTGCAAATGTCACCATTCTTCGACCTATAGCCTATCAACGTGGTCATCTTCCACGACCCTATAAGGAATACTCATCTTGAAATAGGCTTCGCACTTAGATGCTTTCAGTGCTTATCCTTTCCGAACATAGCTACCCTGCGATGCAGCTGGCGCCACAACAGGTACACTAGAGGTTCGTCCATCCCGGTCCTCTCGTACTGGAGACAGATCTTCTCAATATTCCTACGCC
>JAHDBH010000069.1:11439-11954 GCA_020630495.1 Saprospiraceae bacterium
TCTTGGGGGAGATCAGCCTGTTATCCCCGGAGTACCTTTTATCCTTTGAGCGATAGCCCTTCCATGCAGAACTACCGGATCACTTGAGCCGACTTTCGTCCCTGATCGACCCGTCAGTCTCTCAGTCAAGCACCCTTATACTCATATGCTCTTCGCACGATTACCAACCGTGCTGAGGGTACCTTTGCAAGCCTCCGTTACTTTTTAGGAGGCGACCACCCCAGTCAAACTACCCACCACACACTGTTTCCCGCAGAGCGGGATTAGATTCAAGGAATAAGAAGGGTGGTATTTCACCAACGGCTCCCCCACAGCTAGCGCTGCAGGTTCAAAGCCTCCCACCTATCCTACACATCTTAGTCCCTAAACCAATGTGAAGCTGTAGTAAAGGTTCACGGGGTCTTTCCGTCCCGTTGTGGGTAACCGGCATCTTCACCGATACTTCAATTTCACCGAGCTCGTGGCCGAGACAGTGCCCAGATCGTTACACCATTCGTGCAGGTCGGAACTTACCC
>JAHDBH010000069.1:11964-12476 GCA_020630495.1 Saprospiraceae bacterium
TTCCTTAACCTTCCGGCACCGGGCAGGTGTCAGACCCTATACTTCATCTTTCGAGTTAGCAGAGTCCTGTGTTTTTGCTAAACAGTCGCCTGGGCCTTTTCACTGCGGCTCTAATTTTAATCAGAGCGCCCCTTCTCCCGAAGTTACGGGGCGATTTTGCCTAGTTCCTTAGCCACGAATCACTCGAGCGCCTTAGGATACTCTCCTCGACTACCTGTGTCGGTTTACGGTACGGGTTGCATACTTCGGCTTTTCTTGGAAGTAAATTCATCCACTCGCGTCAGGCAAAGCCATCAGCTCAACGCACTATTCCGTCAGTACGTGCGGACTACAATACTCCGTCCCCTTTTTAGTGTATGCAAGTTCAGGAATATTAACCTGATGTCCATTAGTTTCCCCTTTCGGGTACACCTTAGGTCCCGACTAACCCTGTTCTGATTAACATCGAACGAGGAACCCTTAGTCTTACGGCGAATAGGTTTCTCACCTATTTTATCGTTACTCATGCCTAC
>JAHDBH010000248.1 GCA_020630495.1 Saprospiraceae bacterium
GACAGTCTTTTTACTGCCAAATAAGCCTCGCGATGTTTCCAGGTCCACACTCTTTCGAGTCACGGTGATGCCATCATCTATTCCAAGAGAGAGGGAGACGGTGTCAGTAGTGAGATTCTCCCAGTCCATGTAGCTCTTGCCCACATAGCTGCCCTCTAAGTACAAGCTGACATCTCCTGAGGATAGGCCGAGCTGATCCCAGTCGGTGAGTTGAGCGGACAAGTAGACTGCGCTGGTCAATTTGGGTGTTGCCTCATGTCTGTATTCAGCAGTGACGGAGTGATTTGCGATACGCACCTGACGCGGCTCTTCACCGCTTGCGATGGAGACGCGTCTATCGATAAGGTACTCTCTGGAACTAGCATTGACCTCGGTAGTGCTCATGACTGCCTCGGCCTTCTGCTTGCCGCCCGCTACACCACCGGCTAACGCACTTCTAGTATTTATATTTCGGGTAGCTATACCCAGCACGGGCGTTTTGTATTCAACTATTTCAATGGAACTCAACTCAACTCCCCCGTTCATTTTGACATTTATCAGACTGGAATAAATCGGGATTTGTACATCCTTATAACCAACATACTGATAGTTAAGATACGTCGCAGATGGGGGTACATCCAGTGAGTAATATCCGTTGATATCTGTATCTACACCTACGTCCCCACTAGAGGTGTATACCGAGGCAAAGATTAAAGGCTCACCTGTAATGGCATCAGTCAATCGCCCTTTTACCGTCCGTACGCTTGGATCTCGACGTAGCGACTGGTAGTAGTCAGAAGTGCCGCCACTAGTGTATCGCGCAGGTAGATAATATTTGCTTAGCTCTGGCAAGGTTGTGGAGATAGACGGACTAGCTGTGCTTAGCGTAAGTTCCACCTCGCTCCAGTCATTGCCAGATCCTTGCCACACTCTCGCTCGGTGCTCTATCGTAAGATCCTCTGATAGGTCATCTGCTCGCAGATCATATTCGCTATACCAGCCTGCGTCAGATACTAGATATCTCAATGTGAAGTCGGCGCGCTGGTTGCGCTCAGTGCTGATCTCTACGTAGATATCGTAGCTAGGTGCTTCTTCTGTCCGATCAGTGAGCTGTGCAATTTGCTGATTGATCTTATTCGTCCAGACCTGGAGGCTTGCTATGCTATCGCGCACATCTATCTGCTCATGCTTTATTTCTTCTAGTCGCTGACGATAATAGTCGGCTGTGCGCTGCAAGCCTTCTATCCCTATATCTTCATTGCGTAGAGGTAGTTCGCGATTGGCGATGAGGAGATTGTATTCTTCTGTAAGTGCCTGTACGGTCGCTTCTAGTCGCTGACGATTGAGCTCACGCTCGTGTAACTGTGAGCGCAGACTGTCTTCGACTGCACTGTAGCGATCTTCTTCCACACGGGCTTCTGCGCGTACGGCGACGATCTGAAAATCTCCCTCTGCCTCCACACGCACGCTCTCGCTGATGAGCTGAGGCGATATGCCAGTGAATACCAAGGTCTCTGTACTTGATG
>JAHDBH010000249.1 GCA_020630495.1 Saprospiraceae bacterium
GATCCCTCTCTACCAAAAAATGTGATAGGAAGAGATAGATCCAGCTTACCGGAGAAGGCCTGATCCTGCAGCGACCTCCAGAAGTAGAAAGGGCGATTGAGATTACTGAGTGGAATACCCTCAGTGCCATTATCGGTATTCACCTGGCTATTAAAGAATCGAAGACGTGGCTCGTCCATCGACGAATTGATATAAGACGCGTTCCATGTAACTTCTAGGTCAGAAAGTCCTGTAAGTAGATGACGACCAGAAAGCTGGTAATTATTCATCTCACGCTCCTCAAAGAGCAATGCGCGAGACCTCTTGAATTTATCATCTTCGATATTGTTGCCGTCTTGCCCGTAGAGCAGACCTACTGACTTTTCTGCATTGTGATTGTAGAGCAGTTTAAAATCAATACTATTAAAATCATTAATTTTTAGCGCTAGACCTACTAGTCCATTGACAACTGGATTTTCTGTGCTTTCCTGACTTACGTAGTCGCCACGATTGAGCAGCTCGTCTGCATTTTCATTTTGCAATTGCCATCTCTGTAGCAGAGCGCCGTTCTCATTTCGCAGGGTGAGATCTTGTGTACCTATGTGCTGGAAACTGCGCTTATAACCACCAGCGAGGATGAGACCTAGCTTGGCATCGCCACCGAGATTATAACTATTACCGTAGCTTACACTTACTCCATGGTCTAGAGGTGCTGCCTGGCGCTCCTCCTGGAAGTTGTAATCCAGCGATCTAGCCGCTTCGTCTAGCCTACCAGCCAAAGCAGCAGTCTCGTCAGCATCCAATCTACCGAACTGCAGTAAAAGAGGGGCATTGAGCGAAAGATCACTTTGCAGTGCTGGATCTCTGAGGATATCTGGCACTTGACGATTCTTGGTTCCGTAGCCAAGCCAGTCCATGTCGCTTCCTTCGTCCGTGTATGTAAGGAAGTCAGAGTTGCCGCTGGTCTGTGTATTGTAATTAGCTGAGAAGCTGATGCTAAGTGTCTCGCGCTCTGGATAGTCGCGAGTCTTGATATCAAGTAAGCCGCCCGTAAATGTCCCTGGCAGATCAGGTGTAAAGGTCTTGGAGACTATGAGATTTTCTACAAGATTAGCTGGGATGAGGTCTAGCTGTGCGCTGTTGCGATAGGGATCTATGCTAGGGAGGTTCAGTCCATTGAGCTGAGTGATGCTGTAGCGATCGCCAAGGCCGCGTACGTAGACATATTTGCCATCTGTGACACTAGTACCAGTGACTTTTGTCATGGCATTAGCGACATTGGATACGCCCATGCGGCTGAGCTCCTGACGACCTATTCCGTCTTGGATTTTATCTGATTTTTTGCGTTCTAGGAGGACGTAGTTCTCTGTGTTTTTCACGGCACGTGCGGTGACAACTACCTCTGCCAGCAGCTCTGCGTCTGTGCCCATAGATATATCTAGTAGCTCAGACTGTCCGTCCTTGATGGTGAGTTCTTCTATGATTTTGTCTTGGAAGCCTATGTACGTGACTTTTATGCTGTA
>JAHDBH010000250.1 GCA_020630495.1 Saprospiraceae bacterium
CTATCTAGAACGTACGAGCTTACCTGCCGCCGCCGCTTGGAGCGGCTCCGTGCTACCTGGCAGTCGGGCTGTCACTGTGAGTCTGTAAGGATATACGCCCGCCACTAGATTGTAGGGTGTGGCATCCCATCGTATATCATCGACGAGACCATTGCGAGAGAAGGCCCGCTCTGTCAGGCTTGCTATTCTATGCCCCTGTAGATCAAAGATCTCCACGAGCACATCCATCTCCAGATCAGCCTGATCATGGAGAAAGCGGAAGATGGCATACTGGTCAAATGGATTAGGATAAGGCAGTATATCACGTAGGACGATTTCTAGATCATTAGTCACTACAAACTCTGTGTATCCCTCACCACTATTGTTGGCGATGTCCCATGCTTTCACTGCGATAGAGTGTCTGCCTGGCTCCAAGCCTCTGAGTGGGAATCGCGCTTCACCGCGGCGACTATCATCGAGATCTGCCTCGTAGAATTCGTTCATGACAAACTCGCCGCTGCGATCTCCATCTAGGATACCTGTGAGATCATGCCCTATACTATTACCCACCACATTGATCCCAAAGTCATCTTCGAGATCCACAATGAGGATAGGACTAGGACCAGTCTCATCTCCATAGTCAAACTCGTATGTGTCTAGGTATAGGTCTACGGTGGGTCCCTGATCATCCACGATAGGATCATCACCGCTTCCGCCTACAAGCAGGTCTGTATAAGCGCCTTTTGCATCCAGCTGATCTGCATCAGACTGAGCATAGTAGCTGATCTTGGCTTCACCTATTGCTAGATTGATATCACGCGGTACTATGAACTGTATCTCCCACTGGCCATCCACGATGGTCGCATTACCTCTGAATACGATATTCTCTCGCGTATCAAAAGTCTTGCGCCGGCTACCTGGATCATTCACCAGAGTCGTCACTGGTACAATCTTATCAAATATGGTCACCGAGAGCTTCCCTTGATAGTCGCTCATAAGCGACCCAGATGCATCTCGGATCTCACCACTCACTGTCACTCCATCGAGAGCTCCCAGTCTAGGTATCTCTGATGAGCTGACATTTTCGCCATTGATCTGAGTGGTCACCACATCATTGATTGGGATAGCGAGTGGCATCGATGGATCACCAAAGACGCTAAATTTTCTACTGTTCTTCCTAGTCTGAGAGGAGAAGTTGGTATTCTTGGCTTTCTGCAGGATGAGACCTATGGCTGGACGCTCGCCATCTACAGGAACATAGAGATTATCGAAAGTCGCTCGTGTGAGGCGCTCATTACTAGAGGAAAATACAGATCTCACCGTGCTGAATAGCGCCACTGCGCCACCTTCCTGACTGAGAAGTGTGTGCTCACCACCAGAGGTAATCGCAGGATCATCATATGCCATAAAGCTACAGGTCGCTGTGACGAATAGCGTGAGCTTATCACGATTATTCCACCCCAGGATGTCTCCCACGGAGAGAATTCTCTCTTGCGCCCAGCCTGTATTGCCAC
>JAHDBH010000251.1 GCA_020630495.1 Saprospiraceae bacterium
CAAAACTCAAGGCTGTTCGCGTAATATCATGACATTTTCTTGGTTTCGACGGGATGGGACCCGTGTTTTCAAGATACTGTGTCCGTCGATTTCTTATTTTATTCTACAACCTAGGATTTCATCCTAGGCTTTTGGATGTCGCCCCTTTAGGGCTCACTACTTGCGAGTAACGTGTATCCTTCCGCCTTTACCATAGCATTTCTGAAGTATCACGCAATGCTTATACGGTCATCGATCGGCAGCTGAAATGACAATAGTGTAAGCACCCCGTCCCGTAATTAACAACATCAAAAGCGTCCAACTAAATACTGAATATTGAGCGGTAGCCGAAATGACGAAGGACCCTATTCGCCACCGATCAAAATCAACCATAAACACATCTACGGAAATCGATCGAACGCATCCCAATTAGGATCGCGCTTCTCCAAGAAGGCATCGCGCCCTTCTTGCGCCTCATCCGTCATGTATCCGAGACGCGTGGCTTCTCCGGCAAAAATCTGTTGGCCCACTAGCCCATCGTCGATCAGATTCATGGCAAACTTGAGCATCTTGATCGCGGTGGGGCTTTTCTTAAGGATCTCTGTGGCCCACTCGTAGGCGGTGTCTTCGAGCTTATCGTGCTCTACCACGGCATTGACCATGCCCATCTCGTAGGCCTCTTGCGCTGAGTAATTGCGACCGAGGAAAAATATCTCGCGAGCGCGCTTCTGTCCTACTTGTCGAGCGAGGTAGGCAGATCCATAGCCAGCGTCATAGCTTGCCACATCGGCGTCTGTCTGCTTAAAGATGGCGTGCTCCTTACTCGCTAGCGTGAGGTCACATACTACATGGAGACTGTGTCCACCGCCCACGGCCCAGCCTGGTACTACAGCTATCACGGGCTTATTAGTGAAGCGTATGAGTCTCTGGACTTCGAGGATATTGAGCCGATGTACGCCGTCTTCTCCGCGATAGCCTGTCTTGTCGCGTACACGCTGATCGCCACCACTGCAGAAGGCGTACACGCTGTCCCGCGGTGACGGCCCCTCTGCACTGAATAGTATGACGCCGATATGACGGTCCTCGCGAGCATCATGAAAACTATCGAGCAGTTCGCTGACAGTCTGCGGCCTGAAAGCATTGCGCACCTCGGGCCGATTAAATGCGATACGCGCCACGCCTCCACGCTTGCGATAGGTGATGTCTTGGTATTCTTTGACGGTGGTCCAGTCTTGCATAGCGGTAGATTAGTTAAGTCTCATAAAACTACGTTCCCAAAGAGATACATCAGTAGTTCTAACCTAAAAAACAATTTGACTTAAAATTTCATCGTAACAGGGTCTCTGACATGCATTGTTTCTTCACGCGATGATAGATCCTGTTCTCCTAAGCCGCAAGTGGCCAGAGAGCTCCGCTGGCATAGGCATAATCTACTATGAGATTCACTTGACAATAGATAGTCTTAATGTCGGCACAGTCTTCCGTCCGTACCGTAGTTCGCGGCGCA
>JAHDBH010000070.1 GCA_020630495.1 Saprospiraceae bacterium
GTACATCATGATAAGTCTTTTATGGATGGATTGATGAAAAGATAGTGCTAGCGGCAAAAAGTCCTTGCTCTCGCTAGTACTGATTAATAGTTCTGCGTAAGATTTTTTATCTATCTGCGAGTGGAGCACACGTGCATCAGCTTGATACTCGTGCACTGTATCGAGTGACTGTCGGATCTTGTAAAGCAGGGGCTGATACCAAAATATGGAGCTCACTATAGACATAGCGAGTTTGTCTCCGCTGTGGCCGAGCCGAGCGTGCGCGGACTCATGCAGGTGCATGATATCTTGCTGCTCCTTCGGTAAAGATTCATCTATGTATATCCACTCAAAGTAAGAAGCAGCAGACCACTGAGCCCTGCGACACGCTGCGCTAAATCGCTCATAACTCCGAAAATTCCATAAACGCCAAAGCAATCGCAGTATGAATAATGAGGCAATTATGAAATAAATGCAACTAGCGATCTCAGCAATGGTGATCTGAGGAATTGCACTATGCACGCCAGAGGAGTTAGCGACGGTAGGAGCGGCAGGAGTCAAGCTTAACTCAGGCATATACGCACTGAGATGTAGTGCTTCAGGTGCTGGGATCATGAGAGCCCATACAGGATATAGTGGTACGAGTAGTACAGTACACAGCAAGTATGCGCGCTGCGCTGCAAAATCATCTGTGCGAGTGAGCACAGCTCGATACCCTAGATAGGCCGCCATCCAAAGCACGGTCACGGTAAGATGATACTCTAGTGTGAAGAACTGACTCATGACTGATCGTTTTCTAAGTCCTCGAGAAGCTTGCGCAGATCGCTGGGATTTACCTGCTCGTCCTTGATAAGGAAAGAAATCAGCTCCCTCGGCGAACTCTCAAAAAAGTCGTCCATCACCTTACCCACTCGAGATCGGCTGTACTTCTCCTGAGGCACGGCGACGTGATACTCGTGCGTACGACCATAGGCCTTGTGGGTGAGATAGCCTTTGGACTGGAGAGATCTGGTAATAGTGGATATAGTACTGTGGGCAGGCTTAGGATCAGGCATCTTATCTATGATGGCACTCACCAGGCATGGACCATGCTCCCAGTAGTATCTCATGATCCTCTCTTCGGCTTCTGTAAGTCTTTGCAGTTTCATATGATCACTAGTAAGTAGTTCAACTATGAAAGCAAATATATAACTATAAATCTAGCTATGCAACTATAAGCCTAATTAATTTATTCAGCACCGACACGAGAGCCTGCCATAGTCTTGACTTCGGCGAGCCGTCATTGCATATCCTTGTCAGGAAAATGTCAACTGTGAATAAGTCCTTATTCCTATCAGTCTATCAACATGTATGAAGCTCAGCCACTTCGAGCATAAGAACAGATGCAAAGGCCTTAGTTCCGTATAAGCGAGGAGCCAGGAGTAGACTGCGCGAGAGCACTTAAGGGAGTCTCATTCTCAATGGAATCGTCAATTTGACATTGGCGGGATTTCCATGATAGTAACCAGGTCGCCAGGCCATGGAGGCATCGCTAGCTAATACTTCAAAGACTCGACTTATTTCTTCCGTCATGGCATCGCCGAGAGATTTCGCAACCTTGAAGTCATGTAGACGGCCACCTCTATCCACTATAAAACTCACTACTAATAGTCCTTGAGTCTCGCTGTCTATTGCCTCTTGGGGATACGTGAAATTTGTTATCACATAGTCCTTTAATAGATCATATGATTCTTGTTCTTCTTCTGACGTCGGTGCTCCTGGACCCTTATAGATGCTGAGCAGAAGCGGCATTTCATCCACGCGCGCAAATACTTCGTCACCCGGCTTGTAACTAGGTTCATCGCTCCAGGGCCGATTCTTCGCTTTGACGCTGCTTCCTGTGGGTTTTATCGTATCAGTTCTGTGCTCTGTATTCTCCACGCTCAGATATTCACCTCCATCGTGACTATGTAAATGACTGGCAGAGGCCCGTAAATCGCTCTGAAGCGATAGACTTACTAGCACGCAAATAATCGTCAATAAATTATTATCTGTAATAGATCCCATAGTAAAAGACTTAATAGATACTAAAGGTACGAATCACCGTACCGATTCGCTGACCCACTTGACAAGTCAATTATAGATGGTAAGTCATCTCATGCGTAGGCAATAGGCATGATGGGATCACACATGTCCCGTACAGATCAGCCACTCATGACTGATGCACGTGCCTGCGTGACGCAATAATCACACACTCTTCTACGGCCTCAAGCGACCATATCTTCGAGGAAACGGAATCGTCTCCCGCAGATGATGGATATCGCAGATCCAGCGCACCAGACGCTCCAGACCTAGACCAAAGCCCGCATGCGGGACCGATCCATATCTGCGCAGATCTAGATACCACTGGAAGGCTTCCATAGGCAGATCGTGCTCCTTGATCTTGCGCTCCAGCACTTCTATGCTCGTTTCCCTCTCAGATCCGCCTACGATCTCGCCATGACCATCAGGTGCGAGTAGATCGACACCCTTGACATAGCGCGGATCGCCATCGACTTCTTTCATGTAGAAGGCTTTGATCGGCGCAGGCCAATTATAGACAAAAACCGGTGCATCAAATACCTTGGTCAATACCGTCTCATCACTGTTGCCAAAGTCATCTCCGTGCGTAAAGTTCTTAGCACTTTCGATCCATTTGGGCAGATTTCGTAGAGCCTCTTCGTAGTCACTGATCTCTTTACGGAGTTGTAAGATCCGAGTTTCGTTGTGCTTGCGGACCCCTTTCTTCACGCCACCCTTAATTGTCGCTTCTCTCTCTGCGATTTCGGTATTGTTCTTCTCGATTTGCATTTTGGCGAAAGCCATCTCCTCCTCCTGAATCTTGATAGCATTGCGGCCATTAATTTCCTTCTCGCCCTTGAGTATAGCGATAGCGTCGTCGTAACTCAGACGGATAAAGTCCTTACTGATTTTCTCCAGCTTCTCGATGTCGCGATCTAGCATCTCGAGCTGTGGGCGACATCGATTGACCACCTGTGCTACCACGCTCTTGATGAAATCCTCTATCAGATCCATGTTCATCTCCAGATCATAAAATGCCATCTCAGGCTCGATCATCCAGAACTCTGACAGATGTCTCGGCGTGTCACTCTTCTCGGCTCGGAAGGTGGGACCAAATGTGTAAATCGCCCCCTGCGCCATCGCCATCGCCTCGCCATAGAGCTGGCCGCTCTGCGCTAGGTACGCTGGCTCACCAAAGTAGTCTGTTTCAAATAGCGTCGTAGTGCCCTCCACAGCATTGCCCGTGAAGATGGGGCTGTCCATCTGCACAAATCCGCGTCCCTGAAAGAAGTCATGTATAGCTACGATGATCGCATTTCGCACTTGCATGATCGCCCACTGACGGCGCGATCGCAGCCAGAGATGGCGCTGATCAGCGAGAAATCGCGTACCATGTTCCTTGTTGGATATAGGATACTCATCAGCTACATGGTAGATCTCAAGTGACGTGACCTGGAGCTCATATCCGCCCATCTGACGCTCATCTGCCACCACATTACCCTGCAGTGATATAGCGGACTCTTGGGTGAGGCGCTTAGCTTGCTCAAAGGCGTCATCACCTACCACGTCCTGTGACACCACCGCCTGACAGAAGCCGCTTCCATCTCGGAGTACGATGAAGATATTGGTCTTACTCACGCGCATATTGGCGACCCATCCCTTGAGCGTGACGGACTGATCTACGTGAGTGGCAAGGTCTCTGATGTACTGATGCATAGTGATAGCCTGAGATTGTGTGATAAATATGATACGCTAGTAGCGCGCAAATTTACGAGCTATCACGACATCTTTATACGTGGGATTGTCTCTAGCAAAGTCCTAGAGCTACTGGCTATGCCAGCGCTGATAGGCCGTCCAAAAGGCAGCATCTATCCGCTGCACAAGCTTGTGTGGCTTGATCTCCAGAAAGGCCGTATGCCGGCGATGATTGCCTGGAAATGGCGCTGCTAATTCATGGAAGTCACTCGACTGTACTTGCCAGATTTCCATGGCAGTCTCATTGCTATGGTCAGTCCGTGCTGAGCGCAGGAAGTAGAGCGGTTCATCTGCACTGAGAGCATGCGGTCCATTGCCATCTAGATCATAGAAGATGGCTGCAGAAGCATCCTCCCGATACTCCTTAAGATCTGTATCTCTACAGTATACGACATCACTGAATTCGTAGTGATTTTGCCAAGCTTTGAGGTATTGCTTCTGGTACTTGGCCTGTTGCTTGAGTACGGCCTTGCGCTCCTTAGTGAAATACTTTGCCTGGCTCTCGGACGTCTCGGGATCAGCCAGCTTCTCGTCTATGACAGCCAGTTTCTTAGTGTCACTGGGAATCACCCACACCAGAGTGCCATCCTTGAGCTCGGCAATACGATCTGCTGCTAGCTGCTTTGCCTCACTACTCTGAGCATACAGGGTGATGCTTGTCAGCAAAATGACAACGATAATAGCATACTTCATAGGCAGATTAACGTGCTATGGATGCGAGTAGTTCTCAATACCCATCCTCCACTAGTCAGCCCTGCTCACCGAGAGGAACAACTCGTCATTCCCCGCAGAGAAAATGCATCCGCTGAGAGACTCTTACCATCTGATACCATCCTGCTACTCTTCTCATTCACGCCAGGAAAAAATGGAGCCCATACCGAGAACGGGTGATTGCGACTGCCGAGACACGTACCCATGTTTGCAGTATCAACTCAAAAAATCAATTATCATGACCCACAGATTTTTACTCTTTCTTAGTCTTTGTATCCTTAGCTTCTCTCTATCAGCACAGGCTGAAGACGAAGCCGAAATCCGTGCTGACGGTATCGTAGTCCCTACCGTAGATCGTATGGCCGTAGTGGCACCGTCTTCAGGGCAGCTTGTCTTTGACGTCAATACGCTTAGCTACTGGAGATATGATGGAACTGTATGGCGTGCTGTAGGAGATCAACTCGTGGGTCATATGATCCAAGACTCTGATGCTAGCACCAGTGTCATGACTGAGTTCGATACTATAGAGCAGGTACTGATCCGCGTCGATAATGAAGACAGATGGAAATTTCAGGGAAGAGCACTCACGTCGTTACATCCTGGTGGCTCCATGTTTATCGGTAATCAATCAGGACAGGATGCATCTGGCACGGTTAATCGCAATATTGGCATAGGAGAAAATACCCTCTCTAAGATTAATTTGGGAGTTCAGAATATAGGCATAGGTTCTAATGCACTGTCTAAAATTAATAATGCAAGCGCAAATATCGCACTGGGTAATACTGCTATGGGGAATAGTGATTCTGTCTATCGGAACGTATCTATAGGCGCTTACACAATGATCAATTTGCATGATGCTCAATTTAACACTGCCATTGGTAACAACGCCCTTGAATTTCTAAGTTCAGGAGAGCAGAATACAGCCGTTGGTACATTCAGTCTGAGAGTGAATAAGGTTGGAAATTACAACACATCTGTGGGATATGCTGCTGGGCATAATGCGAAAGGTGATCGCAACGTGTTTCTAGGCTTCGAGGCAGGATACTTTGAGACAGGAAGCAATAAGCTCTATATTGCTAATTCTAATGCAGACAGCTCAAAAGCCCTCCTGTATGGTGACTTCGCTGATTCTGTGCTGCATGTTAACGGAGATCTCTATAGTGATGAGTTGATTTCTGATCAGCTGACTGTCACAGGAAACTCCCGACTGAGAGGTCATATATTTCTTCACGCTCTGGAAGGCCTGGGAGAAGATGGTACAGCTTACATACAGGCACGCGATCACTCAGCACATACCAGTGTGGGTCTCCAGTTTCGAGTGACTGACAATGGATCGTTCAATAATGCTCTGGCCATCAATAAGGACGGTCAAGTAAACTTTCAGAATAGGGAAATCTACTTTGGAGGAGATCGAATGATTCACACTTCATCTTCATTCAATTTCTTTGCTGGACAAGGAGCCGCTCCCAACGTGACCGGGACTGCTAATACTGCTATCGGATCATTCTCTGGCCGTGACCTTACTACCGGGAGCGAAAATACACTACTAGGTCAAAATGCGGGAAATTCTTTGATCTCGGGTGATTTCAACACGAGCGTAGGTACCTTGGCTGGGTCACTCGTCCAAAGTGGAAATTTCAATACCTATATTGGATATAAAGCTGGCAGATTTAATGATGGCGATCGCAATACAGCCCTTGGAACTGATGCTGGTAAGACATCCTCAGGTGAGTCATACGATCGTACGATCTCCATAGGCGATAGAGCTACAGCTGAGTGCAACAACTGCGCTGTGATAGGAAATTCTGGCTCTTCTGCCGTCAATTTGGGCCTGGGAGTCTCACAGCCACAGTCAGTCCTACACGTAAAACAGAGAAACTCTGGTAATGCTAGAGGCATACGCATAGAGCATAGTGACGGTACGTATTGGAACACATTTGTCGATACGAGCGATGATTACAACTTTGCTCATGATGGTGACCTCCTTGCGTATATTCAGAGTGGCTCTGGATCTTATGTGACCACTTCAGACAAAAGTGTCAAGAACTCCATCAGCGCTGTAGGAGCCGTGCTGCCTAGGGTGATGGGCCTTTCGCCCAAGTGGTACCGCTACAATTCCATGTCTCCAGATGCCCCGAAGGTGATGGGATTTATCGCCCAGGAAGTAGAAGAACAGTTTCCCGGCATCGTGAGGCAAAAAGGCAAGCTCAAGACTCTCGCCTATGATGACTTCGCGATCATAAGCATCAAGGCCATACAGGAACTCAATACTGTAGTAGAGGAGCAAAAATCTGACATCAATGAGCTGCAGCAGAGTAATGAAATGCTACTGACAAAAAATGCTGAGCTAGAGCAGCGACTAGCGCGTGTAGAAGCGCTGCTCGCAGAATTACCTCAAGAAAAGTGACATCAGAGATATATCACCTCATTGATAGTCGGCTAGCTTGTAGATAGTCCCGTATAGTGAGAGTCGCAGCTGGCTGATGAAGATTCTTGCATAAACCGCTCATGCTATACTGGTCAGCAGGTAGTCAGCGATCTACAGGGACGGTAAGTATGATATGATAGCCATCATCTCTTGTGATCTGCAGCGATCCTCCGATCTGCTCGGCTCGCATATGCATATTGGCTACTCCCAGACCATCTGTACTGATCGCTTGATGCTGAGCGCCATCATCGTGGACTTCATAGCATAGTTCGCCGATCGTGAAGTCTGATCTTGATTACCAGTGGAGTGTTTCTGGATATTAGTGATAGCCTCTTTGTGGATCAGGTATAGCTGCTGTCTCATGACTGGCTTGATCTTCTCTGATCCTTCTATGCCTACCACGTGGAAGTCTACATGCCAGCGCTCTTCGGGAAGCCTTTTCATGGCAAAGGCGCGCATCTTGTCTATGAGATTTTCGTATTTGTCCTTACGAGAGTCTATGAGCCAGACGGTATCTCTCATGCGCTCCATCGCATCACGGCTCATCTCATTGATCTCAGCAAGTGATTTCTTATCGCTATCCTTAGCTGACATGCTCATGATCTCAGACTGCATTGCCAGTCCAGATAGGATACTCCCTACATCGTCATGTAGATCGCTGCTGACTTTGATACGCCATTGGTTGAGGGCTTTCTCCTTGTTGACTTTTGCGCGAAAGCGCGCTACCACCACTGCAATCACGGCCCCTAGTAGTAGGAGGGCTCCGAGAGTCCGCAGCCACCAGTTCTCATACCAGATAACCGGTCGGAAATACTCTAGTTGGTACTCTGTGTAGTGTAGGCCCTGGGGATTTGCGCTGGCTCTCAGATATACTGTAAAGTGGCCCGTAGGCAGAGATAGAAGCTCTATATCGGAGCGAGTATCATAGCGACTCCAGCTTCCATCACCACCCTCCATACTGTAGGCGTACCACACATCACCTCGCATAGATGGTGCCGAGAGTCTTATGGTCATCAGCTCATCTGTGGTCCTGAGGCGTATAGGTCCATCCTGCGACATCAGATCAGAGGAGACACTGCGGTAAGCGTCTGTCTGTCGATCATACGTCTTGACTTCATAGACAGATAAATCTGGACTCCAGCGCATCTGTGGAGTAAAAGGCAGCTCCCCTGGATCTATTCGAAATAGTCCCTCCACACTACCTACATAGGTATAGCCGTCGGATGCGAGGAAGTGTGCATTGCGATTGTACTCGATATTGCCAAGCGGATGACTATCTGGGAGTCTCTGGATTACACTTGTCCGCAAGTCAAACAGGAGTAATCCGCTACCAGTGCCTAGAAGAAGATGCGCTTCTTTCCATGGATGGATAAAGTAAATGGCATCATGGAGCTCTTGACCATCTATGAGTCGTGTAAACTCGGGAAGGATCTTACCCTGATCTGATCCAGCTTCTAGCTCTCCTATCCCTAAGCGCGTGCCATAGTACAGGCGATCATCATACTGATAGAGAGAGCTTACATAACTGTCGTCATCCGATAAGCCCAGTTTCACTCCCCTGAGCTGCTTGACGATCTGGCCATCTCTTCTGAGCCAGTTGATGCCGCGTATATCTGTAGCTAGGATAAAAGCGCTTTGCTCCTGATTTGCATTGAGCAGGAGCGCATTGCCGATCACGGGCTTTTCAAAAATATCGCGACGTATCACCGTATCCTCGAGCTGCGGCATGATAGTCTTATATAAGATAGCTTTTCTGCTGTATGTCCAGAGCGTATCCTGCTCGGGCAGGATGACGGCTGTATTCTTCTTAGCGAGGCCTGGGAGCTTGCTGAGTTGAGCGTCACTATGCCTGTATCGGTATCCATCCCATATCAAGTGCGTGGCGGTATGCACCAGACTGTAGGACTCCACAAAGCTGCGCCTGGGATTGAGATCCAGGGAAGAAAAGTGGTCCTCATCATGCCGCTTGACGCTGACATCGGTATAGTAGCTCACGTAAATATTGCCAGCGGAATCATCGCAGATCTGCCTTATACTTGGGTAGGGATTGACGGTTGATACAGGCACACGCCACTTATCTATGGACGCGGTTACAGGATCTGCGCGGTACAGATGTCCCTGGTACACAAGCAGATAGCTGCCATCAGCGTAGCTCATCACGAGCTGTAGATCACCAGTACGCTGCTTGATGTCATACCTCTCCTTGAGCAGTCTCATCACCTGCGTATAGTCCTCCGTGAGTCCTGTACCAGGATGATAGAGCCAGATGCGCTCATCAAAATCATTGAGCCATATCTCATCATCAAAGCTGAAGCTTGAGTAAGTCGTCCCTGAGAGCACAGGAGTCGATATATCCACAGGTATGAGTCGTCCGCTGCTGGCGTCCACTGTGACGCTAGCTCTATTGTCCGTGCGCGTGAGTCGCAAGGTCAAAGCATCTGTATTTTCAAATTTGAGATAGCTCCCAGACTTGATATTCACGATCTGGTGGCCTGCCGTATCGTAGGCAGCGAGATACTCGCCCTTAAGTACCCAGAGAGTATCGCGCAGGGCCTTTACCTGGTACAGAGTCTGATCTATGGATTGAGATATGCGATAAAGCTCCTTGAGATCGCTACCAAGTTTCAAGACTTCTATCTCGCCACGAGCTACCGACTGACGTAGTAGATATGACCTCTCCGTAGCATCGTCATAGCTGAGGATGAGGGAATGTACGGGCTCCTCTAGTGTAATCACGGACACGATAGTGCGGCGATCGCTATCCCATAAATATAAAGTGTGTAGATATGTGCGTGGATCTTGATGGTGTAGCCAGTATCTATTGCTGCCTGATGGTGCTATGGCGAGGAAGCCCTGGCCCTCTCGATCTAGAAATAGCGAGTCTGTGTCAGGTGCCAGACTGTAGGTGATCAGCTTGCGACCATCCCATGCATGGAGTCCGCGTGGATTGACATGCCACATATACCCATGACTGTCCCAGCGTGGTAGACTCTTGATATCCCAGTCTGCTGGCTGCGATGCCTCGCTCAGTAAGCTGATCTCATAGCTCGGATGCTCTGTCACCTGAGCTACAGCTCCAGCCGATATGGAGAGAAATATCCAAACTATGATAGCACGATGTAGTCGCATAGGGGCAAAGGCTAGATGGGTTGCTCTGCGTATCGCTCATTATCCACTAGACTCATTACCGTACCCCGATCTCGGTATACTGGTAGAGAAATAATGACTATACATTTGGCATTCATCAGATAAGGCAGTGTGAATTTACACATCATAGAAGATCATGTCAAGATTAGGACCAATCTCGAGATCTACCTGAGTCAAGTCCCAGACATCAACAGTGTGCGATGTCACTCGAGCGTAGAGTTCTTCCTGAGTTCTATAGACGCTGGACAGCCCAGGCCTGATATCATGCTGCTCGATATAGGTCTACCTGGAATGTCTGGTCTAGAGGGCATACCTGATATACGTTATAGACTACCCGAGGTAGACATCATCATGCTCACCACCTACGAGGAAGAAGAAAAAATCCTCGCAGCTCTCTGCGCTGGTGCCTGTGCCTACCTCAGCAAAAGGGCGAGCCTAGAAGAAATCAGCAATGCCATAGGCGTAGTAAATGCTGGCGGCAGCTATATGTCACCAGGAATCGCTCGCCAGATCGTAAAACACTTCAGTGGAGCACCAGTCCGCAAAGTGGAAGCGCAGATACTTACTGACAGACAACTCCACGTGCTAAAGCAACTTGTAGATGGTCACACCTATGGCACAATCGCCAAGCAACTAGGACTCTCACCAGAGACAGTAAAGACTCATGTAAAGAATATCTATCGCAGCCTCCATGTACACAATAAGGCTGAGGCTATACAGAAATACATGCGTGGGGAAGTGTAGGATGTGCGTCAAATGCCTATTCGTTTTTTAGCATTTAGTTTTCGGAGTGCCCTTTATTGAAATTACATCGGCAGCTTTAATTTCTATTCTCAATTGCTATTTATGAGGGGATGAGTGGGATTGCTTTTCCTGATATGTCTGACAAGCTCGTGGGAGGCTGCTTTTAGTCCTTATCTTCTACTCTGCTTGAGGTGTTGTGTTTATTCTTCCTCAGTACATTTACAAAGATCTCAAACCTGGAGCTGGGATGGTCTTCTTGCAAAAACTGATTGCTGCTAAAGTGAAAATAGCGTGGAGTACATCGTGAAACTATAAAAGCCATTATTGCGACCATGTTCTTCCCTCGGAAGACTGGTCTATTTCTTCTTGCTCGTTAATCTTTTCACTGCCCTGTCAAAGTCAGAGACGATTGGTTGATGTTTATTATATTTATCATATTCAGCCCTGGCCTTTTGGTCAGCTATGGCCTTGGAGATGCTACCCCTGTTGTCTAGTACTTTGTACTCGTTAAAATCTATGAACTTGTCTACAGTAGTGGCTAGATCCTTCATAGTCATCGTGATCCTGTTTTCTACAATATTTTCTAGGTAGTCGAAGAAGCCAGATATGGTACGTTCTAATCTTTTGATCTCTACTTCTGAGAGGTAATTCTTGGCAACTGTTGTGTCTGACTTTAAAATTCGGCCATCTGGAGCATTCTTCCATGTATGTAAACCCATATAGGACTTAGAGCTATCGACTTTTGAGTAGATTATTTCAGCCGCCGTGCTTCCTGTGATAGCAAAGTGAAATTTGTTTTGTACCATAGCAAAGAACGACTTGGTCACATCTGACTTAGGATCATAGTCAATACTACACTCTGCGAAGATATCTGTGATCTGCTGGTAGATGCGTCGCTCACTAGTCCGTATAGAGCGGATACGTTCGAGAAGCTCTCGGAAATAGTCCTTACCGAAGTATCGTCTACCATTTGACAGTCTATGGTCATCAAGCACAAAGCCTTTGAGTATATACTCCTTTAGTGTATTCGTCGCCCATATGCGGAACTGTGTTGCCTTAGTAGAGTTGACTCTATAGCCTACGGATATGATGGCATCGAGATTATAGAACTGGGTCTTGTACTGTTTACCGTCTGTGGCAGTTGTCAAGAAATCCTTGACAACTGAATCCTGCTCTAATTCCTTGTCTTTAAAGATGTTACTAAGGTGGTAGCTAATATTTTGCTTAGTGGTATCGAAAAGCAAGCCCATCTTCTGCTGGGTCAGCCAAATCGAATCATTCTGTACATGTATCTCTACCTTCACATCACCACCAGGAGAGGTATAGAGTAGAAAGTCT
>JAHDBH010000252.1 GCA_020630495.1 Saprospiraceae bacterium
GGATGCAGACCAGACCTATACAGTCAGCTTCGAGATACCCAATGCAGCAGGAGATTTACCGGGCGACCCTTTTGTAGGCTATGAGTTTACAGGTGGTACAGCGGATAATAGCTGTGTAGTTGGCGAGGCTGATGATGTAGATATGATGAGTGGCGTAGCAGAGAGTTGCTACGATCCAAACGATGACGATCCTACGGATGGTGACGATGACGAGCATATCGATGCCGGAATCAGCGAGTGTCCGATGATCGGAGGAGAAGTCTTTGTAGACGAAAATAATAATGGTTGTCAAGATGCAGGAGAGACAGAGATGGCAGAAGGAGTAGAAGTGACAGTATGGAACTGTGATCCAGTAACCGGCGAGCCGACAGTACCAGTAGGAACAGCGACGACAGATGCAGATGGACAGTGGGTGTTTGGAGGAGCAGATCCAGCGACAGGAGCTTGTTTATTAGATGGCGACTTGACCTATGCGGTAAGCTTTGACTTACCGAATGGAGCCGGAGAAGCCTATGAGAATTATGATTTCAGTACAGGAGCTTCGACAGGATGTGCCTCAGGCGAGAGTGATGATGTAGATCCAGAGACCGGAGTGACTACGGACTGTTATGATCCAAATGATGAAGATCCAGAAGAGCCACAGGATAATATTGATGCAGGAATTGGATGGTTTGATTTAGCTTTAGCGAAGACTACTGTAACGCCAGGACCATATACCTATAGCGATGAAGTAGAGTTTTTGATTACGGTAACGAATCAAGGAAGCTTGACAGCGTATGATGTAGAGATTACAGACTACCTACCATGTGGATTGACTTGGGTATCAAGCAATAGTCCACTCTGGAGTTATGATTCAGGTACAGGCAAGGCTACAACAAGTCTAGCAGGTCCGATATTGACAGGAGGTACAGGCACAGTAAGTATTGTATTAGAGGTTACGGCATGTGATGATGACGCTGCGTATGTGAACTATGCAGAGATCAGCAGTGCAGATGATGACGAAGATGCAACAAATGATGCACCAGTAGATATCGACAGTAGCCCAGACGATACGAATGGCAATGATGCAGGAGGAAACCCAGATGAAGATAACAGTGGAGACGGTAGTGATGATAGTATAGATGGAGACGGATCAGGAACTCCAGGCGATGATGATCCAGCGACAGATGAGGATGATCACGATCCAGAATTCATCGAAGTGTTTGACTTGAGTTTGATCAAGCAGATAACGACAGTAGGCCCATACAGTTATGGAGATGTGATCGACTTTATAATTACGGTCTGTAACCAAGGAAATGTACCAGCACAGAATATTAATGTAGTGGAATATACACCAGACGGTTTTGTGTATGTAGGCTTGGCACCGAGTAATGTAGGGTGGACAGAAGTAGTAGCAGGTCAGAATTTCAACTATGCAGGAATCCTTGCAGTAGATGCCTGCGTAGACCTAGTGTACCAGATGGAGATCGTAGC
>JAHDBH010000253.1 GCA_020630495.1 Saprospiraceae bacterium
TGTTGCTTAGACGGTGTTTCTTAGACGGTGTTTCTTAGGCTGTGTTGCTTAGACAGTGTTGCTTAAACTGTGCTTCTTAGGCTGTGCTGTTTAGACGGTGTTTCTTAGACTGTGATGCTTACATGGTTTTGCTTAATCTTTGATGCTTACTCGGTGTTGCTTACTGCGAATGCGTGAAAGGGGTTTAATCTGGTTTTTGCTCTTTACGTCTTGGGTGAAGTCTTAGGTTTTTTCTAGTTTTTTCTTCGGGTGGTCTGGTGCTATCCGCTTGGAGGATCTGTCGCTGGGTGGGAATGTCTAGGATAGTGACTTCTAGGGGCGAGCCAGGGAGATTGTGGTATGTTTTGGAGCTGCTGTAGATGTACTCTTTGGGCTGGAGGACGATGCCCGCTTTGACGGGATTGTAGTGGATATAGTGGAGGACTCGACTGATGGATGAGTGATCTGTGAGCTGGCTAGGGTAGTTGTCTTGTCTCCAGAATTGTACGTGCTTATTTCTAGGATTACGCGTGCCGTGAAATTTAAACAGATTAGTCATCCAGCGTCGGCGACTTTCGCGCTTGTTGGTCTCGACGTGGCTTGTGATCTGCTTGGAGGTATATCCTTTGAAGTCTCGTATGAGTGAGGACAGTCCTGTGGAATCTCTAGCGGCGGATACGATGAGGTGGATATGGTTAGACATGATGACATATGCATAGATCCGTAAGCCTTTCTCTTGGCTATAGAAGCGGAGGCTCTCTATGATCATATCGCGATACTGCTGTCTGGTAAACACATCCGTCCAGCTCACAGCTGTAAAGGTCACAAAATGTAGGGCATACTGATCTGTGATGCTTGGTCGAATCTGGCGATCTGGGGAGTGCATACAGTCTTACATGTCGTCTGATCCTGCTGTGTGACCACCACAGGGCGATTATTTCTATACTTACATGAAAAAAGCGCCCTGACGACTGCTGATGATAGACTGCGTCAGGGCGCTTTTAAGATTGTCAGCTGGTACGACAGCAACTGTGGTATATAGTCAACTCTAGTTCCTACCAGCCATCACTCCGCCATCTGTGTCCCAGATAGCTCCTGTGACCCATGAGGCTTTGTCCGATAGTAGGAATAGGATGGAGTTAGCTATATCTTCTGCAGATCCATTGCGCCCGATGGGGTGAAAAGCATGGAATCCCTGTAGCGCCTCCTGTGCTTTCTCCTCTCCACCGAATACACCATGATATACAGGAGTATTCACTACGGCTGGTGAGACGGCATTGACTCTGATGTTGTCATCTGCAAGTTCCATGGCTAGATGCTGTGTGAGGGAGTGCAATCCAGCCTTCTGCATAGAGTAGGCACTGGATGGTGTTGCCTTGACGGCTTGCTTTGCCCACATGGAACCCACATTCACTATAGAGCCACCCTGAGTGGCTTTCATCTTTTTGGCTGCGCTCTGGGTGATGAAGAAGAAGCC
>JAHDBH010000254.1 GCA_020630495.1 Saprospiraceae bacterium
CATCAAGTACAGAGACCTTGGTATTCACTGGCATATCGCCTCAGCTCATCAGCGAAAGCGTGCGTGTAGAGGCAGAGGGAGATTTTCAGATCGTCGCCGTGCGCGCAGAAGCCCGTGTGGAAGAAGATCGCTACAGTGCAGTCGAAGACAGCCTGCGCACACAGTTACACGAGCGTGAGCTCAATCGTCAGCGCTTAGAAGCGACCGTACAGGCACTTACAGAAGAGTATAATCTTCTCATCTCCAATCGCGAACTACCTCTACGCAATGAAGATATAGGGATAGAAGGCTTACAGCGCACAGCCGCCTATTACCGTCAGCGACTAGAAGAAATAAAGCATGAGCAGATAGATGTGCGCGATAGCATAGCAAGCCTCCAGGTCTGGACGAATAAGATCAATCAGCAAATTGCACAGCTCACTGATCGGACAGAAGAAGCACCTAGCTACGATATCTACGTAGAGATCAGCACTGAGCGCAACCAGCGCGCCGACTTCACATTGAGATATCTAGTATCTGACGCAGGCTGGTATAGCGAATATGATCTGCGAGCAGATGACCTATCAGAGGATCTTACGATAGAGCACCGAGCGAGAGTGTGGCAAGGATCTGGCAATGACTGGAGCGAGGTGAAACTGACGCTGAGTACAGCTAGTCCTTCTATCTCTACACAGTTACCTCAACTAGAAGTCTACAAGTTGCCAGCTCGATATGCATCCAATAGATCAAATTATTACCGATCGCTTGGTTATGACCCTAATGTGAGGCGTGTCACAGGAAGAGTTATTGATAGCTCTGGTGAGCCCCTGATCTACGCCTCCGTCTTAGTGACAGGGACCGATGTTGGAACTACTACAGATCTCAATGGTAGATATAGTCTTGATGTGCCTGTGTCTGCCAGATCACTCGAATACCAGTACGTTGGCTATCGACCTCTGCAAGTCACGATTCATAGCAGCAACATAGATGTCACTATGGAAGAGGGAGTCCAACTCGATGAGGTAGTAGTTACAGGAGTAAATGTGCGAGGTAGCCGCAAAGGAAAAACTAATTACTACATAGACGGTGAGCGTGTAGAGATTGACGAGCAGAAGGCTGAGGCAGTGATGAGCACTACCGAGGTCAAGGCAAGCTCCAGAGAGTATCTCATAGACAGACGTGTCTCTATCGCAAGCGGTGAAGAGCCACGTCAAGTACGAATCTCTAATCACGCCGTCAGTGCTGAATATAGACATGAAGCAACACCGAAGTTGACCAGCTCAGTCTACTTATCCGCTCAGCTCACCGACTGGGATCAGCTCGGCCTATCCTCTGGAGATGTCAGCTTATACTTAGAGGGCAGCTACGTGGGCAAGAGCTACATGGACTGGGAGAATCTCACCACTGACACCGTCTCACTTTCTCTCGGAATAGATGATGGCATCACTGTCACTCGCAAGAGTGTAGACCTG
>JAHDBH010000071.1 GCA_020630495.1 Saprospiraceae bacterium
TCGCCCATCATGATCCTGTGAGGCTCAGCGAGTGATGTGACTTCATAGACCATTTCGTCGTAGCCTATGTAGCTGACGACAAGGTTAAAGGGTGGGTCTCGATCTACGCTAAACTGGAAGCTTCCATCAAAGTCCGTGGTGGTTCCCACTGAGCTGCCTTCTATCTCCACAAATGCTGAGATCAAAGGATCTCCTGTTTGCTGATCTATGACTTCTCCTGAGATGACCTTCTGCGCAGTGAGCCAACAGAAGCAAGACATCATCACTGCCATACAGCAGGCGTATCGTTTCTTTATCATATGCATATCTTAACCCTCGTAGGCTGAGCCAACGGTCGTCCTGGTCGCAGTGAATTTCGCCATTCTGACACATGGATGACTCCCAATTCCGCCCCAAGTTACGTCAGTTTTTTCATATGTGATCTCATACAAGTAGACAATCCCCTCAATAGGTGATTTTTTCGCTACACACTTATCTGATTACATATCACCTGCACTGTAGACCCATAGCTCTCACGGAAGTAGATGACTCTATGCTGTAGCAGGCTATCGACCAAGTGTGGGGTGCTGTGGCGTATGGTGATCAGCTCTACATCATCTATCAGCTCCACATCAAAGGACTCTCTGAGCGCCTCTATGCACTGTTGGCTTCTGTGACCATCATCCGTGAAGCACAGCAGGAAGCTGACTGCCGTATTCTTCATGGCATTTACTTTGACGCGGTACTCATTGCATAGCCGGAAGACATCTGCGAGATGTCCCTCTGCCACAAAGCTCAGATCTCTCGTCCGTACTTTGAGCAGCAGCTGGTGGGTCTCCCGGACTATGATGGGTGGGTATGACGCTGCGCCACTCGCGGATATTACAGATCCTTCTACCTCTGGATGGAGATAGCTCCGTACTATGAGGGCTATGTTTTTGTTCTCAAGAGGCTTGATGGTCTTGGGATGGATGACCTTAGCTCCATAGTACGTCATCTCTATGGCCTCGCGATAGTCTATACGACCCATCTTCACCGCGTCATCAGAGCGATTGGGATCAGAGCTATAGATGCCATCCACGTCCTTCCATACAGTGAGGCTGTCAGCCTCTAGAGCATAGGCCAATATAGCTCCTGTATAGTCGCTACCTTCTCGTCCCAGGGTAGTAGGCGCGCCTGACATACTGCGACCTGTAAATCCCTGCGTCACTACCACATCACTGGTCAAGAGGCAGTCATGTACTAGCTCGGTGATCTTGGGTATGCTTTGCTCCCAGATTACACGAGCATTTCTGTGGACATCATCGGTGACGATGAGATCGCGCGCGTCTAGAAGGGAGGCTCGCTGACCAGACTGTGTCAGATGAGCGACAAGCACGAGAGAGGACAGGCGCTCACCCTCGCCCATGACGGAGTCATAGTGCTCGTCATAGCTCAGATCTGCAGCCTGGAGTCGACCCTTTACCTCTTGTAGCAGACTCTCTAGATCTGCGAGCACCGCATCGCCTAGCCCAAGGGCTTTCACCACTTGCTTGTGCTTACTAGCCAGAGCAGACCATGCCTTATCATCCCATGCGCCTGAGCGCGCGGAGTGTAGGAGATGCTCCAGGGCATTGGTCGTCTTTCCCATAGCTGATACTACTACCGCCAGAGGTCGTTGCTGCTCAGCGGCGATGATATCCACCACATTCTTGATATGGCTGGCGTCCTGGACGGAGGATCCACCGAATTTGTATACTTTTTTGATCTGATCCATTTCTTAGCGGACAAAGGTGCTGATATCCTTTCGTACTTGTGAGATCCAGTCGGAGCAGTTGTCATTACTTTGTAGTACGCAGTTGATGATCACCAGTAGGCATTTGGACGAAAGTCCCTACATCTCCTAGCCTAGCTACCTCGCCTAGGCATCAGAACTATGTCCCACTTGCGATTGTATAGAACTGTGTATCCATCCGATCTCTCATAGGGAGCACGCGTTCCCACCATCCAGTATAGCGTACTATGAAGTATTACCGTCCATTGATGATCTTGGTGATGAGCTGTGTATTTTCTTTGGGGGCTTTCGCCCAAAAACCAGCTAATCCCACCTCCATCGATATATATCACGATCTTAAGAAACTTGAAGTCGTGGGATCTGCGATGTACCTCGCTGCACATCCTGATGATGAAAATACACGAGTAATAGCCTACCTCAGTAATCATCTCAATATCCCGACCACCTACTTATCACTCACCCGTGGCGATGGTGGGCAAAATCTGATCGGTACTGAGATCCGAGAGGAGCTGGGCGTCCTGCGCACACAAGAGCTCCTCGCTGCCAGACGCACAGATGGAGGTAGTCAACGCTTCACACGGGCCAATGACTTTGGATATAGCAAATCACCCGAGGAGACTAAGGAAATATGGAATAAAGATGCCGTCCTAGGCGATATGGTGTGGAATATCCGCAAGCTGCGACCAGATGTCATCGTCAATCGATTTAGCCATGATAGCGGTCGGCGTACGCACGGTCACCATACCAGCAGTGCGCAGCTCAGTGTAGAGGCATACGATCTTGCCGGAGACCCCAGTGCTTACCCTGAGCAGCTGAAGTATGTGCAACCATGGCAGCCGCGCAGGCTGTTCTTTAATACCTCGTGGTGGTTCTATGGAAGCCGGGAAAAATTCGCTGAGGCGGACAAGAGCAAGATGATCCCTGTAGATATAGGTGTATACTATCCACTCAGAGGAAAGAGCAATACCGAGATCGCCAGCGAGAGTCGGAGCAAACACAGGTGCCAGGGATTTGGCTCCACGAGCACTCGTGGTAGCCAGACAGAGTATCTACAGCTGATACGGGGTGACATGCCCGGAGACGCTAGCAGTCCTATAGCAGAGATAGACATGAGCTGGTCGCGCCTATCAGGGGGAGAGCAGATCGAGGTGCAACTCGCATCCATCATCGAGAAATATGACTTTGCTGATCCCGCGGCGAGTCTGGCTGATTTGCTATCTCTGCGCAAGGCAGTCCGCAGTCTTGGATCTGATGATCAGATCATGGATAAGCTCGCAGATCTGGACCAGATCATCCTTGACTGCGCAGGGCTCTATGCTGAGCTACGCACGGAGGGCCAGTACCGTACACGCGGCGAGACGGTAGGCCTGGATCTAGAGGTGATCAGCCGCGCACAAGAGGGAATCGTGCTTGAGAGTGTGAGCTTCTCTGGAGTGGTGGGAGATAGTACGCTCCAGATTACACTGCCAGTCAATGAAAATCAGCTGGTGCAGTTTCGCCATGAGTTACCCGCTACCATTTCTGATCGCAGTCCTTACTGGCTCCGTGAGGAGGGTACATTAGGAATGTATGCGGTAGCTGATCCTACGATGATCGGTCTACCAGAAAATCCTGATGTCATCCACGCAACTCTTGTGTATAGCATAGCAGGGCAGCAGATCTCTCAGACCATACCTGCGGTGTACACCTCTACGGATCCCGCGATAGGTCAGGAGTACTTTCCCTTTGATGTGCTGCCACGTGTGACGGCGGGAATAGAGAAGGAGGTCTATGTATTTGGCAATGATGTCACAAGAGATATCCAGGTAAAGCTGACCTCACACAGGCCAGAGCAAAGCGGCGTGCTACGACCGATCGTATCAGCAGGCTGGAAGGTAGAGCCTGCTCGCGTGGACTTTAGCACTACCCTACGAGGTGAAGTACGCGAGTTCACTTTTCAGGTGACGCCACCAGCAGGTCAGTCAGAGCTGGACATGAAGCTCGAGATGACGGTCGATGGTGAGATGTACAATCAGTCACTCACCGTGATCGACTATGAGCACATACCACGTCAGATTATCCTCGGTCCTGCCGCCGCTCGCCTGGTGAAGGTAGATCTCAAGCGAGCAGGTGATCGTATAGGCTATATCATGGGTGCCGGGGATAAAGTGCCAGAAAATCTAGAGCAAATCGGTTATCAGGTAGATCTCCTCACGGAGAGTGATATCACAGCAGAGGGACTGGCAGAGTACGATGCTATCATGGTCGGCATACGCGCCCTCAATACGCAGAAGTGGCTTCCGTATAAAAATAGCCTGCTGCTGGACTATGTCAAGGACGGTGGCACTCTAGTCCACCAGTACAATACCAATAGACGCCTGGTGATGGAAGACTTTAGCCCATATCCTCTCCAGCTCTCTCGTGGTAGAGTGACCAAGGAAGAAGCGGAAGTTCGTATCCTCGCACCTGAGCACCCTGTCATCAATACTCCTAACGAGATTACCTCAGCTGACTTTGATCACTGGGTACAAGAGCGAGGACTCTATTTTCCTGGAGAGTGGTCAGAAGAGTATACCGCCATACTCTCATCCAACGATCCTGGTGAGGAAGCTCTGGATGGAGGACTGTTGATCGCAGAGCATGGTGATGGCTACTTTGTATATAGCGGCTACTCATGGTTTAGGCAATTGCCTGCGGGCGTGCCTGGAGCCTTCCGGCTACTGGCTAATATCTTATCGCTAGGCAGCGAGGAGCGGCCATAAAATCTATACGGCTTATCTCGCTACAGAGACTGCCGTATGTGCTCGGCGGGTCAATCTCGGATCTATGCGTAGCTCGCCTATATCGACAATCGTAATCTCGCTGGCGCGGTGATGTGATGGATTGATGATAGCATTGAACTCCTCTGGAATGATGACTGAGGGCACTAGCATGGCTAGATGACTAGTGCTCTGCGTAGTTGATCGCTTGGCGGAGATCTCTGCTGATCCTGACTCAGGCGGGCTCATAGCAAATGAACTGCCTATCCCCTGCGTATAGCGCACATCATCGTACCAATCAGCCTTGAGAGACGGTGGCTCAGAGATGCTGTCATCAGGTATAGAAATGGATAAGAGGGCCATGCCCAGCGGCAAAGCATCTGCCTGCACATGGACGAGAAGCTCTAGGTAGGCCAGGGCTCGCGAAGAGGCTGCGTAGATCATAGGTGTGCCTCGAGGATTCCATCGACCGCCGTAGAGCTCAGCGCCACGGCCAGAGAGGTCCCGTGCATATCGCAGAGATGCGATACGGTAGACGATCATATGTATACTCCGTGAGCTATGCGACCCAGCTCATCGCGGACTATGCGCACACCATGGTCATAAGGAAGTAGCTCATAGGCCGTGTGTCCACGAAATATATCACGAGGCACCGCTATCCAACTGAAGAAGCGCTCCACATCACCAAATACAGCTATGCCAGTCTCTATCAAGTCATGGACTGACAGTATCCTCTCAGCACTCGCACCATGGATGGGCGAGCTGCCACGGAGGTGTCTATAAAATGTGCGCACAGGAATATCTGCAAATGCCGCCCAGTCTGAAGCACTGAGAGGGTAGGCCTCTATAAGCTCCTGAATGCGCGCAATCGAAAGGCCCTCGCGGGCCTGCACCATGATCTGGTAAGGGTCTGTGGATGCGATGCCTGCTGAGGCATAGACTGCGGCTGAGTCTTCTACTAGAGACGGATCGCTGAGCGGAGCTTTATATAACTTTGCCATATGACACAAATATACCGCCATATGGCTAAATAATCAAGTGCCTATCTTAGTTTTTAGCAGCATCAGGACGATATTTGACCATCAGATGCATATAAAGTGCTCGTGAACCACGCAGGATCTTAAAGAAGAACAGTAGCATCAGCGCCACAGGTAGTCCTAGCGCTGCCCATATGCCCCACTTACATACAAATACCAATATAAGGGTAGGTATCAGGACGGCCCAGCCAGTGAGAATGTAACTGATAAACATGGCGCCGTACCAGTATCCGGGTTCGGGCAACATAGACTGTCCGCATACACTGCACTCCGAAGGCATATCGAGGGGTGCGCCTGGATCAAAGGGCTCTACGAACATATCACCCTCGCGGCAGCGAGGGCACTTATAGTGTACTATGGATGAGAGAACTGAGCGCATGACTGGATATCTCGCGTAAATGTAACCTTGGAGTATGTGTCAGCCATCATACCTTGGATTGTAGCTGTATACCTCTGAGGCGATCATCGGTACCGCCCTCTATGCTATCCACGGCATCCTCTACAGTGGCATAGAAGCAAGCGCTACCTAGTGCGGTGAAGAGACCGTGCTTGCGCATAGTATCGCGCACGGGCCCGATCATATCGGTCATGAGCAGCTTGCAAGATTGCTCGCCAGCTTCACGCGATAGCTCTTTGATGGCTTCTGCACCAGAGCTATCAAGACGCGTCATGCTACCGCAGTGGAGTATGATGTATGAGTGGTGAGGGATCGCTTGGCGCACGATGTTTTTGATACTGTGCACATTAGCAAAGTAGAGCGGAGCGTCGGGTCTGATGATGATGGTATGAGCGACAGTGCGGGCGTCAGGGAAGCGATCTACATTACGGTAAACACCTGTGCCTGCAATCTCCCCTAGAATAGCCACGTGAGGCTTAGAGGAAAATAGTGCTAGCATCACAATGGAGAGCCCTACACCGACCAGGATACCTGTCTCTACGCTGATGAGCAGTGTCACTAGAAAGGTGACGATCCATAGCAGAGCATCCTGCCTATCCGTGCGCCAGAGCATCTTGAACTCACTGAAGTCGATCAGTCTACTTACTGCCACGATGATAATTGCCGCTAGTGCTACGATGGGAATATGATAGAATAGGCGCGTGAAAAACAGCAAGCTCAGCATGATAAGAATGGACGAGATGATGCTGGCCAGCCCTGTACGAGCTCCTGCCTCATCATTCACCGCCGATCGGCTAAAACCTCCTGTGACAGGGAACGATTGGAAAAAGCTACCTACTAGGTTAGCGAAGCCCAGAGCTCGTAGTTCTTGACTAGAATCGATGTTGTAGTCTTTGTGTCTACCTTGTAGTTTTTGCGCGACAGCGATCGACTCCATGAATCCCACTAGCGCGATCGTCAAAGCCATAGGGAGCAAATCTCGTACAGAGGTGCTTTCCCAGTGCGGCAGGCTAAAAGATGGCATGCCAGATGGTATGTCTCGGATGATTTTGACTCCTGCAATGTCTAGCTCCAAGAGTCGGACAGCTAGCACGCTCAGCACCATCAAGATCAGTGGAGTAGGAATCAATGAGCTCATGCGTCTCCCAATGATCAGGATAACTAGGGCTGACAAACCAAGTAGAGTGGTAGGTAAGTGAAGGCTGGCTATGTTTCTCAGAAGTGCTGTCAGCGTATCTATCACCCCGCCTCTATTAATATCGATACCCAGCAAAAGGCGCATTTGACTGACAGCTATGATGATAGCAACCGCACTGGTAAAGCCCGCTACCACGGGGTGCGCTAGGAAATTGACCAAGTAGCCCATTCCCGTGAGGCCCATGACGAGCTGCATGATGCCTACGAGCAATGCCAGCAATATGGCAAGCTGCACGTACTCCACTGATCCTGGATCAGCCAGGCCTTCCAGACCACTCGCTATCAGGAGCGCCACCATAGCTACGGGCCCCACAGCGAGCTGCCGAGATGTGCCGAGCAGGCCGTATAGAAGTAGTGGTATCGTCACAGCATAGAGTCCATAGACTGGGGGTATCCCAGCAAGCATTGAATAGGCCATGCCCTGTGGTATCAGTAGCACGGCAACTGTAATACCAGCGACCACATCTCCTCTGAGATCTGATAGGCGATAGGACTGGATCCAGTCGATGCTAGGTAGGTACTTCATAGATCAGTGGGGCAGTCTATCACGCAGCACACCGTAGAGCAGAGTACCACCGAGTGCGCCGATCAGCACGAGCAGCAAGGTACTATATCCTGCACCAAGCAGTGCAAAGATGGGACCTGGACATGCACCCACCAGCCCCCAGCCTAGGCCAAAGATGATTCCACCTACGAGATAGCGTGGGATGCTAGGAGCCTTGTCTGCTAGTGCAATGGGTTCACCGTCAGCATCCCTCATCTGGCTGCGTTTCATCAATTGCAGACCCAGGACTCCTACGATCACAGCACTACCTATCACACCGTACATGTGGAATGCCTCAAACCGAAACATCTCGTAAATACGATACCAGGATACGACTTGTGACTGAAGTAGTACCACACCGAAGACTAGACCTAGAAGAAAGTAAAGACTTATCCTCATAGCGCAGCATCTGAGATGATGGGTAATAGACTGGGTAGGACAAGATGTGTGACGATCAAGCCACCTATGAAAAATCCGATCACAGCCACCAAGCTTGGCCACTGCAGATTGCTCAGACCCATGATAGCATGCCCAGAGGTGCATCCTCCAGCATAGCGCGCTCCAAACCCTATGAGTAGTCCCCCGCCCAAAAGCAAGAGCATAGTCAGGGGAGACTGCCAGGACTTTCGTCCAAATAGCTCCTCAGGCATCAGTCCATCACCAGGGGATATACCCGCTCCTGCGAGAGAAGAAGCTGTAGAAGGTGAGAGATCAATGACGGTGGGCAAACCGATGAATTCGCTGGCGAGTGTAGCACCTGCCAATATACCAAAGGCAAATACAAGATTCCACCATCGTGAGCTACGCTCTATCTTAAAGTAGTCACTCCATCGTGCCGCACCACCTAGGCTGCACATGGTCTGAAGATTCTGAGATAGCCCAAAGCTCTTTCCTAGATAAACTAGGCTCAGCATCACCATAGCTATAAGTGGACCGGCCACATACCAAGGCCAGAGTTGGTCTAGGGTTGTCATAGTCAGCGGGCTGTGAAGGTGCTATAATCTGGTGCAGGCATAGGCAGTAAAGATAGATTTTTAGGCAGTTGGTGATCTGTCATGTGGTCACGTGGAACTGAGGTATGGATATTTATATGGTTTCCAATGAAATGTCTATTGTAAGGTGGGTTGCTGGAGTAGGGGAGTCCGATGAGGAGAAAGGGAGCTGAGCCTGGGTCGAGTTGTAGGTAATAATGAATACAATTTACAGTAAATTGTAAGTTCAGTATCACATGGATCTCTGCTATCAGATGCCGCAGTGATTAATAGAGTAAAGCACGTGCTGTGGGTTCTGAGTCCTGATTGTCGGCAGCTGCGCTGTGAGCGGGCATGGAAGGGATAGAAAGGACTAGATGAGCTTGGCAAGGGTTGAGGTGAATGTGAGAAGAATATTGCGCTTGTTGTTCGGGAATAATACGTATGATATGAGGGCAAGCAAGAATATGTGATATTATATAGTAAAACACTTTACAGTAAAGTGACAATTATAGTCTCTTGCATAAGTGGCACAGCAGTGATCTAGCCAAACAAATCCGGCGTCTTCCCTGTCATCGGAATCCCCAGGTGCTTGTACGCTCGCGGTGTAGCTTCTCGGCCGCGTGGTGTGCGCTGGATATAGCCTTGCATGATGAGGAATGGCTCGTGGACTTCCTCTACCGTTCCAGCTTCTTCACCTACCGCGGTAGCGATGGTGGTAAGACCTACGGGACCGCCATTAAATTTTTCGATGATGGTAGTAAGGATGCGATTGTCCATTTCATCTAGACCAGAGTCATCCACGTGGAGAGCTTCTAGTCCGTAGCGAGCTATTTCGATATCGATTTTACCGTTACCCTTGATCTGAGCGAAATCACGTACGCGTCTCAGGAGAGCATTGGCGATACGCGGGGTGCCGCGGCTGCGTCTTGATATCTCCTCTGCACCTGCATCGTCTATTTCGATATCGAGGATCTCAGCGGAGCGCTTTACGATATTGCTCAGCGTAGCATGATCGTAGTAGTCAAGGAGAAATGTAATCCCAAATCGTGCTCGCATGGGCGCAGTGAGTAGGCCCATGCGAGTAGTCGCCCCTACCAGAGTAAATGGATTGAGACTCAGCTGTATGGATCGTGCGCTGGGGCCACTATCAATCATGATGTCAATCTTGTAGTCTTCCATGGCGCTATAGAGGTATTCTTCGACCACATTATTGAGCCGATGGATCTCATCGATGAACAGTACGTCACCTTCTTGGAGATTGGTCAGGAGACCTGCGAGGTCTCCAGGCTTTTCTATGACCGGGCCAGAGGTCATGCGCATCTGTGCACCCATCTCCGTAGCAATGATATGCGATAGCGTAGTCTTACCCAGTCCCGGAGGTCCGTGCAGGAGTACGTGGTCAAGGGCCTCTGTGCGCAATCTTGCAGCCTGGATGAAGACACCAAGATTTTCTACGATCTGCGATTGACCCTTAAAGTCGTCCAGGCTTTGAGGTCTGAGCGTGGTCTCGATCAGTTGTTCCTGCTGTGACCAGTTTTGTCCTTCTGGATCTAGGTGTTCGTTCATCAGACATTAAAGTTATGCATAATGTGTACGATATGGAGTCTTAGGAGGTTTCTAGGAGCACGCATTTGCACTAGAGTGCCTTCCACCCGCTAGAGTCTAGAAGACGCATCTACCCTCAGGACGAAAACCTCGTACGACTGTCACGCCGCGGATAGCCAAGATAGAAATCAGAGATAGTACATTTGTCGCCACGTAATTTAAAACTATATCATGGCTGGAACGAAGATTACCATAGAGAACGAGAAGCTCCATGTAGGAGATCACCCGATCATACCATTTATAGAGGGTGATGGGATAGGGCCCGACATCTGGGCAGCGGCGCAGCGCGTGCTGGATGCTGCGGTAGAAAAGGCCTATGGCGGAAAGAAGAAAATCGAGTGGCACGAAGTATATGCTGGCCAGAAAGCCATGGATAATACTGGTGAGTGGCTTCCTCAGGAGACGCTAGATAAAATCGCTGATTATAAGGTGGCTATCAAGGGTCCTCTCACGACTCCAGTGGGTGGTGGAATTCGTTCGCTTAATGTCGCTCTGCGCCAAAAACTCGATCTCTACGCCTGCGTACGTCCTGTGCGATGGTATCAGGGTGTCCCTAGTCCAGTGAAGGATCCAGGGAAGGTGGACATGGTGATCTACAGAGAGAATACAGAAGACATCTATGCGGGAATCGAGTATGATCACGGTACGCCTCAGCGGGACAAGTTGCTCTCATTTCTTCAAGATGAGATGGGTGTGAATCAGATCAGATTCCCTGACACCGTATCGCTAGGTATCAAGCCAGTGAGCGTAGAGGGGACGGAGCGTCTGGTGAGGTCTGCTATAGAGTACGCTTTCGCGAAAAAGTATACTAGCGTCACCCTCGTACACAAGGGTAATATCATGAAATTCACCGAGGGCAAATTTAAGGAGTGGGGTTATGAGCTCGCCGAGCGCGAGTACGGTGATCGTGTGTGGACTTGGAGGCAATATGACGAGATCAAAGCGAATCAAGGCGCAGATGCCGCTAATGCGGCTCAGAAAAAAGCACTGGACGGCGGCGCTCTACTGATTAAGGATGTGATAGCCGATGCATTCCTGCAGCAGATACTTCTTCGACCCGCAGAGTATGATGTCATCGCTACGCTCAATCTCAATGGTGACTACGTCTCAGATGCTCTCGCTGCCATGGTGGGAGGCATAGGTATCGCTCCAGGAGCCAATATAAACTACCAGACGGGATGCGCGATCTTTGAGGCAACTCATGGTACAGCACCAAAATATGCTGGACTCGATAAGGTAAATCCAAGCTCAGTCATACTCAGTGGTGTGATGATGATGGATTATCTCGGCTGGGAAGAGGCTGGAGATCTGATCCAGAAAGGAATCGAAGGCGCCATCGCTAAGAAGCGCGTCACTTATGATTTTGAGAGATTGATGGATGGTGCTACACTGCTCAAGTGCTCAGAATTTGGCGATGAGATCATAGCTAATATGTAG
>JAHDBH010000072.1 GCA_020630495.1 Saprospiraceae bacterium
CTCTCATTGAGAATTTCAATAGGGCAATCAAGATCGATGTAATGCTCTTTTATCAATGTTCGCTTCTCCTCTATACTTATAGGATGTAGCATGGGCATGATATAGACAGAGCACTCATGGCCTCTAGCCATAAGTCCTTGTACCACTCTGAAGATATTGAGATGGCCACCACTTCCCATACTCAAGTCAGGAACTATCCAATTGATTCGTAATTTTTCAGTTTTTTTCAGTGGCTTTTGCTCATATCTTGTATTGTCCCACTGCAGAATAAAGTCGTAGAAATATGGTAAAGGATAGATACTGGGAGTCAGTTCGTATTTCGGACGCTGCTCAGTGATAGCACTGTCTTGTTGGTGTACGGTAGTCGTGGTAATGGATGCTTGCTCAACAGGCTTATTTTCATTTAAGCCTTTAATAAAGCCTTTCCGACCGAAGGTGAAAATTCTCTTAAGGATGAGAAGTTTTAAGCTCACTTTCTGTAAAGGGCTGAGCTCATTTCTCATCAGATCTTTTCTCATGCCATCACGTGATAGCAATCTATATTCAGAGGCATCTACGTTGTTGTCATAATTGATGGCCAAGTAGAGCGCTAGATATTTTGCCCTAGCCATTTTCTTAGCGCGACGCTTCCATGACCATTTTTCTATGGTAGAGATTCCGTCTTGCGTATTTATATATTCTTGGTTGAGTTCTGTTTCTTGCCGTATATTTTTGGGTAATTCATACAGGGTAGTGCTTATACCACATGATCCGACAGACTTGAGCAAACCACTGAAGTCGTCGAAAAATCTCTGAAACTGAGATATAGGGGTCGCAAGGTTGTGAGAATGGTATACTGCGGCATCAGGATTGTAGATCTTGATTAGTCCAGAGTTTAGAATTAGACTAGCAATTTTCTGATCTTCTGAGTAGCCTATTTGTGGAAATTCTATTTGCTTAGTCTTGAAAAAATGACATCTGTAAGCGGCGTTCACGTTACTATTAAAATTGCGGCCAACCTCATCACAATTGGCCGTATGCCATCTCACCGTGTCATCTGGTGATATATTGTGGAAAGTGGTCTCAACCCACGCTTTGGCAAGAGGATTATGATTTTCATAGGGGACTTGCTTACCGAATACGCAAGCAACCTTGGAATCTAAATCGAAAGGGGCGGTCAATTGCAGAAGCCATTCGTTATCTACTGGCAAAGCATCCTGAACGATGAAAGCGCATAGCTCTATACCTTTTGATATAGCATATTCCACAGCTTGCTGCCGAGTACCTCCATGGCTAAACTCACTATTCTCGATGGTCCACAATGTAATCTTTTCATTGACCGCAATACGATCACGTTCGGTTTGACTTGTGCTACTGTCGATAATGAGTATGCGAAAACCCGGGGGGTATTCTTGCTGGCAGATGGACTCTGACAGTTTATTAACTTCATCCGCCGAATTAAAACTTAGTATAACGACAAGACATTTTTTCATAAGGTAATACTATGAATCTGGCGGATACCATCGGTAAGATTCAGGTCTTTCTGATTGATCTGAAGCAAATATGATTTGATTGAATCCAGTCGGTCTGACTGGTTTAACTTGTATACACTCTTATTCAGATGTCCAATAGACGATGCTCTTATTCCTAATCGATTAAGTATATAGTCTGTGCAGCGCTGAATATCTGTGAAGAAACCGATAAAGTCATATCTTGACGCGATTTCATCATACATCTCATGCTCCACTATATTCATCATGCGATGTTGGAGATTGGAGATAGCTGCTACGATTTCTGGACTGAACTCGCCATCAATAAGAGCTTCTTCGTTTACGTCATTACGGTGTTTGATAAAGTGATTAAGATGCGATATACTACGCTCGACTGGCTCGCGCAAAGTTGTTATAATCTTGTAATCAAGCGGAAGCCTACGTATCGTGTTATAATTAACATGAGCGAATACTATCTTAACTGATTCATCTATCCATTCATCGTGGTGATCTTCTATTTCCTGTCCTGTTGGATATTTTCCATTAAATTTTTCCTTCAGTACTTTCGATGAAGGCCATAGCGCCCCTTCTGGCAAGGCACCTTCGAGATGCGATCTTATTGACGTGCCTCCAGTCTTAGGTATATGCTGGTAAAAGAATATTTCTCGATGTATATCAATTCGCTGCGCTCCAAGTAATTCACCTGTTCGAAAGCACCTAGCAGACATTTTCTGATATTGAGTAACGTCTAGTGATTTAGCGTCAAATTTCCAGTAGCATTGACCAGTTGGATGAATGCTGCGCTCTTTGGCAATTCGGTAAAACTTATCTGCGGTTACAGTCCCAAGATGAATTTCATCGCCATATATCTCTAAACTGACGGGATCAGTCGTGTCCTTCCTATATGCGTATCCAGACAGTATCTTCTTATGCCAATTAAGCACTCTGCCATGTATGCGATCATCTTCCATAGAATTGTCATTTGCAATAAGGAATCGCTCTGGCGTTTATTATTTGGTTTTTAGCAAGGTGCTTTGACAATGACGAATTACCTTGAATTTTCTCACCACCCCGCCCACGACTACGACTCTCATAATGCATCAATACCGCATCCTTACACCATACGTTACGCAGTCCCTTTTTTCTTAGTCGTAGACAGTAGTCTACATCGTTGTAATCCACCTTAAAATTTTCTTCGTCAAATCCTCCCAAAGATATGAACAATTCTTTTGATGTGAGCATACAAGCGCCTGTCACAGCAGGATAGCTCTGATGACAGAGGAGACGATGCATGTAGCCAGGATGATCCTCAGGGTAGCCTAGAAATACATGCCCTGCGCCAGCGCCGATACCGAGCTCCACGCCCGCATGCTGGATGCTGCGGTCAGGATAGAGGAGCTTGGCTCCTACGGTACCTACATCCCTCTGTAGGGCGATTGCTATCATGCTACATAGCCAGCCACTGTGGGTGACTTCCGTGTCATTATTAAGGAAGAGGACATAATCTGCTGTGCTGCTATGGACTGCATGATTGTTGATGGCGCTGTAGTTGAACTCGCCTGGGAAATGGAGGTAACGTACGCTATGTGAGCTAGTTACGAGATGATTTGCATACTCTATGACCGTTGCATCTGAGCTGTCATTATCTACAAGACATAGCTTGTAGTTTTCATAGCGTGTATGATCCAGCAGAGATTCTACGCAGGTCCGCAAGAGCTCTGGATGATCTCGATAGGGTATGATGATTTCCACACTGGGATTGCTATCTGCCATATAGTGGATATCTAGGACTCCTACGTATGAGGTGGCATGGATCTCGCTGCGTATAGACTGCTGTTGCAAGATAGATTTTAGGCGAGCAAGCTCCCATGGCTGTTGTGGATAGAGAGTGTCAGCAGGACTCAGATCATGATAGAGTATATCTGGTATACCTTGGATAGATACATTGGCCTTGTCGAGCTCTAGTCCCAGTGTATAGGCGCTATGTGTCCCTGTAAGTGTCTGCGACAGCGCATTCACTGCCAGCTCCGTCAGACAGAGTAGTGAGCCAAGGTAGTTTTGGTGTCTGACGAGAAATGGATCCCAACTAGTCTTATACTGGGGTAGAGTGCGTTGATCTTGGCGCAGGTAATCGTGGTTTCCGTATAGCACGACAGCATGACCTTCTTTGCCGAGTGTCTCAGCGAGTAGCGCTATGCATCCTCGCCGTAGCCGCACATCGTGATGGACGAGTAGACTAAGCTGTGGGCTATTGGACTGATTTACTCTATCAGCAGCATTTTGCCGAAAGGCAGCCCCTATATCGACACCATCGGACTGCAACGGTACATGCTGATAGCTACATATGGCTCTCTCCGTGGGATCTAGCAAACCTAGTAGAGTGTCTGGATCAGCCTTCCGGCAAATGTGTATCACCCTGACACGTAGCTGATCTGATGCAGCTGCAGTCCATCTGCGTAGAAGTTTTCTGGTCTCGCGTTTCTCTTGGCGAATGGCGCTAGGGTAGTAAAGCTTTTCGGCCAGCTCAATGCGCGAATGCTTGTTGCCGCTGAGACGTGCATAGAGATTGAGCAGGATCAATTGCCAGGGCTCCTCGCGTAGGGCTCTCCATAGTATCCGATAGCTCTCACGGCTTGATAGCAAGTTCCATGCATTGGCTAGATGACCCATCTAGTCAAATTTACTCTTCCTATCCATGATCATCAATGTCCAGAACCTCTTCACATCCAGCCAAAGGAAAAACACGGAATGCTTGGCGATGTACAGCCAAGACTTGACCTGATGCTGCGAGTGAAAGTTGCGACGCGCCTGCTTGAGCGTAGCACGATGCTTGCCGTGTATAGCCAGGAATGACTTGACGCTGTTCTTCAAGAATGTAGTGCGCAGAAAGATGAGATTCACGACGGCTACCGCCATATGCTTAAAGAGGAAGAAGGGCGCATTGAGCAGGATGAAACTCATAGGCATGAGCTTCATATAACTGTAAAATATGTCGATCTGAATCTTCTGCTTGTACCCATCATTCATGACTTTGTCCAGGCTGGCTCCACCTTTGTGATAGACGATCGCTTCTGGGCAATAGAGGCAAACATGTCCTGTGAGTCTGGCTCGTAGTCCTAGCTCTGCGTCCTCATATCCTGTATCAAAGAACGGATCAAAAAATCCTATGTCTCTCAGCATAGCAGTAGAGTAGAAGCATGCCGCTGCGCAGGCCCCCCAGTTTTCTTCGCTTACCTGATGATCTGCGACGGGCTCTCCATGGGCTGCTGGCATGATCTCACCTGTGCTGAGCAGGAAATGACCAGTGTTATCTAATATACTTCGATCAGCATAGTCTACTAGGCACGATGATATGACATCAGCCTTTGACTTTTGGGCGAAAGCCCTCATCTCCGTCAACCAGCCTGGATGTACTTCGGTATCATTATTGAGCAGGGCTATATAGTCGCTATCTGTGGTGTCTGCTATCTGCGACCACTGGAGCAAAGTACCGTCCGTATAGCCAAGATTCTCTGCATTTACGGTTACCGTGACCAGGTCATCGTCTGCGTACAGCGTCCTCAGGCGCTCGCCTTCCTGATGATCAGATCCATTGTCCAGTAGGTGCACATGATAAGACTGATCGCTCATCATCTTGAGGCTCGAGATACACTCTACGGTATCTTGATAGCCATTCCAGTTGATGATGAAGATGGGGATTGTCATATGGCAAAATTAACCATATGACTATGACCTGATATGTTAATGCTTGGTCGCTACGATTGCCAGACTGGTGCCATATCTTAAAGATCTTCTTTGTGAGATTGCTTTCAATTCGGCGGGTAGAGATTGACTTATGACCTGGGAAAGTAGCCCTGAGTGCGCGGATTTCTTTCCAGATCTGGAGCTTCCGCGCTTCAGGAGCTTGCGCGAGATATAAGCTGGTATCACTAGTGACCTGAAGAAGTAGCTGCTATAATCGATAGAGAAACCTGTATCCGTAAGGAGATTTATAAGCGATGTATCCGCATACCTTCGATAGTGGCCGACTGACTCATCAAATGCACTGAAAAGAGCAGGCGTAGCAGGCACCGTGATATATATATGACCACCAGGACGTATATGACGATACGCTTGCTCGAGCATGGCTCCATCATCTTCTATATGCTCGATCACATCGAATAAGCCTACAGCTGGGACTGCCCCCTCTGCAGACCTAAGCTCAGACAAGGTCGACTGTATGACTGGAAAGTTGCCTCGCTGAATCGCAAAGTATGCACCTTGAGCCATCGGTTCTACTAGTACAGTTGATTTTCCTGATCGATGGAGATGGTCGCTGATATGTCCGTTCCCACCACCTACATCTAATATCCAAGGATCGTCGTGCATCGAGGTAAGCTCATGGATGACTAAGTTCCTATGGCGGTACCAGAAGGAGCTAGATTCGATTTCCTGATTAAACTCATGTGCGTCTGACGGATAGGATATTTCACCTTTTGATCCTTCAGTACGGTAATATTCAGCTACCTCACTCGTATATATATCACCGTGTGACAGTAAATGGGATATGAATTCAGATCTTGTCAATGTGAACCTTTAGTTGTCGTCGATAAGTGCTTAGGAGCTCGCTAGGTGCACTAGTAATTTTTTCTATATGTTGCTGTATAGCTGACTCTATCTGGTGAGGGCTAAATGTTTTCAGATCTCTATAAAACGATCTCCTCAGGAACGTGAAATCGCACTGCAAGCGCAGCATTTCTGCAAGTAAGAGATAACTTGGTATAGGCTCTCCTAAAGCCGGGTGTGTGAGACCGCCAAAACCAAATGAGAGATTCGACAGTCGCTGCGCTACCTTTTCTATGACATCTTGAGCAAGTGCTGTAAATAAATGTGGGTGACCTGCACTGATGGCATAGTCATTCAGTCCAAAGTAACTAAAATATGGCGATAGCGCCATGAGCTCATCCAGTCGATTCACAGCCTCTTGAGTTTCTATCATGATGGCCAACTTTGCATGATTATTTATGACTGCTAAGGCCTGTTCCATATGATCTGGCCCCTTGACCATAGGTAGCAATATGATATCAGCGCCGTTGTCAATGGCAAGGCGAATCTCGTCTGCGCTGAAGTGCGGAAATCCATTGATCCTACAGACGATAGTGCCTGAGTATCGCTCGCGCAGAGCGCGTAGATCATTGACATCTTGATGATTGATTTCTGTATCGTAGTCGAGCTGGCGATGATGTTTACCGATATGTTCCCAATCTATGATGACCGTATCTATGCTTGAAGCTTCAAGGACTGGTATCGTATCACGCAGCGACTTATAGAAGAGATATAGCTTCATGAGACGGTCTGGGATTTCCTCAGTTCTATATATTGGAAGGGCAAGAACGGTTTGAAAAATGGTATTCTTTCTATAATGCGTTCTATTTTTTGAAATAAGGGATATTTAAACAGCACTGGCGGAAAGGCTCCATACCTTTTTATCACGACTGATTGAAACCCTGCTAGTGCTGCCGCTTTTTTTAACTTTCTTGGAGTGAGCAGTAATATGTTTTTTTCGGCCTGCCACTCCATTCCTTTACTGAACATTATTTGTAGGTAGTATAAGGGATTAAGCGGATTGGGTTCTATAAATACGACGCGTCCTCCAGGACGACACTGCCTGTACAATGAGGTAAACACGATATCCGGGGCATGCATATGATGGAGTGTGAAGAATCCTAGGACAGTATCCAGTTGCCCCTGGAAGTCCTCTGGCATGTCGAGGACATCGCAGGCAAGGAGCGGTATGCGGAAGCGGTTGTTATTGTACTCTAGAAGCTTTTGTAAGAGGAATGGAGATAGGTCAAGACCGATAATCGTATATCCTCGTCCCACGAGTGGAAGCGTAAACTTGCCCATACCGCACCCGACTTCCATGATCCGCTCAGACTTGTCTAAGCCGGTCAACTGTATGCACTTGTCTATGTGATTTCTTACATAGGGGCTATCTACAGGAATCATAGTGGGCTTTATCTCCTCGCCAAAATACTCTAGCTGGATGTTGTTATGATACCTGATCTGTGAAGGGATGACACTCATAGATCTAGCGCTTTAAAGATTCTATATTGTTTTGGTAGAAAATCAGGACGATGGACGGTATAGTGTTCTTGAAGGTATTTCCACACCAGAGGGTAGCTATTGTGAAACTTGAGATCTTCTCGGAAGTCTATACCTATCAGCCTGATAATTACTAGTTGAACCCGCTCACGCTTCAGCTGCGTGATCATCTCTTCTTGTTGACCCTTGGAGCCTGGATACACAGGAAAGGTATCATATACGGGGCTTGTAATTCTCATCAGAGGTAAGAGATGCGGCAGGATAGGTGCGCAGTATATGCGATCACGAGATATGGCGCTCTCGCGGATGTACAGATCTAGCGCTGAGTAGAATCTAGCAGTGCCAGCGCTGACCCACACCTGCGCGTGGGGAAATGGTAGTATCGTGGATTTTTCACCTAGTCTATGGGTTTTGTATTCCTTTATGAGTAGGCGCAATGCGATCTGGTACACTAAGAAAACCATGACTGCTATCATTATCACGTACAGCAAACTCTTACTTTCCAGAGCCGAGACGCACCAGAGCAAGGGCACGACACTTAACTGCAAGTGCAGAGTATCTGCTCTACTATAGAAGTGATTAAAATAACCCACTCCCGCAGCAGATGCTACCATCGTAAGTGAGACATGACCTCCATAGAGACCATGGACTATCAGAGTGATGTATAACAGAGGTAGGCTCACCATCGCTAAGCCAAGTGTGTAGTAGTCGATCTTTTGGCTCTGGGTGAGCTTTCGATCAGGTCTTTTCCAGGGCAGAGGTAGCTCGATCTTTAAATTGGTAGTGCCGCGGTCCAGCACACGTCTGATCTTGCGTAGGTAATAAGCTGATGCGACACCCTTGCGGCTCAAGAATAACATCATCGGCACCAGTCCTAGTAGCCCTCCAGCTATAAACCACATGTAACTTGATAAGCTCTGTGGATCGGTGATGAGTGATAATGTGAAAGTCAAGCCTACCGCTATCGCCGAGTACAGTAGATGATTGAATCCTATCACACAAGAAGCACCTACTATCGCTCCTGCAAGGACATACAGCTGAGCAGTATCAAGATTAAGAGCCAGTGCGATACACGCTGTGATAATAGATGGTATGATGGTGTCAATGGCCTTGTAATGAGGATATGAAAATATCATGAGCAGTAGAGCTAGTATCGAAGTGCTCACAAGATCATGCTGTAAGCTGTAATGGATCCAGAGACAAGGTAATAACAGCACTAGATAGATGCCTAGGGACATATTGCGGATGGACCTGATATTATCTCCAAGAATAGCCCCGAGCCACGCTAATAGATAATACCTACCTGGATCGTAAGCCCTAAAATCACGGATCGGGACTTTGCCTTCTCTGGTGCGCAATACGCCATACCACAGATAGCCCTCATCAGGATTACCATAATAGACAGGTATGGATAGTCGCCAATATATGACTCCTACGCCGAGACATATGACGCTTGTGACTATGATTGCAACGATCATCGCTTATTTTGATTGAGCTCTATACAGCATCTGAATGCTGCAAGACCAGATCTTATCCTCGACCGCAAGTTGTATCCACTAGCACCTTCACTTGTATGTCTATGTACATCTACATAGGAAATAGAATCGCTATGATGCGCCACCATGTACGAGGAGTAGACGGAGGACGTTGGTACTCTAAGCAATCTATTTATTACCTTTCTGCTACAGCAATAATAGCAACCCGCGCGGTAGTGCAAGCGTGATACAGATCGGATCAGCGATTTAAAGATAATCGAGGTGACCATGCGCCATCGTGATTGGTAGCTGCTAGATCTTTTGGCAAAGCAAGAATCTGACTTCTTTAGCATAGGTATCATCTCAGCGAGATATACTGGGTCATCTTGTAGGTCACCATCTAGAACCACTATCACATCTCCAGTAGACTCAGACATTCCTTTGATGATGCTTCTTTGCTGACCGATATTTTTAGTATTCTTCACCACAGTCAGATCTCTTCTGTGAGAGGATAGCTCAAGCATCATATCGATTGAGTTATCCTGGCCGCAATCATCGATCATGATATATCTTACATCGTAAGTTGATTTATCCAGAGCGTGACCAAGTCTATAGAGTAAGCTGTGAATAGTGTCCTCATTATTATAGATAGGAATGATTACGTCCACTGATTGCTGATGTGCCTCTACCATGGAGCCTTTTTATAAGCTTGAGCTAATCTAGTGAGTCCATCGGCAAGTGATATGCTCGGGCGCCACCCAAAATCTCTTTCGACAAGAGTATTATCAACACGAAAATATTCTCGATCTGCTGGTGTAGTAAATTGTGAGTCGTAAGATATGCAGAACTCAGAGTCGCTCATGAGGGTGCTGATAAGCTGCGACACGTCATATGCTGTGTGTACTTGCGGGGAAGCTACATTATAGCAGATATTCCACGGCTTATCAGATGAGAGCATCTGAGAAAGTAATTCCACTAAATCATCTACGTGTACGTATGATCTATAAGTAGGTGCGCTACTGATTGTGATAATCTCATCTGATGTGCTCTGCGATAATAGGGAACTTAGCAGTCGATCTGACTGATCATGTACTGCATACATCCTGAATAGTCTGAGATAGGCAAGTCTGCGGAATCGATCTGCAAAGAGCTCGCATAGTAGTTCTTCCATGCGCTTGACCTTTCCCTTGGCACTGATGGGCGATAGGTTGCTCTTCTCAGATATGACGGAGCTGTGATCGTAAACCATAGAGCTGCTCATATGCAAAAACTGCTGGACACCAGATTCTGCAGCTGTAGTCAGGATATTATACATTACGGCCACGCTTCTCATTGCAGCTGAGTTATTGCCATCTGCTTGCGGATGACTATATGGTTCAGCACAATGTATGATCACGGTGGGTCTATATGGCTCGATTACAGCTTTCAGAGCACTTCTATCCGTGAGATCGCAAGGCGAGCAGATGTCCGCCTTCCATCCATAGTAGTCTATCCGTTGACGATGATTGTGAAAGAGGCCATGGATATTTTCGCCTCTACGTATCATGCCATGCATGATGCCTGATCCCACGAGCCCATTGCAGCCAGTAAGTAATATTCTTACCTCCCCACTACTCATACATCCCCTGATATCTCTCCACCATCTCCTCGGCACCTCCCATCGCCACCATCTTACCGTGATCCAGGATCATCACGCGGTCGCAGTGCTGCTTGATGACGGCCAGGCTATGACTCACGATGATGATCGTACGGCCTTTGAGGAAGGTTTTTTGGAAGACTTGCTCGCTTTTTCGCTTAAACTCGATATCACCCACACCACCAAAAAACTCATCCATCAAGAAAAGATCCGCTTCTGCATAGATGGCTATACTAAACATCAAGCGACTTTTCATACCTCGGGAATACGACTTCACTGGATTGTCGATGAAGTTTTCTAGACCGCTAAATTTGACGATGTCCTCAAATCTCTCGCCGATTTCTTTGAAGGTCAGACCTATTACGGAGCCGTTTACGTAGATATTCTCGCGTCCGCTGAGATTTGGGTCAAAGCCCATGCCAAGGCTTAGCTTGAGGATGCGCCCTTCGGTGTATACCTTGCCGCCTTTATCAGGGCGCATGGCGCCGATGATGATATTGAGCAGAGTGGACTTGCCGCTGCCATTGTGCCCCAGTATGCCAAATATCTCGCCGCGCTCTATCTCTAGATTGATGTCCTGGAGGGCTAGAAAGCTGTCTGGACTGGGGCGAAAGGGATTGGTGATGAGACTACGGATATTTGCCTTGGACTTATCCACTTGCTTGTAAGTCTTGGCGACATTTTCGAGCCGTACGATGATGTCCTTGTGCTCTGCCATAGCTATAGTCTTTCTAGTACTTTGTGACTAGCCCCAAAAAACACTGCCAAGCCAGCGGCCAGTATGATTAGCGCCGCCGCACTATTGATCCAGTAGTAGTCCCAGTTGATACCCGTGCCGTACATGCTGATATTGCGCATGTTTTCCACGATGCCCAGAAATGGCTGTACGTACTTCATCCACGGTGCGCTATTGAGTATCATCTCTGGGGGGAAAAAGATGCCCGCTGTCCAAAATCCCAGCAGAATCACAATGTCGTAGGC
>JAHDBH010000255.1 GCA_020630495.1 Saprospiraceae bacterium
TTGGCTCAAAACTGAGATCTGTGATCTGAAGATTCATATCACCAGCCCATATGACGTTATCAAATTTTTGGGCGCTGAGCCACTTGGATATGGCGCTTATCTCTGTTCTCTCAGGATAAGATGAGTTATGGGTACAAGCGTGGTAATTGAGTATATGAAGTAATTTACTGTCAACGATGAACTCCATTAGAAAAGGCTCCCTCTCTACTTCGGAAGCGAGTTCGTGGACTAGAGAATAGCGCTCTACTCTTTGAACTTTATTCGTTTTCCAGAGGAAGGCATATCGCTCACTTCGATAATTTGAGCTGCTTTTAGTAGGATCACTCACTCTGTAGTCCCAATTAGACCCTGTACGATCAAGTATGTCGTCTAGTCGATCGACTGCTTGTGCGCCTCCAGGATCCTTAGCGACTACTTCTTGAATGGCGACGATGTCGGCGTCTTTAATGATATTAGCTATGAATTCAAGCTCTGCGTCATCCCTGGTCTTACCAAAGTCCGATAAGTTCCAGGATATAAACGTGAGATCTTGAGCGAAGAGCTGCACTGTGGCTAAGATGAGTACTATAGTCTTAACTATCTTCATATCACTAACTGTGCTGCCAGCAGTAACCACTGCAATTTGAGGTAGTGCGATTACACCTTCGGGCCTTAGTTTTTGCATAGCCTTTGCAGCGTCTACTCTCGCACTTTGAGGACGTTTGATGGGAAGATCGGAGGCTAGTTTCCAGAAAGCTACTACATGTCGGAGGCTTGCAAATCTTGCAAGGAGTCAGGCCATCTTTGCACGCGTCCGCTTTTGATAGATCGTGATTGACGGTTTCTACCATTCTACAATCTCCGCGATGATAGCGCTCTCCGTGTTTTGTTTTGTATACGGTCTGAGCACCTAAAGTGCTAGTGCTAAGGCAAAATAGAATGAGTAGAGCGGTAATGGGTCTAAGGGCGGCTGGATAGCCACTATGAGCAGGTTCAGACATGGTCGTGCCTTTCAATTTTGGTGGTTAGTGACAATATGACGTAATCATCTGTGATAAGTCACTTGAAGGAGTAAAGATTTTGTCAATATTTTACGAATGGCGGCCAAGATAGGAAAATGCGAGCCAATCGAAATTGAGTTACTCACTAATCAATATCATCGAAACGCGGCCTGGAGATCCACATCCCTTAGCCGTCATCAGCAATCGACAATCGACCCCAGACTGTATCTGCCACATAAATCCTAGACTACATCCTCCATCAATTCCAGACTTTCCCCAGTCTTGCTCAGTTCCATACCATGCATCAAAAATGAGCAGATCTCATCCTATAATAGGTGTCGGTTCATCCTTGATAGCATTCTCCCAAGAAGCACAACTGTTCCGTCAACCAGATTTCTCTTGTTGGCATAGCTAAGTACGAAATGACAGGGTAATAGCTATCCAAAAGTGACA
>JAHDBH010000008.1 GCA_020630495.1 Saprospiraceae bacterium
GAGGTACCACCAGAAGCCTGCATCATCCCTGATGCGGGCTTTTTTTATGCCCATGGCTCTCATCTGTAGTTATGCTCGTTCAGTTTTGCCAATCTCTTCCATTGCCAGTACATCCCTCCGGGGGCGACTCACAATCCATGCAGCAAGCAGCGCTTGCTACTAGTGCGATTCCTGCGCAGATAAAGTTCTCTAAGATATAAGTTCTTAGCGTTCTTACTTCTTGGTTATGTACTTTCCTTGATCATTGACCATACCAGTGGTGCTTCGTAACCTTTCTGGAGTAAGTAGCGGGCAGTCTTGGCTTTGTCTTCTCCAGGCTTTAGAGTTTGACGCTTCTCAAGGAGCTCCATTAATTTGGCCTCATATTCCTCTTCCGTAATCTGTTCCATCCCTTTGCGCTTGCAGTAGTCGCTCACGCCTTTGGCCGAAAGGCCCTGCCTTATCTTGATCCTGCCCCAGTGATTATACTTCCACTTGCCACGTACATATGCTTCTGCAAATCGCTGCTCATTGAGAAAATCATCTGCTATCAGCTGTGATATGACGCGCTCTAGCTTATCCCCATATACCTTGAGACCTATAAGTTTGGAACGGACATCGCTGTGGCTGCGCTCACTGTAAGCGCAGTATCGCTGCATCTTAGCCAGAGCCTCCTCCTCGGTGAGCCACTTCTGATACTTAGCAGTCATGGAGACTACTTTCCTGCACCGATAACGACCTTCTTGGTAATCGTCTGATCATCTAAGTCTATGCGGAGATAGTAGATGCCTGGCGGCAGATCTTTGACAGGTAGGCTTTCGCTAAATGCACCCTCGTAAGGACTCTCCAATATCTCTAGAGATGCTCTCCCTGACTCATCCATGAGTCGCATACGTAGTTGATCCACTGCAGGAGCCATAAAGTCCACAGTGAGTTGATCCACTGCGGGATTGGGATAAGTGCTCAGCTGGATGATGTCCTCTGTAAGGATCATTGCTGGTGTACCAGACTCAATATCCGTATCCTGATCAGGCTGTATGACGATAACTTTTTTCAGCTTTTCCACGGAGGTCATCTCTTGTTTAGCCTGACAACATTTGCCGCCGCAGCACGATCGGGCTTCAGCAGGCCTGGTTCCCGTGACGAGCGAAAGTTTCTCTTTTTTGCCATCACGGATGACCTTTATCTTAAGCTTGTCATTGACACTCACTTGAGCCATCGCCTTAGTCAGAGTTCCTAGCGTGGTGATGTCTGTCTGCGCGACCTTATCCAGGATATCGCCTACCATGAATCCAGCAGTGAGGGCTGGACTATTTTCTATGACTTCAGTGACTTCGAGGATGCCATCTCTTTCTCTTAGCTGGAGACCGAGATAAGGCTGCTCTGAAGATTCTTCATCTGGCTGTAGTAGACAGCACGGACTGCTCACCATGCAACTGCCAGATGATTGAGGCTGATTACCTGCATCACAGGGCTTACCATCGGTGACGATCGTATAGCTGTGAGTCTGACCGTCTCCATCCTCTGTAAGGGTGATGTGTATGACCTCTGAGATCTCTGTGGCTGTGACCGTGGCCTCAATCTCATCCTGCGTCGCTATGGCTTTGATAGTGCGAGTAGGAGTCCGTCCTGGCAATTCTATGACTGGCATATCAACCCCAGGTTTTAGAGTGATCGAGATTTCCTTCTTGTCGCCTTTTCTGATTACATCCACTGACTCGATATCATCTGGATCGATTTGCTCTACGACATTTGCGTCATTGTACTGTATGACATCTTTCTCGCCAGCAGTAGGCTGAGATACGATAGTCACTTTGATATCAGAGAGCGAAGCAGGATCTTGGGACTCAGATGGCTCCATGACCCGTGTCTCCTCTTCTCCATGAGCTGATCGCTCTATGACAATGACCTTGGTTAAAGATTTTTCTTGACTCGTTGTCTTCTGAGCTATCGCTACATGTGTGATAGCTACAACTAGGATAAGGCTGTAAAATATTGATTTCATGGTGGATTGACTTTAGCTTGAGCTAAAGTTCTATTATTTATGCTGGACAGTTCCTAAATCAACTAGCATTAACCTTGCATTAACGCTAGTGCATCTTGGGATAGGCTCGCAAGCGGTGCATAGGCTTGCGGACAATGATACTAGCTCTCTTGCTCGATCAGATCTGCAAACTCCTGCGGACTCATCTTACCCACATCTCCATCTCCTTGACGGCGCACAGAGATCTGACGTGCCTCTGCCTCGCTCTCTCCTACGATGAGCATATAGGGAATCTTCTTTACCTCAGCATCGCGGATCTTACGACCGATCGTCTCTGCACGGTCATCTATGGTGCCTCGTAGACCTAGGGTGTCAAGCGTAGTCTTCAGCTCCTTAGCGTAGTCTTCATATTTGTCGCTGATGGTAAGGATCGTGTATTGCTCTGGTGTAAGCCATAGCGGAAACTTTCCCGCACAGTGCTCTATCAGTACGCCTACAAATCTCTCCATGGACCCAAACGGCGCTCGATGAATCATCACAGGTCTATGAGCTTCATTGTCCGCTCCGATGTACTCTAGCTCAAATCTCTCGGGAAGATTGTAGTCTACCTGGATCGTACCTAGCTGCCAAGAGCGACCGAGAGCATCGCGTATCATGAAGTCTAGCTTGGGACCATAAAAGGCCGCCTCGCCATACGCCGTCACTGTCTCCATACCAGACTCAGCGCAGGCATCAATGATGGCGGATTCGGCTTTCTCCCAGTTTTCATCTGAGCCTATATACTTCTCACGATTATCAGGATCGCGTAGAGATATCTGCGCCGTGAAACTATCAAATCCCAGTTTCTTCACCACGTGCATCGTCAGGTCGAGCACGTTGAGAAATTCTTCCTTGACTTGATCGGGCGTACAAAATATATGGGCATCATCCTGTGTAAAGCCACGCACTCGTGTGAGACCGTGAAGCTCTCCGCTCTGCTCATACCTGTACACAGTTCCAAATTCCGCAATCCTGATCGGCAGTTCCTTGTAAGATTTTGGTCGATGGCCATAGATCTCACAGTGGTGAGGGCAGTTCATCGGCTTCAGAAAAAACTCTTCCCCCTCACGCGGTGTCTGTATCGGCTGGAAGCTGTCCTCGCCGTACTTCTCATAGTGTCCTGATGTGACGTAGAGTTCTTTCTTGGCGATATGCGGAGTGATGACGGGCTGATATCCACGCTTGAGCTGCTCTGCTTTCATGAAATCCTCTAGTCGCTGGCGCACGGCAGTTCCCTTGGGGAGCCAGATGGGTAGTCCAGCGCCTACCTTATCAGAAAACATAAAGAGCTCGAGCTCAGCGCCGAGCTTCCTATGATCTCGCTTCTTAGCTTCCTCGAGCAGTTCTAGATAGGCGTCCAGTTCTTTCTTCTTAGGGAAGCTCACACCGTAGATACGAGTGAGCTGCGGTCTACTCTCATCACCTCGCCAGTAGGCACCTGCCACCTTGAGTAGCTTGATAGCCTTTATAGATCCCGTATGAGGAATGTGTGGACCCTTGCAGAGATCCGTAAAGTTGCCCTGCTCGTAGAAAGTAATCTCGCCGTCTTCTAGGCCTTCGAGAAGCTCTAGCTTGTACTCATCGCCTTTATCTTGAAAATATGCAATAGCGTCTGCCTTACTTACATCCTTACGAGTGTAGACGGACTTGGTCCGGGCCAGTTCTAGCATTTTATCTTCGATAGCCTTGAAATCATCTGTGCTGATGCTGCGATCACCCGTATCCACATCGTAGTAAAACCCTGTCTCTATCGCTGGTCCTATACCCAGCTTGACTCCAGGATAGAGGGCCTCGAGAGCCTCCGCCATCAGGTGTGCCGAGCTATGCCAGTAGGTCGACTTGCCATCCTCATCATTCCAGGTCAGAAGAGCAAGACTCGCGTCATCCTGTATGGGCATAGACGCATCCACGACCACATCATTGACTCGTGCGGCAAGCACATTTCTTGCTAGGCCTTCGCTGATGTCAAGGGCGATATCCATGGCTGTGATTCCCTGATCATACTCTTGCTCTCGACCATCAGGAAATGTAATCTGGATCTTACTCATAATCTTACTCTCTGCTGTGATATGCAAAAGTAGCACGCCCCACGCGGATGCTATGACTGATCTTGCGATACCCAGAATCAAAATCCTGCTCAGTGAGCATCTTTGTGGATACATGACTGACTTTCAGCTCATACGTGAGGGCATAGGATTTGGACTGGTGCTGGCAGTGATGGTGGGACCCATCCTGATCACGCTCATCCAGAGTTGTCTGCAGGGTGGCCGTGTGGCGGGCTTTGAGGTGACCGCTGGTATCTGGATCAGCGATGCCATCATCATGTCGCTGGCCTACTACGGATTGGTCTCACTGCAAAGTGCAGTAGGAGGATTCTCGCTGGAGAATTGGCTACAGTATGCTGGCGGGGCTATATTCTTACTCATAGGTCTATTCATCGCGCTGCGGCGGTACCAAGACTTCAGGAAGGAGGCCTACCACATGAAAGCACTGGACCACGGCAAATTTTTCATAAAAGGCTTCTTGGTGAACACGGTCAATCCCTTCACCTTCATCTTTTGGTTTACCGTGGCAGGAAGTCAGGTCATCGCACGTGACCTCACGGAGCGACAGGCATGGATCTATCTGGGAACCATCTTGGCGGTCATCATCATCACAGATACTCTCAAGGTCTTACTTTCCCACTGGATACGAGATCGAGTACCATTTACCGTCCTGGTGTGGGCTCAGCGGATCGCGGGGATGATACTGAGCGGCGTAGGCCTCTATCTACTGCTTTTTTACTAGACCTACCTCGCCCCAAATGCTTGAAATCCAGCCCAGTATTGTGGATGCGTGAGAGCTTTGTTCTTGGCATTTTTTAGGTAGTCGAGCTTGGCTTGCCTGAGGGCGTCTGGGACGGGCCTTTCGGCCAAATGCGATACAAGTAAGGGGACCAATTCCTTGGCTACTTCATCGCTTACATCCCATTGACTTGAGATGACCCTTTGCGCGCCAGCGACCTTGAAGGCATTCGTCACGCCGTAGAGCCCCTCAGAGTGTCCTATAGATCCATCACCTGCTTTACATACCGTGAGCATCACGAGTGATCCTCTCAGGTCCATGCGCTCTATCTCCTCTAGGTATAGCCGCTGTGTACTGTCTCCTCTAAACTGCAGATACCCTCGATCATCTTCATAGTTGCCATGGACGGCAAGATGCAGTATGTCATGGTTTTCTGCACTGGCGAGGAATCTGTCTCGGGTGCAGTCCTTTCCGTAGTAGGCTGTCGCACTGGAAGTAAGCTCTGTACAGCGGCGCACCTCATCGTAGGTACCTGGTAGCTCTTCCCACATAGGATCAGACGGACCAGATCTAGACTTATCATTGTAAGCCATACCAAGGTATCTATCACCCAGTGGCGCGAGATCGCGATGTTGCTCGAGCATACTCTTGCTACTGTAGGCATAGCTGATGATGTGCCGAGAAAGTAAAGCGCTATCAGGACGCCGTGCGCTCCAGTCATATCCTAGCAGTTCAAAAGGAAATCGATAGAGATGATAGTCTGGTATGATGACTACATGGTCAGTGGATAGATACGGTACCGCTGCATCCCACAGCACACGAGACAGCTCTCCATCCAGAGAGTCCATGGCTATATCATCATTATCTGCCATGGCAGCATGCCATGCAAGGAGAGCAGCTCTGAGATCTGCCTTGGTATCAGTCAACAAGACTACCGTATCTGGTGTGATGATCAGTTTGCAATATGTCTCCTTATAGGTCTTTGGGTCTCGATACCAGTGATACTGTACTACACTGAGATCATGTTGCTGTACGAACTCTTTTACATCTTGCAGATCTAGCTCGTCCGTGATATATCTATGTCGGTAGTAGTCTGGATGATCTACTTGCACGATCGATCGCAGGCTATCGAGACTCGCCTCCAGGGTGTATCTGTGGGACGCCGTAGTACTATGACTCTGGAGTCGACTGAGCAGCTCAGACTCTCTATCGCATATGTCCTCTGGGACGCCATATTCATCACATCTCCGCATGGCCGAGCGTGAGATGATCCTATTGGACTTAGCCTGCTCGATGTATCTGAAGGCAAGCTGATTTTGCTTGGGTCCAGGGTCATCTACCAGTACGGCATCCATGGCCAGACCGTACATCGCTCTGTATATCCCCATCAGGTAATTGCGCGCATCTGGCTCCAGATATCGGTCACGCAGCACGAGTGAGCTGTCTATGAGCGCAAAGCACTTTTGGGCGAAAGCCCTATCCTCTGATCTACCAGACTCGCGATAGAGCTCTGTGCAATTATCTGCAAGTATGCCCCACGTATCCAGCTTTACAGCCGTAAGTAAATCAATGGCACGCACATCCTCTGCTCGCTGCACGTCATGATCTAGCAGCTGCTGCATGAAGTTGACCACATGATCATTGGACCTCTGGTACTGGCCCAAGCTCTGCGTAGCTAGCGCAAGTCCGCGATCCACTCCGGCGACATACAGGGCCTGCTCAAGATCTACGAATATCTTCCGCGCTCGGACAAACTGCTCAATGGATTGCTCATGCTCATCGAGCTGGCGATGATGCCATGCTTGATTGTAGTGGATCAGGGCTGTGTCCCTGGGTATGGTCGCTTGAGCAAGAGCCAGCTGCTGAAGTGAATCAATAATCACTAATTGCTCTGACGTATAGGCAGACTCAAGATAGTAGTAAGTATCAAGCAACAGAGTGGTCGTTCGTTTAGACCAAAATGGTAGATCTCCAGACTTACGACTAAATCCCTCGCACAAGAGTATACATCGATCAGAATCATCTACAGCTAGTCTGATGTGATACCAGTCTTTCCAGCGATGAAGTCGTCCATACTGGGAAGGATCTAGTTCTAGATCGGCGAGAGCTCGTGCCGCTCTGTCCTTCTCTTCATTATCGATATAGTCCTCTATCTGCCTCAGTCTGAATGCTTGATCAACATAGCGACTCAGATCATCCTCACCAGACGTGACTGGTGCAAATCTTGGACTGTGCAATTGATGTATACAGCTGTCAAATCGATGCTGCTCATGGAAGTACTCATAGTGCTCTGTACAGAGCAGCAGGTGCATTTTCCTCTCAGATGGATCCTCAAGCAGCTCAGGCTTCTGCTTGGCTATCCAGATGTGAAACAGAGAGTCACTCAGGATATGTGCCTGCCGAGCCAAGAACACATGGAGCAATGTGGAAGGCAAAGTATCTAGCTCCTCGCCATATACTGTGTCAGCATCTGAGACATAATCAAGAAGAGACTTGATATCACTACCATGCAGTGTAGATACAGATGTAGGTTTCTTTTCATGATCTTCCGCTCTACATCCAGATATCAGCAGAGCCATGGCAATAGCTATCATGGCTCCTAGGCATGCACTTACACGATATACGCATCGTCGGGATCGAGCTATAAGAACACTAGGCATGCACTGTGGCAGGAATGCGCTTGTGGATAACTCTAAACCACAGGGCGGGAATCATAGACAGCAAGATAGATCCAGGATAGCCGAGCGGCAGCTGGGGCGAGCGATCTATGTAGCGAAGGGACTGATAGGGCCGCTGAGATTTCATATGGTGATCGCTATGTCTGACCAGCTCATAGAGAACGATGCGTCCTAGCTCGTGATTGCTATTCCAAGAGTGCCACTGCTGTACGGGCTCATAGCGATGCTCTGAGACCTTATGGCGCAGTAGGCCGTAGTGCTCTATGTAGTTGACACACTCCAGTAGCAGAGCTCCCACTAGACCTGCGGCCATAGCGAGCAGCATCACTTGCCATGACCAGACTATAGCAATGATAGCCCAGTAGGCAATCTGTATCACAGAGTAAATCCACATCAGATTTATACCACCATTACCCGTCTGCAAGCGCTGTCGCTCTAGAGACCAGGCATGCATATATGTCTGATAGAGAGATCGCACCCAGAAGGCATAGACTGTCTCTCCTTTCCTGGCGGTAGCTGGATCTCGCTCTGTAGCGACATACTTGTGGTGTCCGCGGTTGTGCTCTATGTAGAAGTGCAGGTAAGCACTGGGAAGAAGCAGCGCCAGCGCCATGCCACGCTCGGTGGCTGAGCTGCGATGGCCAAGCTCGTGAGCTACATTGATGCCAAGAGATCCGAGGACTACCCCCATATTTACCGTCATACCTATAACTTCTAGGGTGCTGGGAGCAGCCTGCATCTGCTGCAGGTAAATGTAAAGTAGGAAGTAGACGATAGGGACATTGAGATAAAGCAAGACATCAAAGAGCCAGCTACGCTCTCTGCGTTCATATTCTTCCTGAGACATATTGTCCTTGCTCGCTGGTACAAACAGCTCTATGAGAGGTATCAATATAAAGGCCCAGTAGGCCGAGCCAAATGACCACAGACCACCAGCAGAAAAACCCCACCATGCTATGAGAGGCAAGAGATAGGCTAGTAAATATTTCAGATCTTTGAACCTAAGCATTCATTATTCTTTAGTGAAAGCGAATCTAATAATCGTAGCAGATGAGTGACATCCTCACATTAAATATAGCCAAGATAGAGCAAGAGACAGAAGATACAGTATCTATTTATCTAGATATACCCTCTGATAAGGTGGCCACCATGCAGCACAAAGCTGGCCAGTACCTAACCGTCATACTCGACTCTGGAGAGGAAGAACTGCGCCGATCGTACTCCATGTCTTCTGCTCCAGAGGACAACTTCTACCGATTCTCTGTCAAGAAGGTGCCAGGCGGCAAGGTCTCTCCTGTGCTGACAGAGCAGACAGTCGCGGGCCAGCCACTTCAAGTACTTCCGCCTGATGGCCTCTTTCAGGTAGTGGCAGATCCAGAAGCTCGTCGCACGCACTACTTTATAGGTGCGGGCAGTGGCATCACCCCTATCATGTCTATGGCTCGTCACCTGCTAGCCCATGAGCCTAAGAGTCGCATAGTATTGCTCTACGGCTCGCGCAATGAAAAGAATATCATCTTCCAGGACGAGCTAGACCAGCTCGCGCGTGACTATGAGGGCCAATTTTACGTGCAGCACACCATCAGCAAACCTTCCAAAATCAAGAAGAAAGGACTCTCGGGCATGCTCGGCGGGAAGGAAAGTCTCTGGAAGGGTCTCACGGGACGTATAGATCGTGACAAGATCTACGGTTGCCTAGATGAGCACTACAGCTACTCCGAGGACCGGCAGTACTATGTATGTGGTCCTGGCAAGATGATAGATAATACTGTCTTGCATCTCAAAGGCCGCGGTGTAGACTCTGACGATATCCATCGTGAGTACTTCAGCGCTGAGGGTGTGACCAAGTCTCTCAGCACAGGAAATATCGTGGACAATGCTGATCTATATGTACGCCTGGATAAGAAGGATATCGATATCAAGATGATCCCAGGTCGCACAGTCCTAGAGTCTCTGATGGACGCAGGATACGAACCTCCGTACTCGTGTACCAGTGGCGCTTGTAGCACCTGCATAGCGAAGCTCACTGAAGGTGAAGTACACATGGATGTCTGCCTAGCACTAGACGAGACCGAGCTCAGCGAAGGCTATATACTTACCTGTCAGGCTCGCGCGCTCACAGATAGTCTGCGGATGGACTTCGATGCGTAGTGGGCTGGCTAGTCTCTGATGATCTGCCAGAGATTTTTAAGGCTAAGTTTCTTTCCATAAAGTAATATACCAGCACGATAGATCTTGCCGCTCAGCCAGACGACTCCAGCGCAGCTAGCTATCAGCAAAGCGATCGACACCAGCAGTTGCCACATAGGCGGATCAAAGGCCGCCCGTGCAGGCATGATGATAGGAGATGTAAGTGGAAATATGGATCCAAAAACTGCTATACCACCATTGGGATCTTCCAGTGCGGGAAATAGTATCATGATACTGATGATAATAGGTAGCATGATCGGAAAAGTCAGAGACTGACCTTCTGCCATATCGTCTCCTATAGCTGAGCCTACAGCAGCAAAAAGGGAAGAATAGATAAAATATCCCCCAAAAAAGAATACGACAAAGCAAAATCCTATCAGCAGCCAGTTCACCTCAGCCAACTCGGAGATAAATCCAGACATAGAGAAGCCGCTGTCTTGTGCCTCGGCCATGGCAGCGGTAATATCTCCTGTAGGCAGCTGCTCAGGCGCAAAGTAGATAGACATTACTGTCATCCCTATACCGATCAGCACCAGCCACACGGCAATCTGCGTCAGGCCCACTAGACCTACTCCTACGATCTTGCCCAGCATGAGCTGGAAGGGCTTGACAGACGAGATGACCACCTCCACGATCCGATTGATCTTCTCCTCCATGACGCTACGCATCACAAATGTGCCATAGACGATCAGCACGATGTACATGATGAAGCCCATGGCTCCTCCTATGACAGAGCCTATGGCCACGGACGAGTTACTCAGAGCCTTATCCTCTGCACCCTCTTGCATCAGCTCAATATGGAGATCCACATCACTCTCTAGCTGATCTAGAGCGTCCTGATCTACACCCGCTATCTCATAATTGTATTTCTTCATGGCAGACTCTAGTCTCCCCTGGAGCGTCTCCATAGCACCAAAGCCAGGGCGCTCATTACCCAGGATTGTAACCTCCAGATCAGTTATTGGCTTAGAAATATCCATGGCCGGTACACGCAGGATGGTCTCATATCCACCCCCAGCATAGAGCTCTCTGGCTTTCGCTATGTCTCCATCTACAAACACAAATGCACTCGACTCAGACTGTCTGATTCTGGATTCCAGTATACCCGTCTCGTCCACCACCAGATAGGTCTTGGATTTGCTGAGAGCACCACTATTAAGCATGCCGCTGACCACCATGATCGCCAGGACAGCGAGTGGGGTGAGAATCGTACTGATGAGGAAGGTCTTCTTGCGTACACGAGTCCAATATTCTCTTGCTATGATGAGTCCTACTTTACCGTTCATACTAGTGCTGGATTTTTCTCTACTGTACGTATAAATATCTCATTGAGGCCTGGAAGCACCTCTGCAAATCCGCTGATAATATTCCCTGCATCCAATAATTTTCTGAGCGCATATTCTGGACCCACAGCGCTCGTGGTGCGCAGTGTCCCATGACCTTCTGCAGCCTTAACCTCTAGTATATCACCGGCGTTTACAGGTCTGAATTCGCCCATATAGCTGAAGGTATAGCGATACTCCTTGAGATCTTGCTTGATCTGATCTACACTTCCCTCCAGAATATTCTTTCCATCGCTGATGAGGACTATATCCTCGCAGATCTCTTCCACTTGCTCCATCCTGTGTGTAGAAAAGATGATCGTGCATCCATCAGCCGCCATCTGGCGTATATCATCCTTGATGAGATTAGTATTGATAGGATCTAGCCCGGTGAAGGGCTCGTCCAAGATGAGCAGCTTTGGCTTATGGACCACTGTGGCTATGAACTGGATTTTCTGCTGCATTCCCTTGCTGAGCTCCTCTATCTTCTTGTCCCACCATCCAGAGATCTCGTATTTTTCTGCCTGCGCTTGCAGAGCAGTACGCGCAGATTGCTTATCCATGCCTTTGATGCGGGCTAGGTAGATAAGCTGCTCGCCTACCTTCATCTTTTTGTAGAGACCGCGTTCCTCTGGCAGGTAGCCAATATTCTCTATATGGTGTCTCTCCATAGGCTCATCCTCGTAGTAGATGTGACCAGCATCTGGCCTCGTGATATTGGTAATCATGCGTATGATCGAGGTCTTGCCAGCACCATTAGGTCCCAATAAGCCAAATATCTTGCCTGTACGCACTCCAAAGCTCACAGCATCTACAGCTCGCTTGTCTTTGTACTCTTTCACTACATGGTCGAGTCGAAGTAAATTCATAGGTAGTAATCTAGTTGTGTTAACAAGCTTATAATATTTCTAGCGCTTTGTCACCATTATGCGACCAGAGCGTCCTACTATCAGACGAGCGACTCACAGGAGAGACCGTACTTCTATGTATGAGCGGACTTTCGTCCAAATGTCTCCTTCCTCAAATCGCAAAATATCTATCGTAAAATCCGTAATGTTACAATACACAAAAATGTCAACTACTATGAAAGCTCCCCTACTACTCATCGCTATGACCTGCTTTACGATAGCGGCTCATGCCCAACGTATCTCAGAGAGCACCATGGCTATGGCCTATGGCTCGCACAATGCTGTGGTCCTAGAAGTGAGAGACGGCGATGACAAGTTTGTCAGCCAGCAATGGAAAGACTTTCTCAAGACTTACGGCAAACTCAAAAATGTAAAGAAAAGTGACGAAAAAGTCCTAGAAAATGCTCGCATATCCCAAGTGCACGGTTCTCAAAGCTTTCACCTATACAGCAAGATTTCTCAGCTCTCCACTACCACGCAGCTTGTAGTATGGGCAGATCTAGGTGCAGATGGATATCTCAATGGTGAAGATCACCCAGAAGCTTACGAGGGCCTCGTAGAACTGCTGACCGAATTTGAATATACCGTGAGACGATCTCGCGCCGCACTTGCCGTAGAAGAGCAAGAAAAGATTCTGCGCGACTATGAGAAAGAGCTCGATAAACTAGCAAAAGAAAACGATAAACTTCACAGCACCATAGAAAAGGCCAAAGAGGCCATCGCCAAAGCAGAGCAGGATATCGTCACCAATCTCGCCGAGCAAGAAGAGGCCAGGCGAAAAATCGAAACCCAAGAAGGTACCGTAGAGGAAGTCAAAGACGAGTACAACAAGATGAAGAAATCTGATAAAAACTAGTTTTTTCTGGTTTTTTTCCACAAGAGAACTTAGAAGCCTGCAGCCCCTTGTGCCGCGGGCTTCTTTTGTTACAATCAACAATGAGCGGATAGCTTATCCACACCTTATCCACATAGTTGTCCACACGCAGGGAATCTTATCCACACATAAAGACTTTCTATATATAGCTAGATCTTTAATGAGTCCACAGGATCATATCTACCTTTGAATCTCATATCCAACATCTCTACGCACTCTCCATGGCAGAAGGAACAAAATCAATGAAAGCAGTCAGCGGCAATCGACTCAGATCTAAGACAGATCCAGGAGCAGATGCCATGGAATACGGCAGGGTACCTCCGCAAGCAGTAGATATGGAAGAAGCTGTCCTCGGTGCTATGCTCATAGACAAAGACGGCCTATCTAAAATCAACGAAACCCTGCACGCGGATAGCTTCTACAAGCAAGCGCATAGACAGATCTTTCAAGCAGCTCAAGAACTCTATGAGAGCAGCCAAGCTGTAGATCTACTGACAGTGCGCGAGGCTCTGCGAAAGAAAAATGAGCTCGATGAAGTAGGTGGCATATCCTACCTCGCATATCTCAGTAACAAGGTAAGTACCAGTGCCAATGCTGAGTACTATGCACGCATCATACAGCAGAAGTATATCTATCGCGAGCTCATACGCGGCTGCGGCCAGACTATAGCTGACTCCTATGAGGACAGCAAAGATGTATTTGAAGTGCTAAGCGATGCTGAGAAGCTGATCTACGATATCTCTCAAGACAATCTCCGCAAAGGCGTCAAAGATGCTGGCTATCTTGCTCACAAGCTCCTCAAAGAAATCAATCAACTAGCAGAGAAAGAAGATGATGTCACTGGTGTGACCACGGGCTTCATAGACCTAGATAAGATGACCAATGGCTGGCAAAAGTCAGATCTGGTCATCATCGCAGCACGTCCTGGTATGGGTAAGACCTCATTTACACTCGGACTCACGCGCAATGCCGCTCTCAATGGTCGCGGAGTAGCCTTCTTCTCCCTAGAGATGAACAGCTCACAGCTCATGCAGCGTCTCGTATCTGTGCAGTCTGAGATTCCACTTGAGAAATTCAGGAAAGGAAAGCTGGATGATCACGAATGGCCCAAGCTAGAAGCAGGTGTAGAAAAGCTGGGAGGATTACCGATCTACGTAGATGATACCCCAGGCATTACGATCAATGAACTACGCAGTAAGTGCCGCCGTCTCAAGATGCAAAAAGACATAGGCATGATCATCATCGACTATCTGCAGTTGATGACAGGAAGCAATAGTAAGAATGGTACCCGTGAGCAAGAGATCTCCAGTATATCCAGAGCGCTCAAGGGTATCGCCAAAGAACTCGATGTCCCCGTACTAGCGCTATCACAGCTATCCCGTGCTGTAGAGACGCGCTCGGCTAATAAGCGGCCTATGCTCTCCGACCTGCGTGAATCAGGAGCGATAGAGCAAGATGCTGATATCGTGATCTTTCTCTATAGGCCGGAGTACTATGACTCTCAGGATGGACCAGCAGGAGAATTTGACGGGCAGACGGAGATCATCATACAGAAGCACAGAAACGGTGCTCTGGGAAGCGTCAATCTCAAATTTATCCCTCATCTGACCAAGTTTGTAGATGCAGATACCGAGATGCTCTCAGATGACAGCATACCCTATAATCCTGCTGTGATGCAGACTCGTCCTTCCAGGATGAATGACGATAGCGACACGCCCTTCTAGCTTATGCGCCTCAGCAAATATGTAGCACACTGCGGTCTGGGCACACGCAGAGAGGTCGTGGATATCATACGAGCTGGTGAGATCAGTGTCAACGGTGAGACGTGTACCAATCCTGCCGTACCTCTACAGAAAGATGATGTCGTCCGACACGGCAATAGGATCATCATTCCTGGCCAGACAGTACTACACGTCCTCATGAATAAGCCCCGTGGTATATCACTGCGTAGAGGAAGAGGCAAGAGTATCTACGCTCTGTTACCAGAAGACTATCAGGATCTAGTATCTATCGTCAATCTTCCACCCAGTGCCGCCGGACTCATCCTACTGAGTAATGATCCTGTCCTGACAGAGATAGCAGAATCGCCTGAAAAGAGTCTCTTCACCAGCACCGCATTTTTACTAGAGAAGCCACTTACAGAGGAGCAGCACCAGCAGGTCCAGGATCTATGGAAAACCACCGAACTCGAATCCAAAGTAGAGTGGTCTCATCAAGATGAGGAGCATACGCTATTGCTCAATGGTCGCGGTGATATGACCCATGCTCTCATGATCGTACTGGACGATCAGCGTATCAAGGTCAAGTCCATAGATCGCCTGAGCATAGCTGGTATAGGAAAGAAAAATATCAGCAGAGGTCAATATCGCAAATTGACTAAGAAAGAACTGATCTTCGTGAAGCACTTTGGCATCAGCTCCAAGTAGGACTACTTATCAGCCCTTAGCTACAAACTCTAGATCAAAGAGTAAATCCTGGCTTTGCGAGGTCACGGTACGAAAGATAAAAATGATCTCCAGATCAAGCTCATCACGGGTCATCCATTCTTTGACCTCTGTGGTACTTCCAAATAGATCTAAGTCGCCGCTTTCGTCCCGCCGCACACGATCCTGATAGAAGATCTCAATCTTATCAGTGAGATCATCAGGATTGACAGCTCTGATGATCAACTCATCTATATGACCATGAAATTCATTGCCCTGTCTGCCTCGCATCTGAGCTCTACCTGGCTGTACCTCGGCGACATCGTCATCCGTGTAGCTGGTGGCTTCCAGGACATTCATATAGTTGCTGATAGCACCTCTCTGCAGGAACACATGCTGCGTAAATGCATTGAGCCCTGCAGGCAGGAAGAACTCCTCCTGGAGAGTGAACGTAAAGAGTATCTCTTCCTCCTCACCGCAGCCTGAGAAGAATGGTATCAGAGATAAGAGCAGAAGTAGTCTGAGGAAGCGCATGCTGAAGATAACGAGGTCAGATATGTCCAAGGTATCCACGAGAATAGATTAGCATAGTATTTGCGTATATTGGATCCGTAAAGACAGATCACACTTATCACCTCACTAGACCAGATATGCCTTAGGTGTATCGCATGATCAGCAAGCATATGGGAGAACAGAAAGTCACCAAGGTATCCAGTAAGAAGCACAGACAGCTGTTCGTGCAGCAATTGCTCAAGGATGTAAGCTCACTGGAGTATATGCTTGACAGTGAATGGTTTGACAATGACGTGACGCGCATAGGTGCGGAGCAGGAGATGACCATCGTAGATGCTAAGACACTCAAGCCATCACTGCGTGCGATGGAAGTCATCGAGAGCATGAAGGAATTTCCCTGGCTAGAGACGGAGCTTGCAAAATTTAATCTAGAGATCAATCTGGAACCTCAGGAGCTGCGCGGCGACTGCTTCAGCACCATGGCACGCGAGACATCTTACAAGATGAATACCATCGCTAAGCATGCTGCTGATCTCGGCATCAAGCCTATACTCACTGGTATACTTCCTACCTTGCGCAAGGATCATCTGCATCTAGACAATCTCACGCCTATGAAGCGCTACAAGGCGCTCATGGAATCTATTAATGAGCAGCTCATCGGTAGCGATTATGAGCTGAAGATAGTGGGGATAGATGAGCTGAGACTGCGACACGACTCTCCTCTACTAGAGGCGGTCAATACAAGCTTCCAGGTGCATCTGCAGGTGTCTCAACACAATTTTGTCCAGATGTATAATCTGGCGCAGGTGCTCTGTGGTCCTATCATGGCAGCTGCGGCTAATAGCCCGCTGGTATTTGGAAGACGGCTGTGGCATGAGTCCAGGATCGCGATGTTTCAGCAAGCGCTGGATACAAGGACGGCTCAGTCACACCTCAGAGAGCGCAGCCCTCGAGTATCCTTTGGCAAGAAGTGGCTAGAAGACTCTGTGCTAGAGATCTACCGAGAGGATATCGCACGATTCCGTGTGCTGCTGAGTGCCGATGTGGAGGAAGACTCGCTGCAGATGATCAAGAAGAAGCTTGTGCCCAAGCTGCGCGCGCTGCAGGTGCACAACGGTACAGTATATCGCTGGAATCGCCCATGCTACGGCATCAGCCCCAATGGTAAACCACATCTACGAATAGAAAATCGGGTGTTCTCAGCAGGGCCTACGGTACAGGATGAGATTGCCAATTCGGCATTTTGGCTCGGAGCTATGTGTGGCATGGCTCAGGAAATTCCTGATGTGAGAAAGCTGATGAGCTTTGACGATGCTACAGATAATTTCATTAAATCAGCAAGATTTGGTATAGATACGGAGCTCAACTGGTTTGGTGAAAACAAGATTCCTGCCACGGAGCTGTGTCTTAATGAGCTATTGCCATTTGCCCGAAAGGGCCTAAAATCTCATGGTGTCAATCAAGACGATATAGATCACTACCTAGGTATCATACAGGAACGACTAGAAAATCACCAGACGGGGGCACGATGGATGCTGCGTGCTTATACCAGTCTGAAGAACAAAACTGGGGAAGATGAAGCGCGTGTAGTCCTCACCAGTGCACTAGCAGAGAACCAAATCAGCGATCTACCTGTACACAAGTGGCCGCTGCCCGAGCTCTCGGATCTCAAGTCCTACTCTACAAAAAATCTGCGTGTCAGCGAAGTGATGATCACTGACGTATTTACCGTGCAAGAGGACGAGATTCCCGAGCTAGTGGCGCGCATGATGGACTGGAATCACCTATATCACACGCCTGTAGAAAGCTCCAAGGGGCAGCTCATAGGTATGCTTGACGGACGAGTACTGCTCAAGTACTTTGTAGATAAGAAGCACTCACGTAGTAAGCGACTGACAACTGTGGGTGATCTGATGCAGCGCAGCCCTATCCATGTAGATCATGACGCGAGCGTGAAGGAAGCGGTACAGATCATGCGGCAAAACAGTATGGGCTGTCTACCAGTTACTAAAGATGAGGAACTGGTGGGACTGGTGACGGAGTCGACTATCGTGAAGCTGAGTCATAGTCTGCTAGAGCGACTGGACAATCCATAGCTTGGCCAAGAGTGATTAGCGATAATCTCATTAGCTTCGCACACATACTGATATGCAACGCACACACATACTTAAATTATAGAGATATATGGCATTTGACATAGAGATGATCCGCAGTCGCTACGAGCAGATTGCAGACAAGATAGAAAAGATCCGATCTGTGATCGATCACCCACTCACGCTCACGGAGAAGATACTCTACGCGCACCTGCACCCTGAGTCTCCGCTACAGAGCTACGGGCGCGGTAAGGACTATGTGTTCTTTGCTCCAGACCGTGTGGCTATGCAAGATGCCACGGCTCAGATGGCTCTGCTACAATTCATGATGGCGGGTAAAGACAAAGTGGATGTGCCCTCTACAGTGCACTGCGATCACCTGATCCAAGCCAAGGTGGGAGCTGATACAGATCTCCAAGTAGCCAATGATCTCAACAAAGAGGTAACAGATTTTCTAGAGTCCGTATCTGATAAGTATGGAATCGGCTTCTGGGGTCCTGGAGCTGGTATCATCCACCAAGTAGTCCTGGAGAACTATGCCTTTCCAGGTGGGATGATGATCGGTACAGACAGCCATACGCCCAATGCAGGCGGTCTCGGAATGGTAGCCATAGGTGTAGGTGGTGCGGATGCTGTCGATGTAATGGCCGGTATACCATGGGAACTCAAGATGCCTAAGCTCATAGGTGTGAAACTCACAGGTAAGCTCAGCGGGTGGTCAAGCCCAAAAGACGTAATCCTCAAGGTAGCGGGTATCCTTACGGTAAAAGGCGGTACAGGTGCTATAGTAGAGTACTTCGGAGAAGGTGCCACCAGTATGTCCTGCACAGGAAAAGGCACGATCTGTAACATGGGCGCCGAGATAGGAGCGACTACATCGACATTTGGCTATGACGACAGCATGAAGCGCTATCTGGAGTCTACTGGACGAGCAGATGTGGCAGCGGCAGCGGATCAGATCCGCGAGCACTTGACCGCAGATCCTGAGTGCTACGCCAATCCAGAAAAATACTTTGATCAGGTCATAGAAATAGATCTCTCCACGCTGGAGCCAGCTCTCAATGGACCTTATACGCCAGATCTATACACTCCTGTAAGCAAGATGAAAGAAGCGGCCGCTGCTAATGACTGGCCCACAGACCTAGAGTACTGCCTCATAGGCTCGTGTACTAACTCTAGCTATGAAGACATCAGTCGGGCAGCATCTATCGCTCGCCAGGCTAAGGAAAAGGGAATAGAGGCAAAGTCTCAGCTCACGGTGACTCCAGGATCTGAGCAAGTGCGATTTACCATAGAGCGTGACGGTCTCATAGATGATCTTGAGAGCATGGGCGCCATGGTATTTGCTAATGCTTGTGGTCCATGTATAGGACAGTGGGCACGATTCAGCGACCCTAAGAATGCACCTAAGAATAGCATCGTCCACTCATTTAACAGAAACTTCGCCAAGCGCGCTGATGGTGCGCCAGGCACACATGCCTTTGTTGCTAGTCCAGAGCTAGTAACAGCTATAGCACTCTCAGGCAAGCTAGGATTTAATCCACTCACGGATACGCTTACCACCAAAGATGGCAAAGAGGTCATGCTAGATCCACCTACTGGGTATGAGCTTCCGCCAAAAGGATTTGCCGTAGAAGATAATGGCTACAACGCTCCAGCCGAAGACGGATCTGGCATAGAAGTCGTGGTGTCTCCTACGAGTGAGCGACTACAGCTGCTGACGCCCTTTGAGCCACTTACACAGTCGCAGGTCACGGATATGCGCGTCCTTATCAAAGCAAAAGGAAAGTGTACTACAGATCACATATCCATGGCTGGACCATGGCTGGTCTATCGCGGTCACCTGGAAAATATCTCCAATAACTGCTACATAGGTGCCATCAATGCATTTAATGATAAAGCGAATACCGTGTATAATGTAGAGCAAGGTGACTACATGGCTGTGCCCGATAGTGCTCGTCATTATCAGTCGCTTAATATAGGTACAGTAGTATTCGGTGAAGAGAACCTCGGTGAGGGATCATCTCGTGAACATGCAGCGATGGAGCCACGCTTCCTGGGTGTGCACGCCGTGATCGTGAAGAGCTTTGCACGTATCCATGAGACTAATCTGAAGAAGCAGGGAATGCTTGCGCTGACATTCGTGAACAAGGACGACTACGACCTTGTGCGTCAAGATGATAAAGTGAGCATCGTAGACTTCAGTGACTTTGCTCCTGGTAAGAATCTCACTGTGCGACTAGATCATGCAGATGGCAGTTCAGATACATTTGAGGTGTCACATACCTACAATGCCGCTCAGATAGGCTGGGTAGATGCAGGATCTGCACTCAATAAGATCAGAGGCTTGTAGTATACATCTGCACGGAAAATAAATCTTTGAAGCAGCAGTGGCTTGTGCCCTGCTGCTTTTTTTGTGATGACCAGGTCCATAGGTATAGGCCTGATGCTGGGCAGGGTCTGCCATGCTGCAACTCCGCTTTCTTAGCGCGGTGCCTCTTGGTGATGGTAGGGCTCTGACGAGCAAATTAATACGTCTGGCGCTGAAATGACGATAGCACATTGCTGGGAGCTGAGGGATAAGGGAAAAGTTGGAGTCCTGATTTCATCGCTTTAAGACTCTCTAGCGTGCCTGCTATCTCACTGCTCCAGAAGCCAGGATCTCATAATATGTAAAGTAGATAGTTGATAAAATGTAAAGTAAATCACTTATAAAGTGTAAAGTGAATCACTCATAAAATGTAAAATCACTTATCTTCGTGCTGTGGAGTACATGCCGAGAATATCAGACCAAGAGATATCACGAAAGCTCGATGCTTCAGGAGCAGTGCTGATACGAGGTGCCAAGGCATGTGGTAAGACCGAGTCTGCCAAGCAAGTAGCCAAAAGCGTATTGCAGGTAGATCAAAACGAACAAGTAGAAATGCTCATGTCCGCAGCTCCTCAGAGATTGCTACAGGGAGATACACCAAGACTGATTGACGAATGGCAGATTCAACCTAAGCTATGGGATTACATCAGGCACGAGGTGGATAGGAGGCGGACGACAGGTCAGTTCATCCTCACTGGGTCAGCTCAGCCTACAGAAGAGGCTACGATCCACTCTGGAGCAGGCAGATTCACGATAGTAGACATGCGGACTATGTCCTGGCAAGAGCTGGGCATATCCAAAGGTAAGATCAGCATGGGCGACTTGCTACGAGGCCACTTTAATCAAGACGTGCACGACGAAAGCATATCACTGGAGCTGATCATTGAGCGAATGATCGTAGGAGGATTCCCAGCACTTACTGACAGAAATGTATCTCAGGCCAGGGAGATCAACCGCGCCTACGTAGACCTCCTCGCTGAGGTAGATATGAGCAGGGTATCTGATACAAAAAGGGATCCGATCAGAGTGAGAAACCTACTCAGATCACTGGCAAGAAATACGGCGACAGTGACCAGCATAAAAACCTTCAAAAAGGACATACAGGAAGTAGATGCTTCGGATATCTCGCGACCCACGATCTATGACTACCTAGATACGCTAGAGAGACTCATGATTGTAGAGGATCAGCCAGCATGGAATACACATCTCAGATCCTCAGCTGCTCTCCGTAAATCTCCTAAGCGGCACTTTACTGATGTCAGCCTCGCAGTAGCAGCTTTGGGCGCTGACGAAGATGCGCTGCTCTCTGATTTGCGCTTTACTGGCTTCCTCTTTGAGTCTATGGTCATCCATGATCTCAGAGTCTATGCACAGGCACACGATGCCAAGGTATTTCACTACCAAGATTCCAGCGGCCTAGAAGTCGATGCCATAGTACAGAAGTACGAAGGTCACTGGAGTGCATTTGAAATAAAACTAGGCACAGGACAAATAGAAGAAGCAGCGAGCAATCTGCTAAAGTTTCAATCCAAGCTAAACCCAAAAAAGGTAAAGGCGCCCATGTCTCTGAATGTAATTACAGGCACTGGCATCAGCTATCAGCGGAAGGATGGAATCAATGTGATTTCGGTGGCTTCGCTGGGGGTGTAGGGGTGTGACTCGATTTAAATCTCGCACGCTACCTAGCTCATACTTAGAATTGCATATACTTCTGAAAGACACCACAAGTCCAATTATAATATATGAGCCCTTACATTGATCAACTGCACATTAGATCATTATTGCTTATGTATCTCGACGCTTTCGCGCAAATGTACCGGCGCCTCCAATATGGTTTTATCAATTCGACATCAGCACTTTATTGTAGTGCAGCAGGAAAGAGGGCAACGCTTACAAAAACTCAAGAAGTCTTTACATTATATAATAGGTCCATACTTCATCATGCACTACCTGATGATAGCGGTATTCTTTGGTACCACATTCTTAATTGAGAACCGAGTCGCAAAAGGCGACCATGGCATCAGTTGTATCAGAATATCAGCCTTATATAGGCAAATTCAAAAGGTCTATCAAGAAGTCAGCATGCTCTGGCAAAAAATAGTAGTAGGCCTCTTCAGAGATCGATAGAGTATTTTCTCTGAAGAACTTCTTACCAGACTTGCTCAGATCAGCATGGACTTTGAGGATATTCATCATATTGATGGCACCAGGTACTATGGACACTTCCTCTCCCCCTACTGAGAAATATTCTAGGTGCTCCATTTTATCATAGCGAAAATCAGATATAGGGAAATCATCCTTTACTACGCTATATATAGCCGGATAGGCGTATGCCAATCCGTCATTGTCCTTAGTAAATTCCTTTGAATATTCTGATCGCGGTACAGTAGGTGAATAATATTTATCCACAGCTATCCTTATAGGCCCCAAGAACCTTGTGAGTTCACTCGATCCATTCATAAGTGTATTCACCATCACCGCACTATCTTGCTCTAGTCGTGATAGGTCTATGTCATAGGTATCGGCATTATCTCTTAAAAAGTTGATGAACTTAAGTTTTGCCTGACTGCCAACAAAAAGATCTTCATATCCATCCATAGGTCGGAGATAAGGTCCGAAGCTGTGAATGGATGAGAATATATCTGGCTGATGCGGCACTGTCATATTGAGCCTAGCCATGACATCATAGACAAATTTGGTCATACCTTGTTGATAGATACGTCGATCATGAAAATCTAAGGATGGAAATCGCTCGATTAAGTTGTCGTACTCGTAATCATCTAAATCACTGGACAAAAGATTCTCAGTAATGTAGAGATGATGGCCTTGAGGCAAACCATTATCAGCAGCCACTTGATTTATCTTATTGATAATCTTGTTGTAGAACTCTTCATCATACTGGACATAGTCTCTACGCGGATAAGAATCTGTGGCCTCATCATAGTCGCCATCATAGTCAATCGAGTAAAACTCATCTATAGGCATCTCGTGCGTGACACCACTACTTTGTATTACAATGTCAGTTTCCACTTGACTTACAGACCACTCTACTGTCTGATCTCGAAAAGCATTATCGAGCATAGACCTGATTACTTCTACTAACTCGTCATCACCTAGAGACTTGCCGTCGGGTAAGACCGACAGCACATCGAAGCGGTCATACCAATCATCTATACCTATCTCTCCGTTGATAAATTTTTGATCCAAGCCATTATTCTCATCAGAGAAGAAGCCGATCAGTCTACCATTATTTACGATCTGCTCTCGGCTTTCCTGATTTTGAAGATTATCATATATGGCAGCATATCGCAAGAGCTTAGATTTTTCATATGTATCCGTCGTGCGCCAGTAAGTTGTATCCTTGAGAATTACGGCCATAGAAGGGCTGTAAATAGACCACTTCTTAAAATCACTCACAACGTTTAATGGTCCTCGTCTGTCAAAGTAAGATTTTCCACTCATTCCTATACGCGAAAGCAATTCAATAATGACGGGTACATCTATATCGCTAGACTCACTAGAATAGCTGTCCACAATTTCTTTCTTCAAGTATCCATCGGCAACTATAGGCTCCAGTAGCTCTAAGTTTTTGCCCTGCGGCATATACTCTTCGAACGCCTTGCTTCTTTCATCGCGCCATTCAGAATATTCTGTATCACCCTCAGACAGATTGTCGACCAGCTCAGTCATGTTAGGTAAAACGTCAAAATCTGTCGACATATACTCAACATTTTTGATCTCTGGGTCAAAAGAGGTCATCTCATAGGTAAGCGAGAAGATGTCGATAGTCATATTCATGTAGAGGACAGTACCACTCTTTGCGAGATTGATCATGGATGAAGGTAATACTGCAGGCAAGTCCAGATCTTCTGTCACCACTAACTTTACTGTATCTACTTGGGGACCTACACAGGTATATTCCACCTGACTCAGACCAAATTTTTTCTCGTCTAGGGGAATTTTTGATACAATCTCTGCCTCAAAGAATGGCTCCGCCTCTGTAGAGTAAAGGCTATCTCTCGTGTATCCTATTCGACTCACTGAATATATCTGCCTCTTAATAAGATCTATATGAGTCAATACCGTGTCTGGTGTAATAAGTCCTGGCTCCACATATCTATAAACCACTATGTCTTTATCAAAAACTGCCGTGAATTCCGTATCAGACATTCTGCTCCTCATTTGCTCAAGTATGTCGGGATCAAGATCTTTATATTCAGGGATAAATTGCAGATCCGTCATTTCCATGGTGAATTGACCTTGCTCAATTGACTTTTGAGCACACAACTCCACGCAAACAACAAAGAGAACTACAGTCAATGTAAATAATCTGGACTGGTAAGATTGAAACTTACTGATCATAGGATGTATATTGATAATATTGATTTCAAAATGGTAAACTTACCAAATAGCTAGGACTATTCACTAACTGATGGCTTGAATGAGTTTGTGCTGACTTTTGGGGTAATTATCTCGGGAAAGCTTAAGTAGGTAATAACTTCTAGCTAGATACAAGGTCATCAAATATACATCAATAAATAATTTGTCTGACACAGTGACATGGCATATTACAGGACCAGTTGAGCACCTTGGCTGGCTAGACGATGATCTCTAAGGCAGATACCCGCTATTCCAAGCATAGCTGTATCTCAACTCGGTCAATAGCTTATCCTCACCAGGCTCACTCTCCCCTGTCGCTCACTGGGGATCACGATCTGATTAGCGCTGATCTGCATGCCATCTACAAATCGTAGCTGGAGTTCTTCGCTATCTGTAGTGAAGAGACTATTGCGCTCTGCACTGCCTGTAGTGGAAATGACATATTCGCTGACGGTATTTTCTTTTTTAATCTCATCATTGTAGATCAGGCGTATACTACTAGGATTTTCCATCACGAAGAAGGAGGAGTAGATTCCTCCGTCATCTTGAGAAAACTGCTTTTTGTGCAGGACATCACTCCATGCCAAGTCTCCCTGTCCGTCATAGCTCATGACGATGATATCTTCTACAAAGTAATCTACCCATGCGCCGCCACTCGCATTTCCTCCTACTGGAAATGTAGGACGTCGCGAGTATGTCTTAAATATCTCTGATAGGACGGTAAAGCCTCCATCACTTCGCGGAACTACCGTCTTGATTCGCAGTCCGTCTATGGACTTCTTGACCTTATTCTGCTGACCGTATACGGATCGCAACAGGCTGAGCTCAAACGGCTTTTCGATGAGATACTCCAGTTCTAAGTCAGAGTTGATACCAGCAGTCCAGTAGTAAGAGCTGCGCTGTTCCAGCTTATCAGAAGAGTAGCCGAATAGCTTCACCTCATCTGTCTGAGGATCCAGCGCATAGATCACAGATGTAATCAGTATCTCACCTAGAGGGACTTCATTGTAGTCTAGGGCTGATCCCCCAGGAGATATCCTCAGTAATTCTATAATCGGCTCTCTGCGAGATATGGCGATACCTGATCTGCGGGTGATGATAGTCACCTGCCCTGATGGACTCACAAGTATAGACTGTAAGTCACTAGCGAGCCTACCTCTATCAAACAAGATAGTCTCACGGTAATCGGTCGTAAAATCATCCAGATTAAATACTCCAATATGCATTTGCTTCTCTCCCTGAATTGCAGTAAGGGCTATGGTGCCTCGATCCTTGGACGGGTAGCCTACAAATGTGGGCGCCAGAAACAAGTCTGCGAGTCCTAGAATCATCGTAGAATCCTGCAATATGCCATACTGAGAATATTTGTGTACACTCAGAGCGTGGACTTTATCGACCTTGTGTTGGAAAAATATGTAGACTTCTCCCTTGTATCCATAAGCCTCGACCACTCGGGCCCGTTTCTCGCTGAGATTCAGCTCGAGCGACTGTACATGCGTGTAGTTCTTATCAAATATCTCAAAGACCTGCTCGAGCTCCTTATCGCGCAGAATGATAGAATTAGCGGAGAGTTCACTGATGAGGTAATACGATCTATCGTTTCGCAACTGTATCTCGGGAGTTACCTCCAAAGATTGGCCAGTAGCGCTGATCGTGCACATAAGTGCTAGTAGTATGATTATCTGCTTTACCATGACCTCTTCTAGAAACGAAAGATACGATCTCTAGGGTATCTGTGGTGTATTTCAGCTCCAAGACTATGTGGAAGGAGCGCCTGTCAAGGTGGTTTGCGGTATATCAATGACTACTTTGGCTAGACCATTCTCTGTCTTTCTAGCCATCTTCGCTGATAGCTTATCGGTGAATGATTGCACCAGGGCGCTGCTCAGTGTTTTTTCCTTATCCATACATGCGATGTCTACTGGAGCATCGGTAGTAATTGTAAGCTCTATTTGCTCATCTTTCCTCTTTAGGCTCACACTCATCACTTTCTCAGGACCATTGGAGACAACATGCTTTAGCGCTTCCTGCAACAGTTCATTGACAGTAAGTCCTAGGGGTACTAAGTGATCTATATCAATACGTATCTCGTCCACTTCTGTATCGATTCTGATCAGCTTGCCTTCTCCCAGGGCAGTGACTCTGACAGAATTCACTAGCTGCTCCATGTAGCTAGGCAGATCCAGATGCTTAAGATCTTCATGCTGATATAGATGCTGATGGATAAGAGACATGGCTTGAACCCTACTCTGCCCCTCCGCCAATGCATCTATTGCCAATGGGTCTGTGGTCTGGTGGGACTGGAGTCGCAGCAGTGATGATATGACTTGTAGATTATTTTTCACACGATGATGTATTTCCCTTAGTAGCAGAGCCTTTGTATTATTCTGCTGCTGGATTACACGCTTTTGACTGAAAAGTCGATAAAGAAATACCGAGATAAGAGCTAGTACCGCAACCAAAAGTACTAGCGCAATCTGCTGCCTATAGAGTCGAGTCTTTGCAATACTTGCTTGTAGGTCAAGTTGCTTTAACAGCTGATTTCTCTCGACCGTCTTATATGTAGTCTGTAGCTCTGCTATCACCTGATTTTTTTCGTTAGTGACGATGCTGTCTTTGTAAATAGCGGCCTCCCGTCGGTGAAAATATACTTGCTCTGGATTATTTAATCTCTCGTAGATTCCAGCTAGCCTGAGGTGTGCATTGCGATTTTTTACAATATTTCTGGAGCCTTGCATGCTCTTGTCCATCTGTGCGGTGAATAATGGATCCATTTCCCCACCCGTACTAGCAGTTATAGCTGCAAGTACAAGATTATGTTGGAGGCTGCTTTCGCCTGTGACTAACTCACAAGCGGTGGCTGATTCCTCGAGATACTTCTGACTTTTTTCTATATTACCTCGTTCTGCATAGAATGAACCAAGCTCATAGCAGTGTCTAGCGAGAATTCTCGGCACGTCCAATTCTGTAAGTAGATGATAGGCATCCAACATGATCATTTCTTTTCTCGTAGGATCATCAACTACCTGACTGATTCCCATGAGAGCACTTACCTGTCTGAAGGGTTTATCTAGCTCTTGTGCTATACGCAGTGCCTCATCATAATGATACAAAGCGCTCTTCTCATCCTCTGTATACGCGTACAGTTCTCCCAAGCTCTGATGGGTGATGGCCGCTGCTGTGAGATCGCGATGATCCTTGAGTAAATTGAGAGATCTCAGATAATGCTTGAGGGCTATATCCGTGTCGCCCTCTTGTCTATATACCGTACCCAATAAACGCAGCGATGTACCGAGTCGATATGGCAACTTAATGTCCTCATAGTAATCACATATCTGATGGATATACTTCTTGGCATTAAGCAAGTCTCCCGAGCGCATATATGTAATTCCAGCTAATCGCGCTACATCGTGATATTTCTTATGATCATCTCTTCGACGCCAAAAATCCAGACATTCTTCCAACAGTACTAGTGAGCTATCATAGCGCAACTGATTGCGCAATAAGATTGCTGATCGACTACGCGCTATGTATATGATGACACTGTCGCCTGTCTCAGCCGCTAAGCGACTAGCCGCATGCGATATAGAATCCGCTACAGTTATATCACGATCAGAAAAGTGATCGACTGCTGCTATCAAAATTTTTAGACTGTCTTTTTTATTAGATTTCTTGGCTAATCGCGAGGTAATGGACTCTGGCCAGTCTTGACCATGACACGCTAGAGGCATCACTACCAGTGTCAATATAAATAGCACGATCCAGATAAGCCGACTGTGGACGTCAAGTACGCCACCCAAGTGAAAAAATATACTAGACCTTCGATCCATCGATGAGTGCTGCTGTGAGTTCAGCTCTACTATTTACCTCAAGTTTCACGTAGATGTTCTTTACGTGATATCGGACAGTATTTATAGAAATGTAGCAATCTGCGGCAATTTCCTTGTAAGATTTTCCTTGATAGAGCTGCATGCAGAGCTGCTTCTCCTGTTCTGTGAGAGTAGGAAATGCTGCGAAGTGGATAGTTTCTTTCTGCTTAGAAAAATTACTCAAGGCTAAAGACAGAGTCGCTATCAGGGTGGCCTCCTGAAAGGGTTTTACCAAATAGCCGTATGGACTGGTCTCCTGTGCCTCTTGCAAGGTTGCTGAATCAGAAAAGGACGTCAAGAAGATATACGGACACTTATCTGCGGACTTAATCGCCTGAGCTACTTGAATACCGCTAAGTCCAGTTCCCAGATTTATATCTAAGATCGCTATATCTGCGTCTATTGCCTCCAAGGAATTAACAGCCTTGTGTCCTGTATAGCAGATACTTGATACGATGGCTCCATGCTTCTTGAGCAACATAGCTATGTCCTGTGCTATGACGATCTCGTCCTCTACGATCATGACCTTGACACCTTTCATGATTAAATCAACTTGTCTTTTGGAATGATAATTTCCACTCTGGTACCATCGTCTACAATTGTCTGTGAGCTTCCTTGCAATTTTTCTACAAATGCCTCCACCAGTCCTCGGCCAAAAGATGACTCATCTATGCTTTCCAAGTCTATTCCTACGCCATCATCAGCTACACTAAGTGTCACGGTGTCTCCTGTGTCTTTCAGCGCTACAGTGATGTTGCCATGGCGCTCATCTGGAAAAGCATATTTAAGAGAATTAGTCACTAGCTCATTAGTAGTGAGGCCGAGTGGCACCACATTATCTACGTCCATCTCCACCTCATCTATGTCTATGCTAAGAGAAATTCTCTCTGGGGACACATTGTACGCCTGAAACAAATTACTTACTAACTTTTCCATGTATTGCGGCATATGGATTTTGGACAAGTCGTCATGCTGATAGAGATTTTGGTGTATCAGTGACATAGAGTATACGCGTGCTTGTCCGTCTGTGAGAGCATCCACAGCCGCTGGATCATCTGTCTGGCTGGTCTGTAGTCTCAAGAGGGATGATATAATCTGCAGATTGTTCTTGACTCTATGATGTATCTCTTTGAGCAGCACAGCTTTTTCTCGATCCTGCTTATCTATGACACGCTTCTGCTTTCTCAGTCGATAAAATAAAAACGATAGGACAGTAATTAATGAAATTGCTGCGATAAGCAATAGAAACTGTGTACGGAGCTTAGCATCAGATAATTTCTTCTCAAGATTGAGGGTAGTTATTCGCTGATCTTTTTCCTTTACCTCGTATTTAGTTTCTAATTCTGCGATCGCTTTATTCTTTTCTATATTGATGAGACTATCACTGTAGGTGGTATAAAGATCTTGATGATACAGAGCCCGCTCGTAGTCTTGTAAATTAGCGTAGTAAGTTGCCATATTCATATGAGTAGCGGTACGCACGTCTAGAGATGGTACAGTCTTTATCTGCTCTTCGAGCACTGCGAGCAGCTCTCGTGCTTCAGATATATTTCCATCTTCGATATATAGTTGTACAAGTAATCTCCTCACCTCTATATTCGGAGTTCGCTGGGCCTGAGCATAGGCCTCTACCGATCGCTCTAGGTGTAGTAAAGCTTTCTGCCTCTGACTTTGCTCTACATAGTACTGAGCTAAGTTAAAATTGACATGTGCTATGCGCACAGGATTTCCAAGTTTATTAGCTCTATCTAGAGCTTCTAGATGATAGTTTTCTTTTAGGGTTGCGTCGCTTTCCGTGATAGCTAGTCCATTGTATGCTGAGAGTTGTCTATAGATATTGCCCTGATCTTGGGCGATTATCAAGGATCTGTGATAGTGCTCGTTGGCTTTTTCATTTTGCTGTATAGAGTGATATAGCAGTCCTAGACTATTGTGCACGGTTCCTATAGCAGCGCTGTCGTCAAGTGCCTTAAAGTTGTCTAGTGCTCGATGATATAAAGCGATGGCGAGATCAGGTCGACCTTGACGACGATGATTGGATCCCATGGTGCGCTGCGTCTGCGCTAGCAGCTCCAGATTATCGGTGTCCTGATAATATTCTATGGCTTTACCTATATACAGGTCGGCCTTATCCTGTACGCCGTCTCGAGAATAGATATCACCCGCGACTTTGTAGAGATGGTGTAGGCGCGCTTGATCATTCTCCTCTTTCTCAAAGACTATGCACTGTTCTAGAAGGATGAGTGCATCTGTATGGTTTCTTCTATTTCTCTTAAGTAGTGCTTCTCTGAAGCGCACATCATATATTAGAGCAGAGTCTCCGCTCTCGGATGCCAAGTTTTCGGCGTAGACTCTGATAGCATCGCCCACATCTAGGTTTTTAGTGAGCTGTGCTGAGATAGCCTTGTTACAGATGGCTACAGAGTCTGCCTGTGTGTGGGCCTCGCTGAGTTTCTTGAGCAGGCTTGCAGGCAATTCTGATCCCTGGCTATAGAGAGCGCCTGTAAAAAATAGATACAGCAAGAGTGTGATTATATGTCTGATAGTCATACTGTAAGTATTCATAGTACATTGTCCTGTGACAGGTGCATGGACATAGCGAAGGTGAATATAATCTATGCGAGAGAAATGACTTGTGAGTCATGTATACTTTTCAGCGATACAGTACGTCCATATTGCTGTAGATCAGATATCATGGTCCTCTATATGCCGTATCAAGTGGACTTACACATCGCGATCACCGATTCCGCAATGGTCTTCTATTATAGTAGCTATATGCACCAGCTCAGATACCGCTACAGCACCCGCTAGATCCCTCATGCGCGCGTCCTCTTGATCCTGATACAGTCGTATTACCCCTTCCCACTGCTCTCTTTCCATGGTACAAAGGACTAAGTTTCGATACGTCTCTTTCCCACATGGATATGTAGTATTAAGCTCGGCATGGAGCTATTATGATTGATGACATACCTTTGGCAGACATGCCTAAAATCGCTATAGATCATGCCAGCTATCATAGAATGTGTACCCAATTTCTCAGAAGGGAGAGATAAGAATAAGCTCCAGCAAATCGCAGCAGTCATCCAGGCTACTGAAGGCGTCAAGCTGCTCCATGTAGATCCTGGAAAAAGCACCAATCGCACAGTTTTCACCTTTGTAGGAGCTCCGGATGATGTGATCAAGGCTGCTCATGCCGCCATCATCAAAGCCGCAGAGCTCATAGATATGCGACAGCACTCAGGCGAGCATCCGCGTATGGGCGCTACAGATGTATGTCCTCTCATACCCATCAGCGGTATCAGCCTGGAAGAAACTGCCGAGTACGCGCAGCAACTGGGACGCATGGTAGGCAGCTCCGGTATACCGGTCTATATGTATGAGGCAGCAGCCAAGACTCCCCAAAGGACCAATCTAGCAGTGATCCGCCGTGGCGAATATGAAGGTCTAGAGAAGAAGATGAAGGATCCAGACTGGAAGCCTGACTACGGCCCTGATGCCTTTAATCCTACGGCGGGTGCGACAGTCATAGGCGCTCGAGATTTCCTCGTAGCCTATAATGTGAATCTCAATACGCGATCCGTGAGACGGGCCAACAGCGTAGCATTTGACGTGCGAGAGCGCGGCAGGATCAAGCGGATAGGTCATGAAATCACAGGCGAGATCGCTCGCGATGACGATGGTAATCCTATACGCCAGGCTGGTGAACTCAAAGCCGTCAAGGCCATAGGCTGGTACATAGACGAGTATGATCAAGCGCAGATCTCCATGAATCTCACAGATCTCAAGCAGACTAGCGTACACGAGGCCTTCGAAGCATGCAGACGCAGTGCCAGTAGACGTGGCATGCGCGTGACGGGGTCAGAGCTGATAGGGCTTGCGCCCAAAAGCGTATTTCTCCAAGCTGGTAGATACTTCCTCCAGCAGCAGAGACGTAGCACAGGTGTAAGTGAAGAAGTCATCATCGATACAGCTGTGAAGTCCCTTGGGCTAGATGATCTCCAAGATTTTGATCCTAAAAAGCGTATCATAGAGTACCTCATAGACGCGGATAGCGATCGCCTCATCCACATGAGCCTAGAAGCACTAGTGCAGGAGACCGCTAGCGATAGTATGGCACCAGGTGGAGGATCTATATCCGCTGCCATAGGTGCCTGCGGCGCATCTCTAGCATGCATGGTCGCCAATCTATCAGCTAACAAGCGTGACTGGGACGATCGCGTAGAAGAGTTCAGTGCAGTGGCCGATCGAGCGCAGGAGCACATACGCACATTTCTAGATCTAGTGGACGATGACACAGCGGCATTTGACGGGATCATGAGCGCCATACGACTTCCCAAAGGAACCGATGTAGAAAAGTCCCGTCGCCTACAAGCCATCAATCAAGCCACACTCCGCGCCATAGAAGTACCTATGAGCACGCTACGCACAGCGCTATCAGCCATGGATGTAGTGGACCAGATGATCTCTGATGGAAATCCCAGCTCCGTGAGCGATGCTGGTGTGGCAGCACTATCTATGCAAGCCGCAGGAGAAGGAGCCTACATGAATGTCCTGATCAATCTGCAGGACTACGATGATGAGAAGTCATCCAGAGAGCTCAAGTCTGAAGCAGACGAGCTCCTCGCACAGCTCAAGAAAAGGACCACGGCAGCAACTACGGCCTGCTATGCCGTGATCAAAGGAAGCTAGGTAGAGCTCCCGCCTGCTCTATGCGCCTCCGCCCTTGATATGTACATCCCGCTGCGGGAATGGTATGCCTACATCATGCTGAGCAAAGAGCTTGTAGATCCGTCTGCGCAGTCGATTCCTGATAGCGGGCAACTTATGAAACTCGCTGACATAGAAGAATAGCTCCATCGTAAGCGCACTGTCCCCAAAGTCCTGAAACAGCACCGTCGGCGGAGGATGCCTGTAGATCAGATCCTCCTCTGCGGTAGACTCCAGTAGGAGTCGCTCTACCAGCTCTATGTCTGATCCGTACTCCACTCCCACCACTACGCTAAATCGTGATCTCTTCTGCTCCTGGCTATAATTGATGACCTCATCTATGACCAGCTTGCTATTGGGTACGATGACGGATATCTCATCTAGATTGAGCACCACGGTAGTACGGAGTCCTATCCGGCGCACCTCGCCCATCATACCTTCTACCTGGATCATATCACCTATCTCTATGCGGCGCTCTGTAAGGAGCAGCAGACCAGAGAAAAAATCATTGAATGTCTGCTGCAGTCCCAGACCTAGACCCACTAGCAGCGCTGCTGCACCACCGAGCAGTAGGGTGGTGTTAATCCCCAGTAGATTAAATGCTACGATGATGGAGACCGTGTAGACCAGATACTTAAATAACTGATTGAGCACATACTGATCGGCTGGCTTGATAGACCTCCTGTGGTAGTATCCACGCAGAATCACCTGGGTAGACATCCATACTACCACCCTTGCTACCAAGAATGTCAAGATCACCTTGAGCACGTCGTTAAGGAAGAAATTGTAGGTGTTTTCGTCTGCCTTGGCTGAGCGATCTATGGTGAATATCGGCTCCAGCTGGATCTGGCTCAGGATAAAAATCGACGCTGCTAGATAGACGATCCAGCGGATAGTCCTCTCAGCCGCTTCTCTACTGGCTGCACTCGCTTTGAGCTCTGCACCTATGTCACCTCTGCGCTGTGACGCCTCTACATAGGCATTAGTAATCAGCCATATGAGGATGCGTGCGCACTGGAAGATGATGAGCACATTGATAACCGTAGTTACCCGCAGATTAAAATCCTTATAGGTAAGCAGGCTGTAGTTCTGATCTAGGGTCTCGATCAGTACCTCTGTAATGACCAGAAGGACGATATACTTGATCCAGCGCAGGAGCTTGCGTATCTCCTGCGGATTGCGCACAGAGAGATTGTTCATCAAGCGTGGAATCAACGATCTACGCAGATAGGCATAGACCAGGACAACCACAAGTGTGATCGCTACCAGGATCAGGAGATCCACTATCCGTATCTCCCTACCATTATTCTCAAATACGAGATAGTCGAGTATGTCTTTTATCCTCTGCACAGATTATATCTGTAAGTAAAGTAAGTACTTAGTCTGATAGTGGTCCTCCTCATAGATATCCTTGAGCCAGTGGATCTCTGTATAGTCACCCTTGTCTATGAGCGATAGCTCTGCCTTGGGATCGCCGCCCTTGAGGGTGAGGAGTCCATTGGGCATGGCATTGATTTCTCTGGTGGAGATGATGCGCTGGGACCATGCTTTGAGCCGAGCTAGATCTGTGACGGCTCGTGCAGTGACGAAGTCATAGCGCTCCCTCGTCTCCTCGGCGCGCATCTGGCTGGCGCGGACATTTTTCAATTGCAAAGCATCTGCGACGGCCTGGACTACCTTGATCTTCTTAGCAGTACCATCTATGAGATCCCACTGCACCTCAGGAAATATGATTGCTAGAGGTATACCCGGGAAGCCACCACCTGTACCGAGATCCAGTACGCGACTGCCACTCTGGAACTGATAGTGCTTAGAGATGGCAAGGCTGTGAAGCACGTGCTTCAGATAGAAATCGTCTATATCCTTGCGACTGATGACATTGATCTGTGCATTCCACTCGCGGTAGAGTGGCCCCAGCGCACTCAAGAGATGCTGCTGCTCCTCGGTGAGGTCGTAGTATTTGCGCAGTAGCGCTATATCATCCTTTATTTCCATGTAGTAGCCTTGTGCACCAGCAGACTGGCACCTACGCATATGTGGAAGACCAGCAGCAGTGGATCCAAGATGATCAAGCACCACCAGAGGTCTCTGTCTATGGACAAAGTTCGCCATCTATAAAGTAGTATATAGTCTAGGAGCGCTTTCGCGCAAATGCCTCCAATGCTCCACCACACCTCTCCGACCACCAGGAGTCCCACCAGTGCCATGTAGAAAATTACTGCCATGAGAGAATGCGACATGAGATAGGCTTTTTGGCGAAAGCCATAGGATCCTGATACACTGATCTGCCGCCTGCGCTGTCTGAAATACTCACCCCATGATACTGGTCCGTCCGTCCACATCCATGCGAAGGGATCTACACATGTACTCACAGATACGCCAGCACGAGAAGCTGCTTGTACGAGAAGATCGTCATCACCAGACAAGTGCATATCCTCAGGATAGTAAGCACGCACGGACTCATGATAGAGTAAGTTTCTGCCCACACCCATATAGGCACTTCCTCGATCTGCAGCGGATAGATACTGCATGGCTGTAAAGAGGTTTTCGTACCTTGCCACGCGTGACACCCAGCCAGCATCTGCCCTGATAGGTGAATATCCTACTACGATACCGCCTGGCTCACAGCACGCAAGCATAGAGCGCGACCAGTCTGTACTCGCTGGTGTGCAGTCCACATCTGTAAGTAATATATAGTCTGATCGCACATGAGAAAGGCCATCTCGCAGAGCAGCCTTCTTTCCACGCCGATCTGGATATATGACCCCTGTGATCTCGGCATACTCCCTCTCGGCGTGAGCTATGACCGTGGAGCTACCGTCCGTGGATCCATCATCTATGAGTACAATCTGTGAGGCTGGAAGACTCTGGCTTAGCCATGCTGGGATATGTCTCTGAAGGAGAATAGCGGCGTCATGACAGCAGACAAGCAGAGTATAGTCCGTCTTGGTTGCTGAGTGTCTTCTTGCGACTGACTTATCGCTTGTCCCAGGTGCCATGAGGAAGATCCTATGGAGAAACAGTGCGCCCAGCGACACCGAAGCAATTGATATCAGTAGCTCGGGAACCATATACAGGACGAAGGTGCTAGTATGTCTGCATCCGCACAAGTATAGCGTGTGGATCTTTCGATCTTTGTACGTGCTATGAAGCAATATCTACCCATCCTTTTACTCACCATCTCGAGCGTAATAGCGTGCGCTCAGATGCCTATGGGAGCCGATACCCTATATGGCATGGAGTGGATCAGTGATGATCAGAGCTACTATCGCATGCCCATCCATACAGATGGTATCTACGAGATCTCCGCGGAGATACTTGCTGAGGCAGGGGTGCCAGCTAGTGCTATAGAGAGTGATGAGATCTCTGTATACCATATGGGTAGAGAGATACCGCTGCTGAGCGAAGGTGGGTCGCTGGTATTCTATGGAGAGAGCAATAAATCTGAGATGGATAGATACCTCTACAGGAATCCTGACGCTGATTTGCTCAATCCCTACTACAGTCTCTACACAGATACCGCTGCCTACTATCTCAGCTGGGCCAGCGGTCACTCGGGACTGCGCTACACGGTATCCTCTGACAGGCCTACTGATGATCTATCTCATGTGACTGAGGTCAGACGCTCTTACCGCCGAGTCTATAGTAATGAGCACTCACAGCACTATCGCATCATAGACAGGGTTCCCGTGAGCCTATCGGCCTACGAGGAGATCGAGGGTTTTGGGACAGGTATGGTCGGAAGTCTGGACGAGCCCTATAGGATAGATTTACCCCTAGACGAGCCTATAGCGAGTACTGAAGCAATCCTGCGTCTAGGTATAGGAAGCAATGAGATGGCACACCGACTCCATATCAGCTACGCTGGCGAGTCAATCTATAGAGAAGACTACACAGGAATCGCTATGCGACATCTAGAGATTCCGATAGATCTCACTGCTGGCTCAGATGCTGTGAGTATCACCATCGAAGGTCTCCGAGGATCTGAAGATCAGTACACCATCAGCTATGCTGAGATCGAGTATAGTAGTAAATCACTCGAGGATGATCTGATCATAGATGCTAGCTCTATAGATAGACGCATGACCGTAGATGAGTCATCTATCTGGCTAGATCCTGTATCAGCCACTGGCCTAGCTAGTGTAGACCTCTCTGGGTCGCATGAACTACTAGTACCGGCAAGTGGCGAGCGTAGACTGCTACAAGACATCAAGGACGAGCGAATAGCCATCAGAGCTATCCAAGCTGTGGATATGGCTACCACGACCGTGCCAGAGGCCTCCTACTATATCATCAGTTCCTATGCTCTGGAGCGTAGTGCGCTAGAAGAGTACGCTGATTATCGATCCTCACAGGCTGGTGGTGGACACGATGTAGCCATAGTGTATGTAGAGGATCTCTATGAGAGATATGCCTATGGCATAAGGCGCCATCCCATGGCAGTGAGAAATTTTATACAGGAACGTGTGCGCACTCATCCGGCAGTATCGCACTTCTATATCATAGGTAAAGGGCGTGACTATCAGTATATGCGGACAGTATCTGATGCACATGCTGCACAGCACTTTGTTCCCACCTATGGCAGTCCAGGCGCGGACAATCTACTTGCGAGCAATCTGGGAGAATATACACCCCTGCGCTCCATGGGCCGACTGGCCGTGACAGACGCCTCTCAACTGCGCAGCTATCTAGCCAAGGTCAGAGAATATGAACGAGTGCTAGAGAGCACGGACTACGACGATAGGCTCTGGAGAAAGCGTGTACTACATATGAGTGGCGGTGACGATGAAGCTGATCTCATAGAACCGCGTATGAGACAGCTACAGGATATCATAGAGGAGGGTGACATAGGCGCATCAGTGCTCCATGTCTCCAAGGAGACCGCCTCCGCTACAGCGCGCAGCGTACCAGAGACCATCATACAATCTATCAATGAAGGTGTATCGATCAAGACCTTCTTTGGCCATGGTGCAGTGACGACGACTGATTTTGGTATGGATGCTCCAGAGCTATTTGATAATGAGGGGCGGTATCCCTTGATGTTTTCTCTAGGCTGCCTGAGCGGCAATGTGCATACTAATCAGGTAAGCGTAAGCGAGCGGTTTGTCAATGCTCCTGATCGTGGTGCCATAGCTTATATAGCCAGTAGCGGATACGGATTTATCAATACTCTTAAGGACGTCGCGGGCCAGTTCTATAGACGTCTGAGCACTGATATGTACACGGCAGACATTGGATCGCTGCACCGTGAATCGATCCGCGCATACGAAGACAGGAATAATCTCCTCTACAATCTGCTCAAGGAGCAGATGACTCTCAATGGAGATCCTGCCATCAAGATACATACGCAAGATAAGCCAGATCTGACCTGGGATGCTAGCAGTGTAGTACTGGATGCCGCTGCAGATGCTAGCTCGGAAAGCTATGATCTACTGATAGATATGATCAATCTAGGAAGATCTACTAGAGATAGCGTAGAAGTACTAGTCCGTCATACACGGCCTGATGGTGTACGTGACGTCTATCGCTACCACTACTTGCTCACGAGTTACAGACAGCAGATTTCAGTCCCCGTGCCGCTGCTAGGTGCAAGCACAGTAGGACGCAATGGGATATCGCTGCTCATCGATCCAGATCAGCAAATTGCAGAGGGCCCATTGCCTGTAGCGGTGTCTAATAATCAGTTGCTTACCACAGCAGGCTCTGAGCAAATCAGCTTTGTCATTACAGACGCGAGTGCTACGGCAATAGCGCCCTATGACTTTAGCATCGTCAACACACAGCCTGTGACTTACTCTAGCTATAGAGCTAGCTCAGCCGGTGCTGTAGACTTGCTCTTGCAGCTTGATACTGTGCTATCATTTTCTAGTCCACATTTGCGCGAAAGCGCCCTCACACATCTCGGTGGCAGTCAAGACCATACGCCATCTCTAGAGCTCCTGGATAGCACGGTATACTACTGGCGCTACGTGGATAGGGATGGTGCTCAGGTGTCCACTCCGCAATCATATCTCTATCACTCGCAGCTGCCTCGTGGGTGGAATCAGTCGCATATAGATCAGTACGCCCAGAATGATCTGATCGGCCTCACAGTAGATAGTACACAGCGATCACTGGCCTACGCTGGCGAAAATCAGTTTTTTCAAGTAACCAGTGTGCAATCACAAGCACCTCTACATGATGATCGCTCGCTGATGCACCAGAACAATGAGCGAATCTTCCGTATGATTGGATTTGGAAATTTTCCGAGCAATAGGACTAAGCTCATGGTGGTGGTGCATGATCCTGAGACACTAGAACCCTGGGTAAATCCTATCGGAGGGCGCTATGGTGCTTATAATAATAACTCTGAGCGGACAGGATTCTACTTTAACTCTTACTCCTCAGAGGGTCGGCGCAGTCTGGTGACATTTTTACGAGATACCGTACCTGATGGGCACGTGGTGACGCTCTTCGGTGGGGTGTGGGAAGACCACTCCTACTTTCCAGAGCTGTGGGAAAGTGTGGATGATACCTCAGGACTAGGTACAAGTCTATATGATATACTTGAAGCTGAGGGCGCTGATGAGATACGGAAGCTCGAGACTCTAGGCTCCATGCCCATGATTGTCGCCTACGTGAAAGGCGAGCGCCTGCTGGTGCAGTCGATCGCTACTGCTGTGGATGAGCGCCTGCAGTCAACATTTGTACTTAGTCGAAAGCAGAATAGGGCTCAGATGACCACGGTACAGGCAGGTCCATTTGACTATGTGGAAACAGTGATGACCCAGCTCGATAGCTCCGCAGGGGATCGCAATCAACTCCATCTGAGAAACTATGAGGGAATCCTGATCACAGACTCCATATCCCTATCCGCAGCAGTAAGACTTGATAGTACGGATCTTGCCATGGCGAGCGTGGTAGACATATCCTGGAGCAGTGAAGACAGTCTGCATAGAGATCCGTCCAGACTGGATTATCTCCGCATCATAGCCGATAGACCAGCGGATCTGAGCTTTCTGGTGGATGACAATTACATGCCTGGACAGGATCTGATGCAAGAAGGTGATACGCTATTCCATCAAATACACGTCATCAACAGAGGCGAAGCAGAGATGGCTCCGTATCAGGTGCAGTGGACACTTACGGATGAGAGCGGACAGTCGCTCAGCTGGGCAGAAACTTATCCCAGTCTGGATGTAGCAGGTCAGCAGCTTCTATCTCGTAGCTTGCCGACTCTAGGGCTACAAGGAAAGACCAGGCTCATCATAGAGATCAATCCTGAGCGCGATCCGTCTGAGATACTGTACAGCAATAATCTGTGGACAGAAGATCTGGAGATCAGTGGTGACAGAATCGCGCCGCTGCTAGAGGTGATGATAGATCATAAGCAGATCCTTGATGGCGCGCTGGTGAGTATAAGGCCAGATATTGAAATCCGTCTCACGGACGAAAATCCATTACTTCTGCTGACTCGCGCTAGCCAGATATCTGCCTATCTGATAGATCCACTAGGTAATCGTAGAGAGATTACTGCTGCAGATAGGCCCACATTTTACCCTGCGCTATCTGGAGAAGACAATGTAGCTCGACTGACATTCCAGCCGCTACTTGATCTAGAAGGGCTCTACACGCTTGTGGCCAGCGGCTGGGATGCCAGCGGCAATGCGAGTGGACCAGTAGCGTATCGCGTACGATTCCAGGCCGCGCGTGGAAGTGCTCTCAGCCCCCTGCTTGCTACACCCAATCCAGCTAGCGGTGCTGTCAGATTTCTCTACTACTATCTCGGCGAGGAGCAGCCCGCAGAGTTTACCTTGGAAATTTACACGGGCAAGGGGCAGCTCGTAGAGACCATAGACGCGGAGCGATTTGGTGAGTTGCGTGGTGGATACAATATCAGTGAATTTGCATGGCAGATACCCGCGACTGGCTCGGCAGTCAGCACTGTATATTACTACCGCGTGACCGCTCTAGACGCAGAGGGCAGAGATATCCCCCAGGTAGTACCAGATGATCGCTTCCTCTCAGTACATCTGGGTAAGATCATCGTGGTGCAAGGTTCTGAATAGGCCGCTATAGTACTCGTCAAATAAGTAAGACCTTTGTCCAGAGCTGCAATGAGCTCTCGCTGACATGAGTCGCCATAGGGATCGATATCGAGAATATGCCGCTGGGCGAAAGGATATCTCCACGTTTTTACAACCGTGGTGGCTCGATACGTGGTCTGCTCAGGGCAGGTGGGATGTGTGCCTTTCGGCAAAAAACAATGACGTAGACGGTGTGCTCATCTATGACTACGTCAAAAAATACGGCCTCACCACGGTGACCAATGCCCCAATGTGTCCCTACGCTGGTCCACATCTTGCATCACGGTTGACTACATCGAGACTTGATCAGATGGTCACTGATCTTGCCAACCAATTACCCTCTGCTAGCTACACGCGATTAAAACTAGCACCCAACTTTCAACTCAGTCCAGCGTGGCACTGGCAGGACTACCGCTACGAGGGTCTCTTGACACTCACCATCGATCTAGCTGAAGACTTGTCGACCATTCGCAGTGGCTATTCTTCTGGGCTACGCAATGAAATCAAGAAACATAAAGAGGATATACACATCAATAATATAGCAGCACACGATTTCTATGATTTTTATCAGAGACATCATATGCCAAGCTCACCAGCGCGGCTCATGATATCCGCTTCTGACTGGAATAAACTAGTAGATATTGCGGAAAAGCGCCTGTCTTTAACCGCCTGCTATGTGGAAGATAAAATAATAGGTGTGATGGCCATAGTTCACGATTCGTCATGGTCTCACTACCTCCTCTCGGCTCATTCTGCCGATGTAGGACATACAGTAAGTGCTACCACATGTCTATTGCATGACGCTATAGCAGCTGCTAAAGAAATGGGCCAACAGGTCTTTAATATGGAAGGAAGCATGATGAAGGGTATATATTCATTTATGAGAAAATTTGGTGGCAGCCCTGTACCCGTTTTTGCTATAGAGTCGCAGGCGACACTGCTCTATCGATCTGCTCAAACCATGAAGCGACTACTGCGCTGACACGCCATGCCTCCCATACTCTCCATAGCTGATCTATATATGGGAGGACTAGGTCTTCTCCTGGCGATACTGCTATGTCAGCATCTCGTGATACGCAAGCTTCCTACTCGAGAAGAAAGAAATATCCTGTGGTTTTCATTTGCCATCAAGTCTGTGATGGTAGTGCTATCCGCACTCATGTATCAGTACTACTACGCATACGGAGATACATTTGGCTATTACATGTGTGCATCAGAACTGAATCAGTTACTGTATTCTGATCCCTCAGCCTGGTTGCAGATAGCTCTACAGAATCCCAGTGAATACAATCTAGAGCTCAGGCAACTGACGGAGTATAGATATTATCGCTCATTTTCTACCAGGTGGGTTAACATCTTTTATAGTTTGCTACTTGTGCCCGGGAGTCACTCGTATTTATGGTTAGCATTCTTGAGTCAAGTGCTTGTATTTGTCGGTCTTAAGCAGATGTCTGATTTTGCCATGAGGTATTTTACAGAGAAGCCACTGATCGTCCGAGGTATTTTCTTTTTGGTGCCAAGTCTTTTATTTTGGTCCTGTGGTGTGATGAAAGAACCGATAGTCCTATGGAGTATAGGTGGCATATTTTACTTGCTCTCCTCTCGTCTACATAGTGCGATAGGCTGGCTATGGGCAGCAGTAGCTTGCTTCCTCCTCATACATCTGAAAGCTTATCTCCTCGCCACCATGATAGGAGCAGGTGTGCTCACGCTTGTGCTCAGAAAGCAATCACGCAAGTACGTCTATCGCTGGGCGTTACCTGGAGTCATATTCCTAGTGCTTCTTTATCGTGAGGGTGGAGCTCAGATTCAGAGATATCTCTCCCTACGCTTTCTGGAGTCTCGCTTACATGATCTCCAAGATTCTCAGATTCGTCATACTGGCCTTGCTGGTGGATCAGGCTATACGATCGAGCAATTTACCATAGATGAGCCTTTACAGGCGATACTATCGTCAGTAGCAGCATTCAATTATAGCGCGTTCAGACCCTATCTCTGGGAAGCAAAGAAGCTGATCAATCTACTTGCCGTGATGGAGAATACCTTTTTCATTGGTCTAGCACTATATGCTCTTTATTCTATCAAGAAAATTAAACTCTCGAGCAAGCAAATAGAATTTGTCATTTTTGCTCTGTGCTGGACTGTACTGTTATTTATCGTGGTCGGACTCACGTCATTTAATTACGGAACACTATCACGGTACAGGATTATATGTCTTCCTTACTTTGTGATGCTCTTGCTGCTACCATTCCTGAGCGATAAGCGTCCTCGTATTTCTCTATCATAGACTCATACGACATATGAGAGATAAGAAATTCATATAGTCGCTTAGCTCCGCTCATATGGTCTTGATAATTATCAAATATGTCATGCATCTTTTCAGCAATCCTACTGGTATTCTCTACCAGTAGGCCCTTATTATCCGAAAAGATATCAGGGACTATACCTACCTTGGTAGAAATGACTGGCAAGTGAGCCGCCGCGGCTTCTAAGACTGATAGAGGTGCACCTTCATACAGACTCGACAGTACGAACGCATGTGCTCTGCCGAGAAGCTCATACACATCACTTCGCCTCCCGAAAAGAGTGATTGCCTTTTGCAGGCCATGGCCTTTTATCTGCGCCTCAAGATTTTCGCGCATGGGGCCCTCTCCTACAATCCATAATTGCGCCTCTGGACAGTGTAAGTGAAATAAAGCAAACTGTGAAATAAGATCTTGCTGATTTTTCTCTATGGATAATCGACCTACGTGGATGAATGTAAAGATTTCTTCTTTTCTCTGTACAGAAGCAGTTTCATAAATGCTTTGATAATCAACTGTGTTATGTATAACTATGCTGTCATCCTTGTGGAAAAATCGCCGCTGATCCTCTGCAAGAGTGATATCCGCATCGCGATATCTTTTAAGATAGGCAAGCAGAATCTCTCTAGCTGTACCACCCACTTCTGGGCTGTGTGAAGAGAAAAATACTTTTACAGAGCGATGTGCCCATCGGCATGATATGATGCACAGTAGCGAGTGAAAGAGATGTGCATGTATCACGTGTATATCGTGGTCTCCTACATATTTCTTCACAGCGCGATTGGCACGTAGGAGAGATGTAGGTGATTTGGATAGGTGAAGGGCTGTCAAGGAAATACCCGCATCAATTAATTCTCCGCCTAGATCGCCTTGGTCATGCAAGGAAATCACGTGATACTCGATGTCTTCACTACTCGAAGCGATGCACAAGTCCACTAAGAAGCGCTCAGCACCTCCACTGACAAGACTAGTAATGATGTGTAAAACCCTTGTCATAGTTCTGCCAAGTACGTAGAGTGCCGAAGGCTATGAAAATTACATTGCGTATACGTCTCTAGCTCATCGATCATCTTTTGAGAGTAATCAAGGAGCTTAGACTGCACTAAATCACTTACGATAAAATCATCATTTCGGGAGCTCTGATTCCATGACCGCACCCTATCTCCCAGATACTTGCGCGACGACTGCGGCAAGAGTCGCTGTAAGGGTACATTTTTTTTCCACCATCCTATGCGACCTTCTTTGGACTGAAACATCTTGTTGATCCACGGGGCGCGTGCTCGTCTGCTTTGATTGATGTGGGTGTCATAAGGACCAAAGGCCTCTGCCGATATATCCAAATGAAGAGCTAGTTGCTCTATTACGTATGCCAGACGAGTCTTGAGATCTGGCTGTGCTATCAGTAGTAATTGCTCGGCATCGATATACTCGTAGACCTGTCGTAGGAGTTGAGCGTAATTACCCTGGCCCAGATATCTAGCATAATGCCGCTGTGATCTATCTATCAAGCTCAGAGATTCATCATCAAGTGCTTCGGTAAAACTTCGCTCTTCTATGCCGAGCTCTTGAAAATATCTATAAGCACTGATTGCTCGGTCTGCAGGATTGCGCAGCACTATCACGTAGCGCGCCTCTGGAAATCGCTGACTGATTCGCTCCATGGCCCTGCGGCTCCAGCCATAGTTCACGGCAGCATGTAGTGATACGGTATGTGATGCATCTGTGCCATACCACTTAAGCATCTGTTCACCCCCATCTCTCCACAGTTGCTCATCAGAGAAATAGTGATAATCCTTGGCAACCAGAGGACTGTAGATACCCTCATGCCGTGCAAGCCATCTCTCCAAACTCGTGCTTCCGCACTTCTGTACGCCTAGTAGAAACGCATCGATATGTAGCTCTGCCTTAGCCATGACTTACTCATCCGCAAAGCTACCATCTGCCGATAGTCTCAGAGAAGTAGCTTTGCACGATAGTGCAGTGAATATATAGACTTGCTGCATCACTACTATGCCAAGGGACACACACACGGACCAAGTAGAGAACTACTTTGATACCATTGCCACAGATTATCATAGACGATATACTGATCAAGGAAGCTATCTCAGCTATTTCTTCACTGAGCGCTTGTATCTCGCTGCACGTGATCTACCACTCGACGACAAAGACATACTTGATATAGGAGCTGGTACGGGAAACCTATATGATTATATCACGAAGCATTTCTCCCCTAGTTGCTATCATGCCACCGATATCTCAGCTGCGATGCTCGCACAGAGCAATATACCTGAGTCATCTCGCTACGTAGGAGTGCTAGAGAGTATATCTGGATTACTACCATCGTACGACTACATTTTTTGCCTTGGTGTGACCACATATATGGATCAAGCCTCAGTGGATCAACTGATGGCCTATTGCTCTGAGCGATTACATCCTGGAGGCCTATTGATCATTTCATTTACCAATCGCCAAGGCTTAGATCATAAAATAAGATCGCTTCTGCGCCCTATGATACAATTACTTGGTAAACGTGATAAACTCCTCGGTCAGAATTTTAGCGTCTACAGTGCTCGAAAAGGGAATGTCATAGAAAGGCATACAGATCAATATCACGTCAGACAAGCACACGATCTCAATCTTTCTATTACTGGATGGAGCAGAATATTTCCTAAGCAATCTACTCGGCTGGCAATGACACTTCAAAAAAAATTGACAAACAAATTTCTACGAAAAATTCTGAGCAGTGATTTTCTTCTCAAACTAGAAAAGAAATAAGTACACATGTTAGAAGCTCTCAGGCTTTCGCCAAAAAGTCGTTGCACGCTCGTGGGCGACGTCTAAGGCACTCCGCTCTATGCCCTTCACAGGATTTTTTATCTTGTCCCGCACGTAGGTGACACAAGCGTCGATATTTTTCTCTCTATCAGTACACTGAAAATCATGATAGGAAAGAAGTGAAGCTAGCTCGTCTGAGATATTACCCCTGCTGATACTAAGAATAGGAAGTCCTGCCGCGAAATAATCCCAAATCTTATATCCTAAGATACCAGAAATATCGTCATCAGACCAGTCCAAATAAAGCAACAAATCCGATGCTCTAATACACTCTAGACTCTCGACATAGGGAAGTATGTCACTTGACTCTGATATATCGGATAAGCCCGCTCTTTGCACAGCCGCATTCCATATACCAGCATCTATTCCTAGATAGCGCAATACTATCCTAGTCCGCGTGGAAGGATCGTCTACAATCAGTCGATTTATGACTCGTAGATAAAAATCAAGAGCCCTAGGTCCATATAGTGAACCAGCATAACACATAATAAATTTTGTGCCAGATTCTGCTGGTGTAGTCAACGCAGGGCGATGCCTGGTACTATGCCAAGATCCAGAGTAAAGTACAGATTGTCTGTCACCTGCAATAAATGCATAATACTTAGAGAGACCAACTGTCGAAAAAGTCACATAATCCGCCGCTGCACATAATCTCGTCATGTACTCCTGCCTATGTGATGTCAATCTGGCATAACTCCTTGGATAATCTCTGAAGTCACAAATCCAGAACACATCTGGCTTCATGGCTTTAATCGTAGAAGCGACTTCTATATCTTGCAGCGGCTGATAAGAACAATAGAGATACTTGACATGATACTTTTCATCCACCAAGGCAAATTCATCAAGGCATCTGCTCTTATATCCTTTGCCTCCTACGCTCAACCAACTGGAGAGCCATGGCCTCATCTCCATCCATGAAGACATGCTTCGTACTGCTGACTGAAAAAGAGAACTGCTGAGAACCTTGCGCCACGAGGAATTGATACCGCTCTTCAGGTCTGTATTTTCTATGAGCCTGACTTCCTCTTTTCGACTATTATCATACTGCTTGTCCCTATAGAGTCCACGCCTTGGCGTCAACACTATAGACTTTCGATAAAGAGCATTATGCAAGACTGCTTCGTGATTTCGCAAGCAGCCTACCCCACCGTCAGGCGGGTATCGATAAGAAATAAAAAGCGCTACCTCTGGCTTAGATCTTTTCACAGAAGTGTAGGATCATAATCATCAAGCTGATTGATGATGCTTTTAATCTCTTGGTCCTTATCCTTAGGTAATATCATGAGCACATCGTCCATGTCTACGATATTATAGTTGCGCAGACCCGAGACTACTATAGGCTTACCCGACTGAGAATAAATCAATAAGTTCTCTGTGTCACTGAGTAGCGGAGTATTATTCACACTTACTGTGCTTCCATCTGGCTGTAAGAGATCGTGCAAGCTATTCCAGGTGCCAAGATCAGACCATTCAGGATCTACAGGTATGACATAGACGCTCTGTGCGTGCTCTAATATGGCGTAGTCCACGGAGACTGCACGTATATCAGCGTAGCAAGACCGTATGGTGTCGGCATCAGTATTGCCGTCGCCTATGGGTTTCAAATTATCATATATATCCGTAGCATACACCTCGTAGGCTTTAATCAATGTAGAGACGCTCCAGATGAATATGCCACTATTCCATAGATACTTCCCACTGTCAAGATATCCTTTTGCCGTATGGAGATCAGGCTTTTCTACAAATTCTAGGACCTCACTCGGCTCTAGGGGAGCGGTAGAAGCTGCATGAATATAGCCATATCCTGTAGCTGGGTAAAGCGGCTTTAATCCTAGTGTGACGATGTGTTCTGAGGAAGCAGCTATGTCATATGCTGAGAGAATTGCCCTATTCAGTAAGTCCGGTTTACCTATGATATGATCAGCACTGCAAGTGAGGATCGTAGCCTCAGGATCTCTAGCAGCGATGACCATAGCACTCAGTAGCACGCAGGGTGCAGTATTCTTTTTAGCTGGCTCGCCGATAAAATTATCTGACGGAATCTCTGGCAATTGCTCCTGAGTAATATCTCTATATCTCTCATCAGCTACCACATATATGTGCTCCGATGGCATGATATCTATGATGCGATCATAGGTCATCTGTATGAGCGTCCTACCAGAGCCCGTGACGTCCAGAAATTGCTTCGGCTTATCCACCCTACTAGCCGGCCAAAATCTGGTACCTGATCCACCTGCCATGATGACCGCGTATAATGATTTGCTCATTGAATTAATTCTTTCACCATTGTTAAATATGCACCATCCACGATGCGAATATCGTATTTCTTCACCGCCTTATCTCGCGCAGCTACACCCATAGCGCGTCGCTGATCAGGTGTCAATCTCACATACTGCATTAGAGCACCATCCAGCTCCTCCTGTGACTGCGGCTCTAAGAGCAATCCATCGACACCGTGCTCTATCACGTCTCTACATCCAGCTACCGTAGTAGTAATCACAGGCAAACCCACTGCCATTGCCTCTAAAATCGCTCTTGGTAAGCCCTCATTATAGTATGTAGGAAAGATAAACACGTCATTCTCTGAGAGCAAGTCTTTGACATCACTCCTATGCCCCAAGACTTCTATGCACTCGGTAGACTTGAGTAATTCTAGCTCTTGTGAGGTAATGCTTGTAGCATTTCCCATATCCAGACCACCTACTATCTGTAGTCTGATAGGTAAGTGATTGCATTTCATAAATGCCTCTTGCAGCATCATCACACCTTTGCTTCTGAGTAAGCGACCCACATAGATAAATTTAATTATCGCATCATCACCTTTCTGGATCGGTCTATAGTGCTCTGTATCGATGCCCGATCCCTCTATGAGTCCCGACTGGCTATCACGGATGATCCTATCTTCCAGAAATCTTTTGCGATCGCTTTGGTTCTGAAAAATTACTCTATCAGCTCGCTTAAATGAGACTTTATATAAAGACGAAAGAAACAACGACAAGAGTCCCTTGCGAGAAAATCCATCACCCAAGCCATTGACAACTAATATAGTAGACGTCCTGGCAGCTACACTCAGCTGCGTATAGATATTTGCTTTGGTCGTGTGACTGATGACACAGTCGGGTAATATAACTTTCCAGACTTCTCTGAGCTCTCTGAGGTATTGCAGCTCCCTGAGTGGTCTCTTGATACCCCGCTCTATGCTGCTGATGATCCTGACCTCGTAGTCCCATTGGCTAAGTCTCTCAGAATATTCATCCTCTGGTGCTACAAGAACCACCTTGTATCCATGGCTGGTCAATAATGTGCAGAGATGAGCTTTATAATTATATAAATACCATGAAGAATTTGCTGTGAGAGCTACAATCGGTCTAGACGCCATAGTAAGATTTATACCATGTTACAAATCTATCTACACCCTCCTGCAGGCCTACGGACGTCTGTGGCCCCAGTAAATCTAGGGTTTCCGTAATATCTGCATAGGTTTCTATCATATCGCCTGCTTGCAATTCTCGATAGATTATATCTGCTTTTTTTCCTAATGATTTTTCTATCGCGCGCACGTAATCTCCTAGTTCCACAGCTCTGCCAGCACCCACATTGAGTATTCTGTAAGGCAATTTCTCTAATGAGGGCTGCGCCAAGAGTTGCTCTACCATGCGCACTACGTCACCTACATAGGTGAAGTCCCTGCGCATGCGACCGTGATTAAATACTTCTATAGAACGATCCTGTGTCATTGCCTCGACGAATAAGTGCAATGCCATATCTGGCCGCGTCCATGGACCATAACTCGTAAAAAAACGGAGGCCCGTACAAGGGAGCTGAAACAAGTGACTATAGACATGTGCCTGCAACTCATTACATTTCTTAGTGGCTCCGTAGGTGGAGACTGGATGATCAACACTGTCAGAAATCTTGTATGGTACCTTTCTATTACCACCGTATACACTGCTACTACTAGCGTAGATGAGATGCTTACAATCTATCTGTCTACATATCTCAAGGATACAAGCAAATCCTTTGATATTATTTTCGATATAGATGTCTGGATGATCTATGCTATATCTCACTCCAGCTTGCGCCGCCAAATGAACCACGTGGGTGATTCGTCTCTCCTCCATTACCTCAGCAAGTGCCTGCTGATCAGTAATATTGAGTACATAGCTGTGATGATTTCCCATCTCGCTGACTGGGCCACTGCTATGATCAAATCCTAAATCACTCAGTCTATCAATCTTTAGCTGTGGAGAATAATAATCAGTGAGGGCATCTACTCCAGTGACAGAAATATCCTTTCTAGCCAATAAGTTCTTTACAAGGTGATATCCTATAAATCCAGCATGTCCAGTGATCAGTACATTCATATCACGCTGCGTGCTGTAAGATGAGAGTGAAATACTTTTGGTACTCCTTCCATTCTGGATGATTAAATGAACTATTATGCCAGAGCATCACAAAGTTACCTGATACTACCTTAGTCCTTTTAATGATGAGCTGTATCTGCTCGTACACAGTACTGGCTCCAGATGGATGCAAGTGAAAATTCTGATCCATAAACAGGAGTGGACGCTCATATACTGTGCTCGCACGTCTCTGGAGAGAATTCCAGAGAGGAAATATCACAGAAGTCCCACATCTATAGCCAGGATATTTCCTGAAGTGAAGACTGCTGTCAATCTTGATATTGACCTGCTCAAGTGCCTCTATGGTATCAGGAGCTATCCACTGTAGAAAATGCTGTCTAGACTCATGGACATCCATATCTAGCACATTCCTGAGATCGGTAACCTCCTGACTTAACTGCGCAGGATCTCTATAAGTGCTTAAGCTAGGATGGACACCTATCACTGCATCCTGAGCGCCCAGCATTTCCATTTCCTTCTGGATAATGTCGTCGGATATATGATAACTCGCCCCAGAATTTTTTTTCTTGCACGGGATATAATAGTAGATTGACGTAGCACCACGTGCTCTGTCTTCCTCAAGCATATATCTATCAGTGTCCCACGGATCATCAGTACCTCGAATGGCGTGTGAGATTCCACGAGTAAGGGTCCACCATGCATAGGCTATATTCTTCCTATGTATCAAATCACCCAGAGCTACGCTAAGAAATGACCATGAATTTCTAAAATATCTATGGATATCGACGTCATGGGTGGATACAAGCTCATACTGGCGCACAGTGTCAACTATGAGCCCGTGACGATCAAAAAGGCTACGCAAGTACAACTCACAGTAATCAACTATGGGATATAGATGAATCGACTGCTTCACGAGAAATGAGTTCTCATCTATAAATCGGTCATATCTATCTCTCGTATAATTGAGCGACTCTTCCCAGCGCGATAGGCAGAAAAATAAAACTCCTACGAGATCCCAGATTAATACCTCGTCTGTCGAATAAGTAAACTCCGCATCAGCATAAAAGACTGGAAACCTTTCTCCTTGCCACTCCTCATCATTCTCAATCCACAAAATATCCTGAGGCAGATTATCCCGACAATATAAGCTGTCACTGTCTGTGGCAAAAAAGATATCTGGAAACGATATAGTCTTTCCCGAAGGGAGTACAATTATCGTATAGGGCTCAGACAAGTCTTCCAGAACGTAAGACAGCGACATTCTATCTCTCAAAAGAATATCAAAAATATATTGACGCTCTGACCTGTAAGAACGCGGACAGCGAATAATTATCTGCGATTCTCCTTTATGGATATGCTCAGGAGAATGACTGGACATGATTACATATGTGATCAATCATCTCTTGAGTCATCTCAGTATGTATCGGGAGAGCAATGACTTCCTCGCACAGCGCCTCCGTCACAGGCAAGAAGTCTACATCTGAAAACTCTGCAAATGCTTTTTGCTTATACAGAGGAACTGGATAATAGATATTGTGCGGAATTTCCTTTTCTTGTAAATGCTTAACCATGTCATCGCGTCTGCCGTCAGCGACTCTCATCACATACTGATGAAATACGTGAGTAGAATGATCCGATCTATGCGGAGTGGTCAGGAGATCCATTTGTGCGAAAGCACTATCATAAGCGTCAGCTACCGCTCTACGGGCCTGATTGTACTTATCAAGGTGCTTTAATTTAATCCTTAAGATCGCTGCCTGGATAGCGTCTAAGCGAGAATTTACTCCTATGCGATCATGGTAGTATCTACGGGATTGACCATGATTAGCTATCATCTTGATCTTGGCATGTAGGTCCTCATCACTTGTCATGATAGCTCCTCCGTCGCCATAGCAGCCAAGATTTTTACTAGGAAAAAACGACGTGCAACCTATATGTCCTATCGTGCCATAGGCATGGCTCTTCCCGCCACTGATCTGATGGGCACCGATTGCCTGAGCAGTATCCTCTATGACATGAATACCGTGCTCCCGCGCCATTTCCATGAGTGGCTCCATATCTACACCCTGCCCAAATAAATGCACAGGAACCACAGCTTTTACACCATCTTGGATAGCCTCACGAAAATGGTCGGCAGTCATATTATAGCTCATCGGGTCCGCGTCTACCATCACAGGGTGTAGTCCTAGTAGTGCAATTACCTCTGCGGTAGCCACATAGGTGAATGCGGGCACGATGACTTTGTCTCCAGGTGCTAGGCCAAGTGCCATCAGAGCTATCTGGAGCGCATCCGTTCCATTAGCACATGGAGTGACATGCGTGCCCCCGAGATAACTTCCGAGCTCCTCCGCAAATCCCGTCACCTCTGGACCTCCAATGAATCGAGTAGACCTTACGACATCCAAAATTGCCTGATCTATTTCGCTCTGTATTTTGTCATATTGGGACCGGAGGTCCACCATCTGTAAATTCATATCTATATGATTTATATAATCATCCCAGCTCCTACTGTCTCATTAGTCGATTCGTCTATGAGGATGACGCTACCCGTGTGGCGATTGCGGCGATAAGAATCAAAAAATATCGGTTTCGTGGTGCGTAGGACTACTCGCGCGATATCATTCATACCTATGGATTTATCATCCATATTTCTGTGAAGCGTGTTGATATCTAGCTTATATCTCACTTCCTTTACGAGACAGCGTACATCCTGTGATGTGTGCAGTAGCACGTATTTTCCCTTTTCTCTAATCGGGCTACTGTTAAACCAGCACAGCATGACCTCTACATCTTGACTGATCTCTGGAGTATTGTTCTCTCTGATAATCATGTCACCTCGGCTAAGATCTAGATCATCTTCTAGGAGCACGGTGACGGACATAGGTGGAAATGCTTTCTCTACTTCTCCATCATAGCTGTCTATCTTACTGATTGTACTGGTAAAGCCTGATGGCAATAGCATGACCTTATCGCCTTTTTTCAATACTCCTCCAGCCATACGACCGGCATAGCCACGATAATCGTGATACTCGTCACTGTAGGGCCGTATCACATACTGTACAGGAAAGCGGCTATCTATGAGATTGTGGTCTGATCCTATATGTACATTCTCTAGGTAGTGCATCAGAGTACCGCCGTGGTACCAGTCCATCTGATCAGACTTATTGACCACATTATCACCTTTGAGTGCAGATATAGGAATGAATTCTATATCCACTACGTCCAGCTTACTCGCAAATTGCGAAAACTCCTCTCTGATATTTTCAAAGTTCTCCTCAGCATAGTCGACGAGATCCATTTTATTCACACAAAGGACTACGTGAGGTATCTGTAGCAATGATGCTATGATTGCATGTCTGCGCGTCTGTTCTATGATACCGTGACGAGCGTCTACAAGGATGAGTGCGACATTAGCCGTAGAGGCTCCCGTGACCATGTTTCTCGTATATTGGATGTGGCCAGGCGTATCTGCTATGATAAATTTTCTCTTTGGCGTGGCGAAATATCGATAAGCGACATCAATCGTTATCCCTTGCTCGCGCTCACTTTTGAGTCCATCTGTCAGTAGAGCAAGGTTTACGCCCTCTTCACCGCGGCGCTCGCTTGTCTGCTTTATTTGCTCATATTGATCCTCAAATATGCTTTTGCTATCGTAAAGCAATCTGCCTATGAGTGTACTCTTCCCATCATCGACACTACCTGCGGTGGTAAATCTGAGGAGTTCTGTCTGTTGATTTGACATATATAATGATTCTGTGTGGTCTATTTGTAAAGGCGACTTGAAATGCTTATTAGCCAATTTATTTCTAGAAGTATCCTTGTTTCTTGCGGTCTTCCATACTCGTTTCGGATCGCTTATCATCTGCACGTCCGCCACGCTCAGTGATCCTCGTGGTTGCAACTTCTTCGATGACTTTTTCTAGTGTATCAGCATCAGACAATACTGCTCCCGTACATGTCATATCACCGATGGTACGGAAGCGCACTTTCATCTTTTCCACTTTTTCTTCAGGACGACGAGTGATGACATCTGTATCAGCGAGTATCACACCGTCTCTTACAAAGCAATCGCGCTCATGTGCAAGATATAGGGAGGGCAATTCCACTTTTTCTTCAGCGAGATACTGCCACACGTCTAGTTCTGTCCAGTTGGATATAGGGAATACTCTGAAGTGCTCTCCCATATTTTTCTTGCTATTAAATAGATTCCAGAGTTCTGGTCGTTGATTCTTGGGTGTCCATTGACCAAACTCATCTCTGTGCGAGAAAAATCTTTCCTTGGCTCGCGCTTTTTCTTCGTCACGCCGTGCACCACCGAGGGCTGCATCGTACTTACCATTTTCTAGCGATTCCAGAAGTACAGCAGTTTGTAATCCATTGCGGCTGGCGCTATAGCCCTTCTCCTCTGTGACGAGTCCTTTATCTATTGCTTCTTGTACACTACCTACTGTCAGCTTGACACCAAGCTTTTCTATCAGGCGATCACGAAATTCTATGGTTTCAGGAAAATTGTGTCCTGTGTCTACATGGAGTAGAGGAAATGGAATCTTAGCAGGGTGGAAGGCCTTGGCGGCCAAATAAGTCATCAAGATAGAATCCTTCCCACCAGAAAACATAAGTACAGGATTTTCAAATCTCGCTGCGACTTCTCTGATGATGAAAATGGACTCTGACTCGAGTTCTTTTAAGTGATTGAGTGAATAGTTATATGACATATAATTATCTTGTGATCGATGTTGATTTAATGACTGCAGTGAGCTCTGCTGCACACTGGTCTACTGATTGATTTTCTGTGTCGAGCGTGATGAGTGGAGAGGAGGGAATATCAAAGGGCGAGTCCAGACCTGTGAAGTTTTTAATTTCTCCCGCTATCGCCTTGGCATATAGCCCCTTGACATCTCGTGAGGCGCAGGTCTCAAAGGTCGCATGCACATAGATCTCTGAAAAATCATCGCTACCGATAATATCTCTTGCGAGGTCTCTTATCTCCTGGGTGGGACTGATAAATGACACGATAACAATAAAGCCCGCAGATATAAATAATTTACTTACTTCCGCAACTCGACGTATGTTCTCTGCTCTGTCCTCAGTAGAAAAGCCCAAGTTGCTATTAATTCCTGATCGGATATTGTCCCCATCTAGTACGATGACTCTGTGGCCATCAGCAAATAGTCGTCGCTCTACTCGCTTAGCTATCGTACTCTTCCCTGACCCAGATAGTCCGCACATCCAGTAGGCATGAGCGCGCTGTGAAGCAAGGCTTTCTCGCTCCTGCCGCGTGACTAGCTGGTCATGCATCGGAAATATATTGTCTGGAGCACTCATATCTTTACATACTTATCACAAGCAGATACCTCATGAGTGAAACCATACATAAAGAATCCCACGTCCGCAGTATCCTGAAAGGTCTTACCTGGCGTGTAGTAGCAACTACCACGATCATTATCATTGCCTACATCGTCAATGGGAGTATCGAGGACGCCCTTAAAATCGGCTTTATCGAGTTTTTCATCAAGCTCGCACTGTACTACCTCCACGAGCGGGCCTGGCAGAAAATCCCTAGAGGGAAAGTCCGCACGGCATTCAAAAAGAAGCGATGATCTATGTCCTGAGACAGATCTAGACATCTTCTCTACCTATACTCATGTAGGAAAATCCTAGATCGCGCATGCGGTCTAGATCATATAGATTGCGCCCATCAAAAATCACAGGATTTTTCATCTGGCTTTTAATCTTGTCAAAGTCAGGATTTCTGAATGATCCCCACTCTGTCACGATGGCAAGCGCATCCGCGTCTCTCACTGCACTGTAGACATCGTCGGCATAGTCGATTTTATCACCTATCAGCTCACGTACATTGTCCATCGCTTCTGGATCATAGGCGACTACACGCGCTCCCGTGTCAAGTAATTCATCTATGATTTCTAGCGCTGGCGCTTCTCTGATATCATCTGTATTGGGCTTAAATGCAAGTCCCCAGAGTGCAATTCTTTTGCCCGAAAGGGCCCCAAAATGATCCTTCATCTTCTGGACAAGTCTGCGCTTCTGTAAAGCATTTACTTCCAGAACACTATTGAGAATCTTGAAGTCATAGTCATTTTGATGAGCCATCATGACCAGGGCATTGACATCCTTGGGAAAGCAGCTTCCGCCAAATCCTACACCTGGAAAGAGGAATCTCTTGCCGATCCGTGTATCACTACCCATACCTGCTCGCACTTTGTCCACATCCGCACCCAGCTTCTCTGATAGATTGGCGATCTCGTTCATGAAGCTGATACGAGCTGCGAGGTAACTATTGGCCGCATACTTGGTCATCTCTGCACTGCGCTCATCCATAAAGAGCACAGGATTTCCCTGTCTCACGTAGGGCGCATAGAGGCGATTCATCTTTTCTACGACACGCTCAGAGCTCGTACCTACTACGATCCGATCTGGCTTCATAAAATCATCCACTGCTACGCCTTCTCGGAGAAACTCTGGATTACTCGCCACATCAAATAGATCCGTGGAGAGACCTGCAGCAAGTACATCGTGTACTTTCTGCGCTGTACCTACGGGGACGGTGCTTTTATTCACCACCACAGTATATTTATCGATGATCTCCGTGAGATCCTGAGCTACCTGCAGCACATATCGCAGATCAGCAGCCCCGTCCTCGCCAGGAGGAGTCGGTAGTGCGAGGAAAACCATCTCACTTGCCTGCACCGCAGACTTGAGATCTGTAGTAAAGCTGATGCGCTCATTCTCGATGTTCCGCTCAAATAATACTTCAAGCCCAGGCTCGTAGATAGGGATCTCGCCACGCTTCATCTTGGCAACCTTATCGGCATCTATGTCCACACAGATGACGTGATTACCTGTCTCGGCGAAGCAGGTTCCCGATACTAAACCTACATATCCTGTGCCTACTACGGCTATATTCATGGTGTACGTGTTTGTGGTGTGGCGTCAATAATATGCTGAACTGGATCAGAGGGTATAACCCTGATCTTGTACTCGTAATTATCAGACGCTATATATTTCTTCCTCTAGTCTATGGCTAGATGTATATTTATTTCTCTACACTCATCACTGCTTGGATATCAGCTAGATGAGTATGTACTCTACTTCTTGATGACGATTTTAGATGAAGCTGCAAAGTTAGCACGATCCCTGCTCATAGAGCTATACACATACACGGGACTGAGTTAGCTGCCTTCTATCCTACTACTGAGCGGTACCACAGACGGAGCAACAGAGCTATCACGCAGAGAAATCCACCAAGAAAAGCGCCTATCGGAACCCACTTGACCCACCATGGCTTGATAATTTCCAAAGGTCTAGAACTGCTATCTACGACTTGGAAATATGGAGTGGTATTCTGCAAGATGAACTGCGCTAGCTGCACATTCTCAGTGACAGAGCCCAGGGCGGTACTGCTGATCATGACTTCCCGAGATAGCTGATCACGCTTATACGTATCTGTAGGGGACCAGACATTGCGGTTGCGCGAGTCGTAGGAGGCAAGCCTCGCCTCCGCAGATGCGAGTGCGCCTCTTATAGAATCCTGCACAGATCTGAGGGTGGATAGCGTCTGAGTGGGCTTCTCTAGCACCTTATCTGTATAGAATGTGCTGAGGCGATCATAGATCCCTCGAGACATCTCTAGCGAGAGGTCTTCGTCCACGCTGCGGATCCTCACTGTCATAAGTCCCGACTTCAGATCATGCAAAAACTCGCTACTCAAGTGTGCAATCTCATCGCGCTTGAGCGCGCGTACCAGCATGGAGAGCAAAGCAGCATCCTGCGCAGCATCACCTCTAAGTCTGCTTGTAGGTATACGACTCAGCATCCTCTGCCACTCAGCCTCCAGGTCATACATTGCTATGATATGGTTACCTAGATAGTCTATCTTGCCACGAGCATCAATCTTGCTCATCAGTAGTTCACGTAGGAGAGTTTCAGACCGAGCGATGATCTTGATCTTTTCTATCTTCTGCTCCTCATCTGAGTAGTCTAGACCTACAGCTCCCAGGACGCTCTGTAGCTCTCCACTCATGGGTGAGTCATCACTATTGATAAAAAATCGCTCCTGTGCTTGATACAGCGCTGGGCGAGTCTTACATATTATATAAGCGATCACGCCACCGAGGATGGCGGCCACGACGATCCATAGCCACGAGCGCAGAAGATACTTGATGGTATCTATGATGACAAGACCTGACTCGCTACTATGATCTGCATGACTCATATCACTAGCTAAGGTACGGTCTCACCAGATCCTCGCATTCCTCTACGGTGATACCACGTCTCTGAGCGTAGTCTGCTATCTGATCTGCGAGTACTCGCGTGATTCCAAAGTAGCGACTCTCTGGATGGCTAAAATACCAGCCGCTGACGCTGCTAGCAGGATGCATGGCGTAGCTCTCTGTGAGCTTCACGCCTATAGACTCGGCATCGAGCATCTGGAAGAGCTTTACCTTCTCTGAGTGCTCTGGGCAGGCTGGATAGCCAGGAGCTGGTCGTATGCCCTGATAGATTTCCTTGATGAGGTCTTCTTGACTCATGTCTTCTGTATCGGCGTAGCCCCAGTCTTGCTTCCTCACGCGTGCGTGGAGATACTCGGCATAGGCCTCTGCAAGCCGATCTGCGAGTGACTTGAGCATGATAGATGAGTAGTCGTCTCCATCCTTCTCAAATGCCGCTGCGCGCTCATCCACACCCAGTCCTGCTGTCACGACAAAAGCTCCGATATGATCTCTTTTGTCAGCTGATCCTGGAGCGATGAAATCTGCTAAGCTGTACTGCGGATTGCCCTTAGCCTTCTCTGTCTGCTGACGCAAGCACTCCAGGCGGTAGTCTGAGCCTTCTACTGCTGTGACGATGGTGTCATGATTCTCTGTATGCGCGGGGAAAAGTCCCCACACAGCGCGAGCTGTGAGCCACTTCTCCTTTACGATCTTATCTAGCATCTCCTGTGCGTCTCGATAGAGATTAGTGGCCTCGGTGCCGTACGTGGCGCTCTCTAGGATAGCGGGATATTTGCCCTTGAGGCCCCATGTCCAGAAAAATGGTGACCAATCGATGTAGGGAATCAACTCCGCAATCGACATATCATCCTCACGCTGCCTGCCGAGCTTGGCAGGGACTGGTGGTGTATAGCTGGACCAGTCTATAGCTACGCGTCGCTCGCGGGCATCTGCCAGGCTGAGAAATTTCTTGTGCTCCTGACGATTATTGTAGGAAGTCTGGAGCTGATCGTACTCTGCCTGCAGAGCACTCACGTAGTCCTCACGCGTGCCCTCTGTCTCGCTGAGCAGCGAGCTCGTCACCGCTACACTCTTACTAGCGTCTAGCACGTGCACCACAGGATGGCTGTACTCGGGCCGGATCTTGACGACTGTATGGATGCGCGAGGTGGTCGCTCCACCTATGAGCAGTGGCAGATCCATCCCGCGCTTCTCCATCTCCCGAGCCACACTGACCATGTGATCCAGACTCGGTGTGATGAGACCGCTGAGACCTATCGCGTCTACCTTTTCGGCGACAGCCGTATCTAGTATCTTCTCCGTAGGCACCATCACGCCCAGGTCTATGATCTCATAGTTATTGCAGGCAAGCACCACCCCGACGATGTTCTTGCCTATATCGTGTACGTCGCCCTTGACCGTTGCCAAGAGGATCTTTCCTTTGGCCTTGGAAGTGCCGTCCTTCTCTGCCTCTATATATGGTGTGAGATGTGCCACTGCACGCTTCATCACACGGGCGCTCTTTACCACTTGTGGTAGAAACATCTTTCCCTGCCCAAAGAGCTCTCCCACGATATTCATCCCATCCATCAGCGGACCTTCTATGACCTGTATGGGGCGATCATGCTCCAGCCTGGATTGTTCTATGTCCTCATCTATATACTTAGTGATTCCTTTGCGGAGTGAGTAAGCGATACGCTCACTCAGAGGCAGCTCGCGCCACTCCTCAGTAGTCTCCTCGGTCTTGCCCTTTCCTCTCAGCTGCTCAGCGATCTCGATGAGTCGCTCTGTGGCATCCTCGCGTCGATTAAAGAATACATCCTCTATCCGCTCCTTGAGCTCTGGCTGTATGTCCTCGTATACTTCTATGAGTCCAGCATTCACTATGCCCATATCCATGCCAGCATCTATCGCGTGGTACAGGAATATCGAGTGCATCGCCTCACGGACCACATTATTTCCTCTGAAGGAGAAGGACACATTACTCACACCACCGCTGATCTTGGCGTGGGGGCAGTCGGCCTTGATCTGTCTGGTGGCATCTATGAAGTGCATGGCATATTCATTGTGCTCTTCTATGCCCGTGGCAACGGCAAATATGTTGGGGTCAAATATGATGTCCTGCGGCGGAAAGTCGACCTCTTCTGTAAGAATCTTATAAGCGCGCTTGCAGATCTCCACCTTGCGATCGAGAGTGTCTGCCTGCCCCTCCTCGTCAAATGCCATCACCACTGTAGCCGCTCCATACTGCTTGAGTAGCTTGGCCTGACGGACAAATTCCTCCTTGCCTTCCTTGAGACTTATCGAGTTGACAATAGGCTTACCCTGTACACACTTGAGCCCCGCCTCGATCACCTCAAACTTGGAGGAGTCGATCATGATAGGCACACGGCAGATGTCTGGCTCCGCTGCGATCAAGAAGAGAAAGTCCTGCATCGCCTGCTGAGAATCCAGCATGCCTTCATCCATATTGACGTCGATGATCTGAGCGCCATTATTCACTTGCTCTAGCGCTACACTGAGCGCCTCTTCGTATTCATTATTCTTGATCAGGCGGGCAAATTTTCGGGAGCCCGTCACATTGGTTCGTTCGCCGATATTGATGAAGTTGAGCTCAGGACGCATGATCATAGGCTCCAGCCCGGAGAAACTGCTCATCTCGTGCACCTCGGGAATGACCCGTGCTGGTGAGCCTGATGTCAGCTTCACCATCGCTGCTATGTGATCTGGTGTAGTGCCACAGCAGCCACCGAGGATATTGATCCAGCCCGCATCTGTAAATTCTTTGAGGATAGAGGCCATTTCCTGGGATTCCAGGTCATATTCGCCAAATTCATTGGGCAGGCCAGCATTGGGATAGAGACTTACATAGCAGTCCGCTATCTGTGATAGGCTCTGCACATAGGGCCTCATCTCTTCTGGACCCAGAGCGCAATTGATTCCCACACTGAATGGTCTCGCGTGCGCTACAGAGATATAAAATGCCTCAAGCGTCTGACCCGACAGCGTACGTCCGCTAGCATCTGTGATCGTCACAGAAATCATCACGGGGATGTCCAGATCGTACTCCTCCTTGGCTTGCGCTATGGCAAAGAGCGCTGCCTTGGCATTGAGCGTGTCAAATATGGTCTCCACGAGTAGCAGATCCACACCACCATCTATGAGGGCATCCACCTGCTCACGATAGGCCGCCACTAGTTCATCAAACAAGACTGCGCGGTAGCCAGGACGATTCACATCCGGTGAGAGGCTCGCCGTCTTATTCATAGGCCCTATAGCTCCGGCTACGTAGGTCTGGTGGGCGCTTTCGCGCAAATGCGTCTGTACTGCCTCACGCGCACACCTCGCACTCGCTAGGTTCATTTCGCGAGCGTGATCTTGTAGATTGTAATCCTCCTGTGCTATACTCGTACTGGAGAATGTATTTGTCTCTATGATATCAGCACCCGCACGGAGGTACTCCAGATGAATCTGTGTGATCACCTCTGGCTTGGTGATAGAGAGCAGATCATTATTACCCTGCAGATCGGAGGGATGATCAGCATACTGCTCTCCTTTGAAATCCGCCTCCTCCAGCTTGTATCGCTGTATCATGGTGCCCATGGCCCCATCTAGGTATGCGATACGCGACGCAAGAAGCTCCTCGAGCTGAGATCTGGTAGCGGTTGCCTTCATGCTGCAAATTTAGGGAATGGGTAGGGATGGTGCGGTGGTGATACAAGCAGGTGCAGTGGCCCTTTGAGACTGGGCTCGTATGACTATTTTCATGCAGAGATATCAGCTTAGTACCATATTATAGCCAGTATGGTTCAGCAAGTTATAGAAACAGTACGTCTCCCCTCTACTACGGACTGGCCTTTCATATCATATCCTATCTCAGGTCTGATCCTCTCGTCAATCAATGCGTGAAGCGACCAAGCACTTCTATCGAAAAAAGGTTATCGATTTTATTCATCGTTCTCTAAATCAAATTGCTCGTCAAAAAGATTTGCCCCTTGGTGATCACTCAATGACATGTAGTAACTCTAGAATTGCGGGGATGAATAATGATCATCATTAATCCTAGGAAGAGTTACTTGAAGTAAGTAATGTCTAAAGTAAAAACACGATGAAATTAGAAAAGCTTAGTGTTAAAACACCAAAACTTATTCCAAGTATTCTAAAGATTCACTATATTCGCATAAGTAACTCTCTGTAATATCAAAATTTCTTGCCATACATACCGTGATGAACAGTTTAAGACTATTTACATTATTGAGCTTGATTGCCCTTCTCATCCTCACATCTTGTAAGTGTGACGATCCCACAGATATAGAGTGTGACAACTACGACCCATGCCACGGAATCGTAGCTGAGGAGCTAGATGTCGAGTTCGATGCCTATCACATCAGGCTTCTTAGTTTCGATGATGGAACAGATACCTTTTTCATGAAAGTTGATATCGATACTTTGGTGTCTAGTCGCGCTGTGTACTTCCGCGCCCGCGGCAATGCAAGCTCTTACAAGTGGCGGATCGGCAGAGATCTGCGCCTGTTTGAGGGCAAGCAGGTTAAGATCGACTTTGATGGATACGAAGGAGATATCGAGATAGAGCTAGAGGCAAGTAGATTGCCGAGTACTGCTACGGATCCCTGCCTACTTGTAGGAGATTCGGTGATTACCATGACCAAGGCGTCTCATGTCGTGTACGTGCCAGGAGTCAATGAATCTGTGGAGGGGGATCAAGAGTTTTTTGGTCATTATAGAGGCTATGAGACGGATAATCCCGAGGAGAAATTTGAGATATTAGTTAAGGATGGCTTTATGGATTTTGGTGATATAAGTGGGGATTTCAACTGGGGGGGCATCAAGAACTTCCCTCCTG
>JAHDBH010000073.1:0-5400 GCA_020630495.1 Saprospiraceae bacterium
TGCAGAGTGCTGCGCAATTGATTCTGGACAGTGGGGCAGCGCAGAGGGTGTCAGCGTATTCTTTGCTCTATGAACCCGTGGGATAGCTCATTCAGGCAAGCTCGGATTATAGACAATGTATGCAGCGTTATACCGCCGTATGAGGCCTCCGCGAGTACTGCAGACTCGCGAGAGTCTACGGACGAAAGACCCTATGAACAAAAAACATCTCGCTAGAACTTAGCTATAAAGTCGGCGCCATTGATATAGTCAACCTACATCTGAGAGACGGCTGACAAAGTCTCTACACCGCTTCTCGCAGCTCAGCCACCTGTCTACGTTGAGCTTCCTTAGCAGCGAATGCTGTGGCCGCTTCACGTACCCAGGCCCCTTCTTCATGAGCGCGGACGCGTGCTCCTAGTCTCTCGCGGTTGCAGGGTCCATCACCCTTGACCACTCGCCAAAATTCATCCCAATCAATGGCGCCAAAGTCATAGTGACCTCGCTCCTCATTCCACTTCAAGTCGGGGTCTGGTAGCGTAATATTCAGCGTCTTGGCCTGCTCGGCACAGACGTCTACAAATTTTTGGCGTAGCTCATCATTGGTAAATCGCTTGATCTTCCACTTCATTGACTGTGCCGTGTGCGGACTATCCGTGTCGCTCGGCCCAAACATCATCATACTCGGCCACCAAAATCGATTGACACTCTCCTGCAGCATCTCGCGTTGCTCCTTCGTTCCCTTGCTCAGCGTCAGCAACAGCTCAAATCCCTGACGCTGATGAAAGCTCTCCTCTTTACATACTCTTACCATTGCACGCGCATAGGGTCCATAACTACAGCGGCATAGAGGCACTTGATTCATGATGGCAGCACCATCTACCAGCCATCCTATGGTACCCATATCCGCCCACGTAAGCGTGGGATAATTAAAGATATTACTGTATTTAGCCTCACCAGAGTGCAACTGGCTGATCATCTCATCCCGTGATATTCCCAGCGTCTCCGCTGCGGCATACAGGTAGAGTCCATGACCAGCCTCGTCCTGCACTTTTGCCAGTAACGCTGTCTTGCGTCGTAGATTAGGAGCACGTGTGATCCAGTTACCCTCAGGTAGCATACCCACGATCTCCGAGTGCGCGTGCTGAGATATCTGACGTATGAGCGTCTGGCGATACTTCTCTGGCATCCAATCCTTGGGCTCGATCCGTTCTTCGGCATCTATGCGCTCCTGAAATTTCTGTTCCATGTCTAGCGTCGTCATAGTCTAATTATTTTTTATACCTTTTAGCCATAGCTCGCTCAGCTGCACACATACCGATCCAGGATCTATACGACCTGATTTTCTATACAGCCAAGTAAAGCTCGCTAAAAGACTTTGTACAATAATATAAGGTGAAATATCTCTTATTTGTTTCTGATCTATACCCCTATTTATGATGGATGTCAGCTGTTTTTCGTAGGTACGCCTTTCGGCCAAAAATTTCTCTCGCACAGGCTCCTCCAGATGCTTCCACTCATCCGTATGTACGAGCATACTCGCAGGATGCTCCAGGGCCATCTCTACGTGTAAATCGATGACAGCAGATAGCTGATCCAAAGGCTCCGTTAACTCACCGCAGATTCTTGACATGCCCTTTGCATAGGCTTCAGCACTCTGGGCACATATATATTGCAACATCTCTTGCTTACTTTGGATGTGACTGTAGAGACTTGACACCTCGAGCTGTACCGCAGCAGCAATGGTACGCATACTAGTAGCTCGATAGCCCTTTCGGGCAAATGCATCTGCAGCCGCCTGCATGATCTCACCTCGCTTATCACTGATGTGCCTGTCAGAAATATTTAATGGCGCTGCTATATTCATTGGCGCTGTCTTCATGTTGAATTAGTGACACAGTTTACTAATGACCCTTATATTATAAATAAAAAAAATTCAAGTACTAATTTTTAATCCTCACAACATATCTAGCGACTTATTACTAATTTACTTATGGCCTGTGCATGAGCGCTTGTCAGCACGACGTAATAGATGCCATCTACCGCCGAGATATTTATCACTGTACGTTGCCGTCCGTCGCTGATCGTCTCTTTATACATTAACTTACCACAGCCATCATAGACCTCCACAAGCGAATATCTACCCTTCCCCCACTCCATCATCACACGACCTGAAGAAGGATTGGGATATATAGATAATTGCGATTCATTTACCTCTCTGTTACTTGAGAGTAGAGATTCATTCCAGTAGACATTCGTATCATCAACAAATCCTTGTATCACGATATCCAGTTTCGTATCACCATTTAGATCAGCGATCGTCGACGCAGCGATATATTCACCCCCAAGAGTATCTGCAGCTATAAAGATCATATCGCCCTGATTCTGATACAGAATAGCATGAATATTCGGTAAGCCGCCATCCTCTGACCCTATGAGGAGAACATCTAGATCTCCGTCATTATCTACATCCTCTATCTGGCAGCTACTCGAAAATACGTCTACAAAAGGACTGACGTCCAGAGTAGAGAATCTGCCTGCACCATCATTAATATACATCAGAGTCGCAGCCTTGGACAAAGCTGAAATACCCGTCACCATAAAGTCCATGTCACCATCTGCATCTATATCTCCCAGACTCACAGAATTCGCTTCGTGCGGCAATATACCACGATTCATAGATCGTATTAAGCTTCCAGAACCATCATTTATGTAGACTGCCTGTTGCGCTTCGCCAGTAGCATCTACACCAAAACTTAGCAAATCGAGATCACCGTCGCCATCTATATCTATGAAGGAAATTTGCGCTTGCAAAAAGGGCTCGAGACCGATCTCCCGAGCAGCAGAAAAATTACCTGCTCCCTCATTTTCATAAAGCACCGCAAATTCATTCATGCCACTGATTTGTCCATACTGCAATAGATCCTGATCGCCATCACCATCGATGTCCCCTATGATGATCTGTCCAGCATCAGCAGGTCTCATGATGACACCCGGGTCATGAATAAAATTGGCCGCTCCGTCATTCAGATATAGATCAGTGCGATTGATAGACATGATGACTAGATCTAAATCTCCATCATTATCGACATCACCGAGCACCATATGCTCCGTGCTAAAATAATCACTGAACTCCTGCTCAAGTATCGAGAAAGTGCCCTCGCCATCATTCAAGAATACAGATGCCCGTGCACTCAGTCCCGTGAGATCGACCCCGAGGCCAGACTGCACCAGATCAATATCTCCATCATTATCAAGATCTGCGCTCAGCAAGCTACCACCATATACCTCCATCAGTCTAGGTTGTGGATCTGCAAGGACATAATCGATTTGCTGAGCCTTGATCATACCGAAAACTGCCTGAAACGCGATCATAATGAGAATAACTCTCATGATTGACTTAGCAACTGTGATAGATTTGCCTTTCATTTTCGGTGTATTTAATATAGCGTGATTTAAATCGGATCTTCCATTTAGTCGCTCGTCATGTGCGTCCTGTAAAGTGTAAGCAACCTGTCACTCATCAAAGCTCAGTGCGACCGTACTATCTGTAGGTACGGCCTGGCATGTAAGCACATATCCCGCATCTACCTCGTCTGGTTCCAGCGCATAATTGACAGCCATGGCGGCTTCACCTTTTTTCACTTTTGCCTTGCAAGTACTGCAGACTCCACCCTTACACGCATAGGGCAGATCAGCGCCCTGATGGAGCGCAGCATCCAAGATATTATCGTCAGACTCATCCATGATAAAAGTCATATCCAACCCATCGAGAGTGATGGTGACCATAGATTCTGTCTGTCCTAGTGACTGACGTTGCTCAGCACGCTCTTGTGTACTCTGTACAGCTCCTGGTACTGTAAAGAGCTCATACGAAATCTTGTCACTAGGTACACCTAGACTGACCAGAGATGATTCCACTGCCTTGATCATCGACTCAGGCCCACATAGAAAATACTGGGTCACAGATCTCGGATCAAAGAGATACTTCCCATAATGAGCACATTTTTCACCATCTATCCTTCCATAGAACCATTCAGACTGTAGACGCTCACGACTCAGTACATAGTGCAATTGGAATCGGTGTAAATGGGTATTTTTCAGCGCCTCCAGCTCTTCCTTAAAGATGATGCTATCAGTCTTCTTGGACCCATAAAAGAGATCGATCTCAGCATCCTTATCTTTCTGGAGAGCATCTGCGATGATGCTCATCATCGGAGTGATACCACTGCCAGCAGCAAAGCAAACATACCTGCATGGCTCGGAATCGTGAATCCTCGGCACAAAAGATCCCATCGGCTCCATGACCTCCAGCTCGTCACCTACTTGCAACTGCTCATGGACATAACCAGAAAATCTACCCTCTGGCACCCGCTTCACCGCTACTCGCCACTGACCACTACTGGGAGCTGAGCACAGAGAGTACGATCGTCGGACTTCCTGACCACCGATCTGAGCGCGAAAGGTCAGATACTGTCCTGGCGCATACGCAAAGACCGCTGACTTCTCTGCAGGTATATCCAGTAGGATACTCACACAGTCCTCAGTCTCTTTCTTAAGCTCTGCTACTTTGATCGAGTGAAACATACAGCATACGAACGTTCGTTCGGGTACAAATATACACAGTACTATTTGCACCGCGCACACCTTACCTTTAGCACTCATCATACGACAGATCAGCATGTCTCAGCAAAAATCGTACACCTCCGTATTTGCACTCCTCACAGTACTGTTCTTCCTCTGGGGATTCATCACGGTGCTTGTAGACTCGCTAGTGCCTAGGATACGGGAGCTCTTTGAACTGAGCTATGCCCAGGCCACGCTGGTGCAGTTTGCTTTCTTTGGTGCCTACTTCCTCCTCTCCATACCTGCGAGCTTTATCTTGACTAAAATCGGCTACAAGCGCGGTATCATCCTTGGACTGATGACCATGGCACTGGGTTGTTTCCTCTTCTATCCCGCAGCTTCTATGCGGCAGTTTAGCATATTTCTGCTAGCCTATTTTATCCTCGCGGGTGGCATGACCATCCTCCAAGTAGCAGCCAATCCCTACGTCGCTGTCCTGGGACCAGAATCAGGAGCAAGTAGCCGGCTCAATCTTTCTCAAGCTTTCAATTCGCTCGGTACTGCTATCGCTCCTGCCGTGGGTGCTCTCTTTATCCTAAGCGACTCCGTCAAGACCAGTGCAGAGATCAGCGGCCTTACAGAGCAGGCGCGAGAAGCATATCTCGCCACAGAAGCAGCTGCTGTGCAGACACCCTTCCTTGGGATAGGAGCGTTCATCACCGTGATTGCCGTTGCATTTGTATTTATCAAACTACCACAGCTCATCAAAGAGCGAAGTGCAGGCACTTATTTTGATGCATTTACTAAGGTAAATCTCATGCTCGGCGTGCTCGGCATCTTTTTCTATGTCGGCGC
>JAHDBH010000073.1:5500-11470 GCA_020630495.1 Saprospiraceae bacterium
TCTATTATCTAGTAGGATATCGGAAAACAGTGGTGACGGATAATCTAGAGCACGCCTTTCCTGAGATGGACGCATTTGCCCGAAAGGGCCTCATGAGAAAGCACTATCGCTATCTCTGTGATCTCATCCTCGAAGCTCTCAAGACGCTGACTATATCTCAAGAAGCTGCTACGGCGCGTGTGAAGATCGTGAATACGGAGCTTTTTCAGAGATACTTTGCTGATGGCAAGTCTGTAGTGCTCGTAACAGGACACCTGGGCAACTGGGAACTCATAGGTGCTGCCTATGCGGGTATGGCGGCTCATCCCCTGTACATTATATATCACCCGATCAAAGACCCCAACTGGGAATCGCTCACGAGGCATATGCGTACACGACTCGGAAACGGTCTATATCGAATGCGCGAGGCAGCTAAAGACATGCTTGAAAATAGGGATGATGCCAGAATCACGGCATTCATCGCTGATCAGGCGGCGCATCCTGACAGAGGCTACTGGATGAAATTTATGGGAAGAGAGGCGCCTGTATTTCTCGGTACGGCTCGGCTAGCACGAAAGTTGGAGCAGCCCATCATCTATGCCTCTATCTCACGTCCTGTGCGCGGGAGGTATCGCGTGGAGCTAGAACTGCTCTACGATCGGCCACAGGATCACACGGAGGAGGAGATCACAAGAGTTCATACAAATCGTCTCGAACGAGACATCCGCCGTCAGCCCGACATCTATCTATGGACTCATAGGAGATGGAAGCATAGTCGCGGCTGAAAAGCCTACTTTTGCGGTATGAGTGCAAAAGAATTGATATTAGCGACTTCGCGCTATGCTCAGGAAGACCGTAAAAAGAGCTGGAGGCTCCTTATCACGGGCCTCATCCTGATGGTGCTTGCCTACGCTGGAGCTATACTTCCACTGCCCTTAGCTCTACGCATTGTGTGTTCTATCCTCGCGGGCCTGATCGTAGTCCGTGTGTTTATCATGTATCATGATTATCTGCACAAGAGCATCCTACAGCGATCCCCTGTAGCAGAATTTATTTTCAAACTTTTTGGCTGGTTTATCCTAGCACCCATGAGCATCTGGAGACGGTCGCATGACCATCACCATGCTCACAATAGCAAGCTCTACACGAGCTCTATTGGTAGCTACCCCATCGTGACCAAGGAGGACTTTCTCAAGGCTTCTAAGAAGGAGCGGTTTGTCTACCTGATGGTCCGTCACCCGCTGACGATTGCCTTTGGATATTTCTTTGCATTTCTCTTTGGGATGACCATAAGAAGTCTTGTCAATGGCGGCAAGAAGCACATCGACTCGCTCTACGCGATGATCTTCCACTACGCTATTGGCGCCGCCATATGGATCTCCTTCGGCTGGGTATCTTTTTTGCTTGGATTCTTATTGCCTGCGATGATCAGTAGCGCCATGGGTGCTTATCTCTTCTATGCACAGCACAATTTTCCTGAGGCGCAATTTAGCACTAAGGAAGAATGGGACTTTGCCTTTGCGGCACTGAAGTCCTCGAGCTATATGAAGATGAATAAACTGATGCACTGGTTTACTGGCAATATCGGCTATCATCACATACACCACATCAATAGCAAGATACCTTTCTATAGACTCCCAGAGGTCTATCATAATATCAAAGAATTGCAAAATCCCGGCATCACAAAGTTGACGCCTGGAGAAATCATAAAGTGCTTCCGTCTCAAGGTCTGGGATCCAGAAACTCGCCGTCTGGTGGGTATGAAAGAGATCCGCAAGGCTGCTGCGGCGAGAGCATAATTACTACATCTTACACTCATTTGGGGTGCTCGTCAGAGCTGAGATCATACCCATAGAACCTGCCCGGGTCATGCCAGGAAGGGAAATGAAAGGACATCACGCGCTGCGCGAGATGCACGCCATCTGAGTATTCCCCTCTTCAAACTCAGATCATGGCAAATCGTCTTCTCATTCTATTTTTCGCTTGTCTCACAGCATCGCTACTTAGCGCCCAGTACTCTGTACGGGGAACTATCACAGATACTAAGGGCTCGCCCCTGCCTAGCGCGACGGTTTCTCTCTCTCCATCTGGTGTCGTAGTAGCTACAGATGCTGAGGGGAAATTTATGATCAGTGATCTTGCTGCGGGCACCTATGAGCTACTTGTCACCTACGTAGGATATGAAAATCTGCGTCAAGAGATAAAACTAGGTGCAAGAAACCAGATGCTCGACCTAGGTCTGCTGCCCCTGAAAGCAAGCCTCCAAGCTCTTAACAATGTTGTGATCAGTGCCTCACGCATCACAGCTGATGATCCTATCAGCTATACTCGCCAGTCAGAAGACGACATCGAAAGTCTCAATAATGGCCGCGACGTGCCCTACGTGCTTCGCTACACCCCTAGTACAGTCAGCACTAGTGATGCAGGCGCAGGCGTAGGATACACTGGACTCCGGATACGAGGATCAGACGCGACTAGGATCAATGTCACCATCAATGGCATCCCGCTCAATGACTCTGAGTCGCAAGCAGTCTTTTGGGTCAATCTACCCGATCTTACCAGTAGCGCACAGAGCATTACAGTACAGCGTGGGCTAGGATCAAGTACGCTGGGCGCCGGTGCATTTGGCGCTACGGTAGGTATCGAAACACGTGCGATACAAGTCGCCCCATCCGTCCAAGTCAGCAACACCCTAGGCAGCTTTGCCACCCGTAGACATAACATCGAGCTGAACTCTGGTCTGATCGCCGATCACTGGAACGTGAAGGCGCGGCTATCTCGAATTGCCAGTGACGGCTACATAGATCGAGCGACTTCTGACCTGCGATCTTACTATCTAGAGGCAAATTATATCAGCGATAAGCATTCTCTCAGTCTATTGCACTTTGCTGGTGACGAGCGTACGTATCAGTCCTGGAACGGCACGCCAGAGTCTGCAGTAAAAGAGGATCAGGAGGCAATTACCGACTACTGTGCACGAAATTTTCTGAGTGATGACGAGTGCGAGCGACTACGCGCAGATGGTCGCACATACAACTTTTACACCTATGAGGATCAAGTAGATGATTACAAGCAAGATCACTATCAACTACACCACGATTGGTATCTCACAGACCAGCTACAGCTCCGCACGAGCCTGCACTTTACAGAGGGCGCAGGTTTCTTTGAGCAGTTTCGCGGAGACGATGACTTCAGCACCTACGGGCTAGAGCCTATCACCATTGGTAGCCAGACGATCGAGTCAGGAGACTTTGTGCGTAGAAGATGGCTCGACAATATCTACTATGGCGGTATCGTACGTCTCCAAAAATCAACTCTCAGCGACGCCTTCGATCTAGGCGTGGCCGCACATATATATGAAGGCGGCCATTTTGGTGAGATTACCTATGCAGAATTTGCCACGAGCTTTGACAAAGACCAGCGCTACTACGAATCCGACGCGGTAAAAACAGACCTCAACGCATATGCCAAGTATGAGCGAAAATTTGCTACACGGTGGAAGGCCTACGTGGATCTGCAGTATCGTCAAGTCTTATATGAAGGCAATGGAATCAATGACGATCTACGCTTGATTGACTTTGATGAGAGTTTTGGATTTTTCAATCCTAAGGTGGGTCTTACTTATCAGGCAGGAAGCCGACACGGCTTTTACGCGTACCTCGGCATGGGTCATCGTGAACCCGACCGTAATGACTTTACGGAAGCTACAAGTGGTGCCCCAAGCCCTGAGCAGCTCACCAATCTCGAAGTAGGACACCGCTACTCGGGCGACAAGCTCTCTCTTAGCACCAACGTCTACCTCATGGATTACGAGGATCAGCTCGTCCTTACGGGCGCACTCAATGATGTGGGCGGCGGCATACGCACCAATGTCTCTGACAGCTACCGCGCTGGACTAGAGCTAGAGGCAAATTGGCGCTTTCGCGCAAATGCGTCTGCGGGTGCCTCTCTCACACTCAGCCAAAATCGGATCAAGCAATTTGATGAAATAATTTTTGACTTTGTATCTGGAGAAGAAATCGTAATACCCCATGAGAACACGGACATTGCTTACAGCCCTTCAGTGATCACATCGGCCTTCGCTCGATGGACTCCTTTGGATGGTCTAGAATTGTCACTTCTCGGTAAGTATGTTGGCGATCAATTTCTCGACAATACGAGCAATGAAGATCGAAAGCTTGATGCGTATCTCCATACGGATCTAGGTGCCTCCTACACCTGGCAACTCACCAGCGGCGTGCGTGCACGTCTCCATCTCCAGATGCTCAATGTTCTAGACCAGCAGTACAGCAACAATGGTTACACCTTCAGCTATGGTGTAGGCGAGATCATCACAGAGAATTTTCTATATCCTCAAGCGGGGAGGCACTTTATGATAGGGGTTGACTTTATGTGGGGGGAGTAGGTTTGTGATAGAATTCAGGATGGTAGTGATATTTACACAAATAGCTCGTATCTTGATCCCACTACTATATTCGTCCACATGAGATATTCTATTTTCTTCTTGGGTTCATTATTCTTGGGCTTATTTATCCCACGTGCGTCAGCTCAAGACGCTGTTCTGCAAGCTGACATGCAAGTTGGAAAATGCTATGCACCAATCCTGACACCACACGGCCCTATACTCTATAGAACCGAAACATATCCAATCTATACTGGGAGTAATCCCAAGGTGAAACTTAAAACCTTGAGACTTCCTATTGTGCCTGACACCTACGAATGGGTAAGTCGAAAGCTATCTCCAGAAGCTTGTGAGAGGACAAATAACGAGAACTGTCAGTACTGGCGTCAAACAATGGAGGCAGGAATATTTGACACCATTACTGTTGTACGCAAGCCATGGAAAGTACCAGCTAAGGATATAGAATACAGAGATTATCAAGTAGCATATTATGAGTATCCTGGTACTGGCGCTCCTCACTATGAAATCATCTGTAAGACAGATCTCTCCTATGATCTCATAGTTGAAGTGCAATCAGCACTCATGTCCTATGCGTATGAAATAAATGACCTAGTAGAGGGCGTGATAACATCAGGAACTCGAAGTGCCATCGCACAGTATCAAATAGACCTAAGCTTACGGCCAGGCCCGTTGACTTATGAAACTCTCGAGGCTTTAGGAATAAATAACTAAAGCGGACAGGTGATTCTTAAGGTCACATTCCCCCACACTGAAAGCTACGCCATACCCTTGCAGAAAATGGCTTGTCAATCTCAAGAAATACTACGTGCGCTGGATCAAATCCTGATACACACATATCAGTAGCAATGATCTTAAAACTCTCTGCTGGGTAGTACGAGTACCCTTAGCTCTATCATAGCCTATTTGTCGAGACCTATTATGATTCCATCTTCGGGCCCTTGAATGTTTACAGTGATAGCAGATGGCTATAATGTATACTCTGGAACACGGCAGCAAAGGAAAACGCTCAAGAAACGAGATCCATATATGACCGCTGGTCTTACAACTCAGATGATCGGGTCAGCCACATAATGGTGCCTGCAGCAGGGAGGACTAGTAGGATAAAAGTTCAGATGGGAGTCACAGCTATTGACTATTGGCTATCAATAGTCAGTAAAATAACTCATCCTTGGCGCTGCTGCTCTTAGCCTGCCACATAAGCTACATGGCTCTGCTTAGCTGCTATTGACTCTTCACCAACAATTGTAATCCTAGGAGATCTTACTCGGTACAGTCGCTTTCAAGCCTACCGCTTCAGTAGGAGACTTGGACTCATTTGCTATTGACTAATACTATTGACTATTGACTATCAATAGTCATTGCTACCCCTCAACTTTATGACTAAGGCTTTTGATTTACCTCATCATCCATAGGCCTTAGTTTATCTGCTATTGACTATTGACTATCAATAATCCGCCTTCTGACTAAGCAGCTATTCCTACACCCCGCACCCCATCACATGAACCATCCCACCCCCACCATACTTCGCCTGAATATACTTCTCACAGGTGCCACCGGCAGGAAAGCGC
>JAHDBH010000074.1 GCA_020630495.1 Saprospiraceae bacterium
CTGGCTCGATTCTTGATATATTACACATACCTGTAATGTGTAAATAACTGACTATGCCCTTCCTAAAAGGTCTCATGGCGATGTGTATCGCCCTCCTCGCGCTTGTAGATAGCTCTGCTAAGGGAATCTATGACGAGTTTACTATCCACTCGAGCAACACGGACGTATCGAGCTTCTCAGACAAGACACTACGCCTCGAGTCTACGGCAAGAGAGTTTAGCACAGTGCTGGAGCCCAATCTCGACGGACGGGTAATGTTCTCACTCAGTGATCACCGCTACAGATCTACCATCACACCCAAGGATCTTTACTTTGGTGTACGCATAGAAGGATTTAAGGATAGCGCGCTCGTAAATCCTTCGATAAATATCGATGCCAGCTTCCGTGATGTATTCCTCGATGGCAATATGCTCATCTTTAAGCACATTGACTATCCTATTCCTGTACTGTTTGAAAGCGGAGTAGATAGTATACGCCTACACTTCTCCAATAGTCATGGTTACAATTTTCATCAGTATATCACGATCGATGAATTACAGGTCTTAGAGTCTGTGGAGACTAAGTCCAACCCTATCTTACTTGACTGTGAGCATCAATCTATCATGATCGCGATCCAGGGCTCCGAAGGCATTGATAAAGTCGAGCGAAAAAGCATTGCTAAGCAACTTCGAGAGTTCTTTAAATCTGGTGCTACCCTAGAAGATAGTACTATGGTAAGCATCGTAGAATTTGGCCATAAAGTCACGTCGAGCAGCGAAGCCATAAATCCTAAGGAAATTTCCAACACACTCAAAGATTATAAAAAGCGTGCCAAGAGCCAAGAGGCAAAAAGCTCCATCACAAATTGGCAATCAGCACTTGACGAGGCTCTAGATAAAAAGCCAGACGTATTTATTCTCGTTACGAATAGCTGGAGTAATTACTCCGCAGGAAGTTTATCAACCATTAATGCTCAGCATGCCGGCCTGGTAGAAAAATGCAACGAAATAAAAGCCAACGGAACCCGACTTCTCTTCATTACCTCTGGCCTCTACGATCCCAATAAGGGCAATACCACACTCCTTGCTATGCTCAATGAACAACAAACAGAAAGTGTGGTACAAGATTCTCTCCACCATCAGCTAGATCTCAAGACGGTGGACTTGATCGCCATGGAAGGTTTTAGAAATTTTCAGCTGATCGATCTGAGCTCACTGGTGCGGTGTAGTGAGTAGTGGGTTTTATATACCAACTTCAATAATATACTTAGTCAGTCAAGAAGTCGAAAATTGCCAAATAAAGTCAAGACTGGGTTGATTTTTAGTATAGCGCGACTCGAGGTATAAATAGGAAATCAGCAGATTACTTACTAATTAAGTGATATTTCTCGTGCACAAAAAATTGCTTTTCAAGCACTGATTTATCATCGCAGCATGGTGAATACCATTGACTTCCGCCATGCCATTCTATATTTATAGTAACTTTGATCATCACATGCATAATCGCGTTGCCTAGGATTTCCACATCTAGTTAAGAGAGATCGGTAAAGCTCTTCTGCCACTTTACTGATAAGCTCTAAACTAAAGCCTATGAGGCGTCCAGTATACGCTACTTCTTGCCTAATTCTGATATTTTTATTTTTCTGTCTTTACTCTCATTGCCAGTCTGCTGGTATAGATACCGTGCGAGCTGCGGTAGAGGCTGAAGTAGAAATTAAAACTGATAGCGATGATGGAACCGTAGCTGGTGCTGTGGGTGTGTCGGTGGCTGCCGCTGCTTTGAGCCCATTTTCAGGAGCAGGAATCAAGACATCGGGCTCCCTGACCGTGCTGGGCATCACGCCAGCTACCACGCAAAATCCTGCTGACAGCACGCGAGAAAGAAAGAACATAGTAAATCCTAATGATGCTCCACCAATGGTGGGCTTCGGTGAGACTGAAGCAGAAGCTGAAGTGGAGTCAGAGGCTGAAGTCGAAGTGTCTAATGGTGCGGCCGTAGCCGCAGGTGGCTCTGGTGTGGGTACTGCGGCTGGCGGCAGGAGTATTTATCTTACAGCGATAGGTGGATTTGCTCTTTACCCTATTGATATAAGTATGAGCCTCGACGCTCAGACATCCACATCGACAGATCTATCGACCGTCAATATCTTATATCCATCTACGGATGATATGAATCAGCCACAGATCACCGATCCTACGAGAGGATCTATGCCTGAGCCCGTGTTGGATTCAACAAATAATATACAGTCGGCATTTGATATACCTTATGCAGATGCCACTACTATTCCTATTCTTCAGACTAATACTGAAGCTGAGGTGGAGTCAGAATCCGAAGCCGAGGCGGAAGCCGAAGCGGCTCCAGGCGCTGCAGCGGCGGCTGCCACAGGCGGTACGGCAGTCTCCAGCGCTGGTGACTATGCCAGGTCAGAGGCTGTGGTCAGAGCTGCTACTTCGACGTCAACCTCAGAAGTGAATATCCAAATTCCACCATTCATTAATATGCCTAGCAGCAGCAATTCCGAACCGCTAGCACCTGGCATGAACGAATACATCTTTGTAAAAAATTTAGGCCCTAATCGACTTGACCCTACAGCTAGTGAAGGTAAAGGATTGTTTGAAGCAGAAGCGGAAACCGAGGTAGAAGTAGAAGCAGAAGTAGAGGTTGATAACAACTCTGCAGCAGCAGCGGCAGTATCTAGCGGCGGCGCAGGAGCAAACGGCATAGGAGCCACAGCGCGAGTAGCCTCATCCTCATCCGTATCTACATCGACCGAGCTCGATACTGGCAACATAGTTCGCGACATAGGCGATGGTGTAGAAGAGTATGATACCTTCAGCTCATTTGCTCAAAACGAGAGCGACACGGAGGTCACCGCTGAGGCGGAAGCGGAAGCCACTGTGGTTCCTGTGGCAGCTGCTGCCAGCGGAGATACTAGCTCTGTTGGTGATGCGCGTGCTGCAGGTATCACACTCATTGCTACTACCGAGGACGCTATTAACACACCAGTAGATCAATTCCTAGAAATGAAATCTGATACTGCCGAAGATATAGATGAACAACACGCTCTGCTCAGATCGAAAAAATATGCGAAAAGAACCTCCACTGGAAACCTAGAGACTGAGGACGAGGCTGAGGCTCAAGTGGAAGCTGTAGCAGTCATTGGATTTAACAGTGCAGCAGCTGCCGCAGCTGCGACAGCAGGACAAGCCCGAAACAGTCTACTAGATGTCCCAGCAGATGCGTCTGCTGCAACATGTACTTCTACATCGGTATATGACAATCCTGCTGCGCGCACAGCGCACACCTATGATCTTGGGCCGTCACCGTCTGGCGACAACGGCGGTCTACCGCCCGTAGATTTTTCTTACAGTGATCTGACCATAGAGAAAGAAGTAGAGGCTGAAGCTGAAGCTGAAGTAGGATTTCAAGCAGCAGCGGTGGCTATGGCTGCGAGTGGCGCTGGGTCGGAAAATCTCATTGCAATCATTGATCACAGGATAGATACGCACTATGCTGCGGCAGCAGCTGGAGTAGGAACCGAGGTTATACTTGAGTTTGTCGTACCGGCAAGTGGTCAAGCTGGGATGGTATGGGCCAAGGCTACAGCTATAGATACCACAGGCGGCCCAGTGGCAATTGCTATAGCAGTTGCTGGCATCCCCACAATAGATGGCGTCAATAATGAGCTTGAAATTGAGGTAAGCGGCGATAGCCTAGTGAGCGACTCAGCCATGATATTTACCGATCCGGCTAACCTTGTGTCGCCCAAGGTGCTCGAAAGGGATCCAGCAGTAGAAGACGCTCCCGGTGACACCATCATCATATCTACTGACGGCTTCTTTGAATCAGAGGCTGAAGCCAAAAGTGAGGCGGAGGCAGAGGCTGGATATGGTGTCGCCGCAGCATCAGCTGCCGCTAGCTCGGCTGGTGCCTTCTCCGTTTCCGCTGCCGACTCCAGGACTATTACTTCTATGCCTGATTACCTGTGTACGAATACAGTCACTAACACATGGCTAGGTGGCGATGGTAATTGGTATAGCGATACTGCCAATTGGTCTTTAGGTAGATTCCCTACCACTTGTGACCACGTAGTGATTCCAGCTGGTGATGATGTCAGGATGCTATCTGGAGAAGAATCATCGATCTACACGCTGCATGTTGAGCAGGGTGCACATCTGCATGTGCCTACATCAGCGGAACTGAGTGTGCTGACCATTTTTGAGTAATTGAAGAGTAAATAGCTATGATTTGGTGTAGGTAATGGCGATAATTACGCTCGCCACGAGATTTCTTCACTTTGACAGATACACTGGATCACTGCTCGTATAAATCCAACTCAACTCCTCTCCGACCGCGTCGCAGCAGTGACGCACTCTCGCTCGATCGCTCCGACCGCTGACGCGAGAGTGTATTGTAAGTTTTGCGCACAGCGCGCCACGAGGGAAGTTATCTGAGCAAAGTAATATCCCCTGAGAGTGAGATAACCCCGCCATTATCTACGATCAGATCAAGTCGGTAGACATATACACCGCTAGGAGCCTCTTGATTCTTTACCATGCCATCCCACCACATGGAGATATCGTCTATGCGGCCGCCTGCTGAGCTGAACACTTGATTGCCCCATCGGTCGTATATCTGATGATTCACGACTGAGATTCCCATATCTGATTCAGGCCCTGGTTGCAACCGATCATTAATTCCATCTCCGTTGGGAGAAAATACATTGGGCATATAGATGTCACAGTCCCATGGCATATCCACCTCCACGAGGGTAAGGCAGTCAGAGGCGTCTCTGGTGTAGAGCGAGTGCACTCCAGCATAAATATTGTTAAATGTTTCCATCGCGTTCCAGCTCAATGTATCCATACTATATGAGTAAGGCTCTACACCGCCGGTGGCAATGAGCGTGATGGCGCCCGCCTGATTACATCTTGCCATATCTATGAGAGGAGTCACACTCAGCTGCTCCGGTAGGGACACCGCAAACTCTTCTGAGAGCGTGCATGAATCTCCATCCGTGGCCGTCAAGACATGCACCCCCTCAGATACAGATAGAAATGCTGGAACGGTCTGTACGGGACGATCATCTAGCTGATACCAGACTAGCTCGTCAAACCGATTGCTACCTACTACCACATCAGCACTCTGAGATACACATGGATAAGGATCCACGTCTAAGCTGGTCAGCTGGAGTGCGGTGCTCGGATTGATGCTGAAGCTGACAGAATCCCTACATAGATTGCTATCCACGACTGTGATCAGGTAAGTGTCCGCACTTAGTGCAGAAAGAGTTTCTGCGTTCACTTCTAGGCCATCTATATAGTAGGATAGCTCATAGTCGCCATTGATTGCGAGCTTAATCATGCCATTAGCTTGGTCACAGGTCGTATGCTCTAGAGACTCACCTTCGATCCTGACTGGAGTCGTGGATGATATATTTATATCTAGAGTAGTAAAGCAGCCTAGGCTATCCCGCACCATGAGAGCATAGTCTCCCGCTGCTAGGTCGTACATCTCACGATCGTAGGAGTATTCGCTAGTATCCAGACTATATTGCAGTCTGCCTAGACCACCTGCTACACTTAAGATCTGAAGAGAACCATTGTCCTGATCACAGGTGGTAGGGTCAGTATCTATCAAGACAGAGTCCAACACTATCGATCCTATCTCAAATTCTCCATACACACTGCAATGATTAGAATCTACAACTAGGTAATCATAAGATCCAGCAGCCAAATTGGAGAATTCATATATAGTATCTCGGCCCGATCGACCGATCAACTCATAGCCGTAGTTGCCCACGCCGCCATCCGCAGTGATATGAATCACGCCTGTACTATCGCCCTGGCAGACCCATCCACTATCCAGTGCCACGGAGCTCATCAGCTCAGGAGGTGCGTAGATGGTGATATCGTACGGATATACACATCCTATCTGATCCGACACAGACACCACATACATACCCATGCTGAGTCCAGACACCGTACTACTATCGTCCCCATTACTCCACTCGTAGCTATAGACCTGAGCACTATCTACTGGGCTCAGACTGACAGCTCCGAGAGAATCCTGATGGCATAAATTATTTGTAATTTCAATATTTACTCTGGCCGAGTCACGCAGGGAAAATCTAATCGTGGAGGTATCTCCTGGACAGTCCAGCTCATTCAAACCCACAAACTGATATACCGTCTCCAGATCCAAGTCTATCTCAAATTCCAAGCCATAACTTTCATGATAGACAGAGTACACTCGATCCACATGCTCATACGGTGGACGATATAGCTCTACCTCCGTACACAGTTCGACAAGTGTATCTCCTACATATAGTGGCAGTAACAGTTCTTGAATGGTGTCATGTGCAGCGTCCACGCAGCCATTCATGTCCCGGATATAGAGAGTCACGGGACCAGCAGTCAGATCGGCAGGTACATTATTCTGGTAGTCAATACCGTCGAGCGAATACTCATATGGCCACACTCCACCTCTTCTGTTCGTAGATACTCGACCACTAGAATCCCCTTCGCAGAGGACAGCTGGCGATAGAAATATATCTAATTGTAGACTATCTGGCTCCGTGAGGACTATATGAGTTACGGCAGTGCAGGCGGCCGCATTTGTCATGGTGACACTGTATATATCCGCAGGTATATCTATCAGGCCACTACCTGTAGAGCTATCCTCCCACAGATACTCGAGTAACGGATCACCATCATTGTCCATAAGTATAATCTGGCCAGTAGACTCACCGTGACACTGCGGCGACGTCAACATCGGACTGATATCTGGACCTAAGTGATCAAAGTAGAATGTATCTCTAGTGGCACATCGCTGATAGATCGCCTCTACAATGACCTGATCATACCACGTGGTATTGACCACGTGAGAAGAATCAATACGGGGCCCATATACGACGGCGACTCTATCTGCAAAGTCTACGACTGGGACGATGGTCACAAAAGTGTCACAACCAGAAAAGTTGTGCTCAACATTTAAAAATTCTGGACTATCCCAAGAGACAATCTCGAGTGTATCGTAAAGTACACATCCGGTTCCGTCTCTAGCTCTCATAGTGTGTATGCCAGGTGGTAGGTTCGTGAAGCGATTATTGCTAGTATAAGGCATACCATTGATAGAAAACTGATAGGGTGTAGCACCTTGCTCTACCACTCCTTCTATGAACCCAGTAGGCATCTCACCGCAGACGCCTATACTATATTTATAGTCGACATCAAAGCCATCACCCGGCGGGATTTCTATATGGTATACAGCAGCACAATTTGAATCCTTAGCGATGACTACCGTGTATATGCCTGGCTCCAGATCGCTTCGAACCATGCTGGTATCACCTGATTCCCAGGCCACGGTATATGGCGACTCCAGTGGATTCTGGATGATCTCTATAGTTCCTGTCGCATCACCTCTGCAGTACGGAGGAGTAATGATGAACTCGGGCTCCGGAGAGTTAGTCTCAAATGTATAGGTAACCGTATCGCTGATACAACCATAGCCATTGACTGCATAGAATTGATAACTAGTATCTAGATCCAGATTTATGGGAAAACTCTGTCCAAAGTAGCCGTGATAAAACGAGTATATCCTCTCTCCATTACTCACTATGGGTCTGAACCGAAAGTTATCGACATCTCCACAGTAGAGGCTGTCATAGGGACCAGAGAACACAGGGTCCAGCACTTCTTCCAGCGGTGGTAGAGTGTCAGACAGTACCAGCGTGCATCCCGTAGCACTGGTCACGGTGACTTGATAAGTGTCGCCCTGCTGAGGATCGTGATCTACGTAGGTACTCGTAGTATCTCCACTTTCCCAGAGATACTCCACAAATCCTTCTGTAACCTGGACGATTGCCGAGTCAGAATCCGCGCAGTAGCCCACGACTTCTATAGTAAGCGGCTGACATGTAGCATCAAAATAAGAATACCCAAAGTGCCCTCCCAAACCACAATCTGTGGTCAGGATCTCTATGATGATTTCTTCGCCTAGATAGCTCTGTAGTTCAATACCGACTGTCGTCCATGGCCGCACTCTTAGATCTCCACAACTTACAAAACCTTCCAATTCGCGTTCTGCTCTCACCACATATCGACCACAGTCTACAGGCTCTCCACTAGCTCTGGATATATTAAGCTCAAATCTTGGCTGATCATCATAGGAGTGGTTCGGATCCTCCATGACCACCGCGTATTGCAAGAGGAAGAATGTAGACTGCTCGTCCACTGTAAATCGAAGCTCCACACTCTCGGCTTGCGACCCTGTGTTAGCATTTCCCAAACGCATGCTATATGCGCCACCACTTGGAGACACCATCGGCAGCTCTAGATCGATACATCTCCCCGATACCACGGGATCTAGACCCTCATCCACACGCATAATCCTATGCCTGTTAGTATCAAATTCTATCTGGTCAATGATAGGAATACCCGCTTCCAGCACACCTGTAAATGTGGAATAGGCACCCGCATCGCCCTCTTCAAAGTTGGAATTGAAGCATGACTGTGCCGAGGTCCCAATCGTCATGACAGCAAAGCAAGACGTCAGAAAGAGTAGACGTAGAATCATAGGATCGTCATATGTGCACTGATACTTACAGGTAGTAGGCGAGCTAGGATGTCTTAAAAACAAACTTAAGAGTCACCACACTCCTGCATGTTTTCAATGTTAAATTAGGTCATTTTCCCAATATCTACCGCTTTGTCAGTCATGTTAACTGATGATAGAGTTTTATTATCAGGGATATTGGGCGTCCGGGCGCTACGGTCGATGGCCAGGTCCTGCGGACTCTCGCTGTGCTCGACCTCTCCCATCGCTGACGCAGATCAGCGAGTAAGTTGCATTCCCGCTGTCCATATTTGACCACGTCACTTGCTATTTATTTCTCATATAAGTCAGGCTACGTCGCTGCTGACTTACTCTCCTCACAAGTGGACTTAATTCTATGATGGACGTATTACTTCTACGAAAAATAATCTCATGCCACGACGCTTTCAGCATTATACCTTAATTTAGGGATTATTTATTGATTTCAAGATCCTACGAATGGTGCCTAAGCACATAATTACTACAATATACGTATGTCTGCTTACGTGGATAAATGTATTATCGGCTCAGAGCAACGAGGTAGAACAGTTTTTAGAGAACGATGTTTCAGAGCTCGGAGTGATCATACTCAAGACCAAGCTGGTACCTATCGCACAAGGCGATATTAATATCGGTCTAGAGGTAAGACCTGTCAAATTTTTATCTGGAGAGATTACAGTCGGTAAGATGATGCCGTATCATCTTCCTCCTCTGATCATGATGATAGATGGACTGCAAGAGATACAAGATCCCATGACTGGATACAGCTTACGGTTCATGCCCAAGGTATGGATAGGAGCGGACTGGGCATACTTTGCGGCAGAGTACAGACTTCGTCACTATGAGACTAAAACTGAGACTCGGGATTTTGCGGATTTACACTTGCTACTCGGAGCTCAATTAAAAATTTCCAATCGAATCATATTTGATACCAACTTTGGCATAGGATGGCTGGATATGCGCAAGGAAAATGCTGATGTGTACAGTGATCTCACATTTGAAGATGGTCCTCCGGTCTGGAATATGATAGGCAATATAAATTTTGGATATGTGCTATACTGATATTTGGCCGAAAGGCCTACATAATCATCTCATAAGTGTGCTCTGCGTAGTCCTTGCATCAGTATGTTGCAGCGCTCAGACTCAAGCGCAACAGTCGAGGACTGACTATGAGGTACTATTTCAGACCATAGAGAAAGAGAATCGCTCTTCCGTACTCGAAAAGGTCATATATGTAGGTGATCAGGAGTTCTTCGCTCTCATGGATAAATCGAAAAGATCATATACAGGTTACAAAAGCCAGCCAGAGCTCATGTGTGTCAGTCACGATATGATCGTGACCAATCGGCGCGAGGTGGATCTAGAGTTTTATGGCAAGAAATCGACCTTAGAGTTCGTGCGATATCACGGGGATTATATAGTCCTCTTCGTAAAAGCGATCAACTGGCAGACTAAGGAGACAGCCCTCATAGCCCAGAAGATAGATCCGAAGAGTCTAGAGAGAAGCGGGGAGCCAAGAATAATTATGGTATTTGCGTCGAGAAAGATTAATGACGGAATAAAGAATACAAAATTTTATGATCGCCAATCCCCTAATGGAGAATATCTCATCATATCAGGAGAAAACTTCAGATCTAAAAAAGAAGTACCTTATAATCAACAGGTCATACTAGATAGAGACTTAGCCGTTGTCTCGAGTACAGATAAGAAGTATGAGGACTCAGAGCTGGAGAATGTATGGTATGTTGATCTACATGTTACCGATCAAGGTCAGGGATTCCAAGTCAATCGCTTAGATAATCACAAAAAATGGTTGACTTTAGATGGTGAACCACAGTACCACTTCGAGTTTGTCATGACGAAAGAGGATGAGTATCATTCTACGGATTATCACATCCATGATCGCCTGTTCATGCGCTTCCCTAGAATCTATGCAGCTGATGATGGTCAAGTGACATGTATGATGATTCTCAGTAAGGGAAGTCTGTCTGTCCAGGAGGGCATGTGTCGTATCACGGTTGATGTGAGAGCAGGTACCTACGATGATTCATATCTCTATGATTTCCCTAATGAAGAGATGCTGAAGGGAAATAGTGAAAGTCATAAAGCCAAATTAGAAAATGCTATAGCTGATAGCACGGGCATAGGCCTGGTTAATTTTCGGCCTATCAGCTTGCAGCAGTGCGGTGATGGAAGTTACTACAGTATCTTAGAAGTTAATATTACGAGGGAGGTTCCTAGACAAAATGTTACGCATTATTATTATTATTCTCGTAACATCTTTGTAATGAAACTAGGAAGTGACTTCTCTGTACGCTGGTGCCGGTCTATTCCAAAAGATCAGTACTCTCTCGATGATCTGGGTCAATTTATCTCGCATGGCTCTATGGTCACTAGTGACAATGCGCTGGTCCTTATCTACAATGACAACAAGAAAAACGCTGAGAATGACGGCGAGGGCGTACCCAATAAAGGTAAAATGCGGGGAACCAACTTTACTACTCAAGCAGTGCGACTGGAGCCGTCAGGAGAGATATCTAAGACTATCCTGTTTCCAGCGATAGAGAAAATCCGCGCGCAACCTAGGTACAGTCATCAGCTCTCTGAGAATCAAATTATCATGACCGGTTTCAGACCATTAATCAGTGAGTCAGAGTGGATCCGAATCACTGTGCAGTAGTCATGTGATAAGGGTCGGCAGATTGAAAGAGAACGTTACTCCACAACATATAGAGCTGCAATAGATCTTATCGCTACATCTCTTTCATGACCCACTAGAACTTCCCACTGCAATCTACATCTTCGCACGGATGGACTTCTCGTCCGTGTTCCATAAAATAAAGGCCGAGCTAAGTTCG
>JAHDBH010000256.1:0-382 GCA_020630495.1 Saprospiraceae bacterium
TACATGAGAAAGGGCTGAAGTCTCTCAGTGAGCTGCAAGAAAAAGAGCTAAAGGTACAGCAGCTCAACGCTAAAGTGAATAGCCAAAGGAATAAGCTCATCAATCAGCGTAATGAACTGCTCAATCTAAAAATGCAACTCGCATCAGTAGAGGCAGAGTACCAAGATAAGATGGCTAAATCTCTATCGGAGCAGCAGTCAGCAATAGCGGCACGCTATGAGGGAGTCTCGTCCGCCGCAAAACTTCAAAATCAGCTCAATACCTACACAGTGCGACAGCAGTACTATACCATCTTAGCCCCTCAAGATGGCTATGTCACTAAAGTGATGAAAAAAGGTATCGGAGAAATCATCAAAGAAGGTGCAGATATAGTCACTATCGT
>JAHDBH010000256.1:392-1411 GCA_020630495.1 Saprospiraceae bacterium
GATATAGACGATCTGGCTGTCGAGGTATACGTCAAGCCTATGGATCTCCCATTGATCGATATAGGGGAGAGTGTACAGTTGAGATTTGATGGATGGCCGGCTATAGTGATCAGTGGATGGCCAGAAGGCTCCACAGGGGTATTCTCAGGAAAAGTATACGCTGTAGATAGGTACAATAGTGAAAATGGACTCTACCGAATCATGGTGAGAATGGGCGATACTGAGAAAAAATGGCCGGATATGCTCAGAGTAGGGACCGGAGTCAATGCATTCATACTACTACAGGATGTGCCTATCTGGTACGAGCTTTGGCGAAATCTCAATGGATTTCCTCCAGATTATTATCAGGAGAATCTATCGCCACAGGACGAATTAAAACTCAAAGCACCACTAAAATCGGTCAAATAGTGAAGCAACTCATTTTTATCATATTGATCACTACGCAGATCTGCAGGATGCTATGTGCACAGGCTCCTGTAGATACAGTAGAGATACTTTCTCTTGATGAGTTCGTACAGCTGATCCAAGAAAATCATCCTGCATCGAAGCGATCTGCTCTGCTCGTAGATGATGCTGATGCTCAGAGGCTTAGGGCTCGTGGGCTGATAGATCCTAAGTTTACCGCAGGACTTGATCAAAAATCATATAGTGACAAGCTATATTATCAGGATATCGGGGCTATGGTGAGAGTACCGACCATACTTGGGATTGATGTTGTCGGCGGCTATGAGTTCTCTCGAGGAGAATTTGTTAATCCTGAAGACGTGACAGGTCAATATGGACTATGGAACTTGGGTGCAGAGATCAATCTTCTGCAGGGCTTGCTCATCAACGAAAGAAGGATCGAAAGGGATAAGGCTGATGTGCAACAAGACATAGCGCTCAGCCAGCAGTCGATATTGATGAATGATATACTCATGGAGTCCTCCACCTACTATCTGCTCTGGTGGAAGTATCATCAGATTATAGGCATATATCGAGAGGCGCTGGCTCTGTCTGAGGCCTATAGTGAGTTCACT
>JAHDBH010000075.1 GCA_020630495.1 Saprospiraceae bacterium
CCAGCGGGGTCGTACCTCCAGAGATGGGTATCTCTGACAATGTATACGAGCTCATCAATAACGAAGCTAGGGCACCGATTGAAGAAGGACGGTAGATCCTGCAGCTGTATCCAGTGTCCACAGCTAGGATCAAATTTGTAAAAATCTCTCGTATTTGGATTGCCAACAAAAACATGATCTACTACAGCGAACTCTATCATCTCACGTCTGACGGCAGCAGGAAATGACTCTTCCTCGGACCATGCATCACTTCCTCCTAGACAACCGTCTATCAGTTCCATGTGCAGAGAAGCTGTAAGTGCCACTTCACTGCATGGACTTATATCAATCTCTGATGCCGTCAAACTCAGACTAGCACCCGAATCCACTGCGACATCAATTAACTGAATACGGCGCCCAGCTCTCACTTCCACATCATCGCTAATTGATAAATCATATAAGACCTCACGATCCTTGCAAAAATCCAGCTCTCTCACTGTAAAGTAAATGGTACCTGTATCCTGCCTGTAGATTACACTAGCGGAGGTGCGACCCTTACATACAGCCTCAAACTGTGCTGTCATACGATTAAATCTTACCACAGAGGTGTCTACTATGCTAACTTCCAGCTCTGGATTGAAGGCTCCGATCTGGACAAAATAGTCTGAATAAATTGCTTGATAATCAGGCTGGACCCTATCACCGACGACCATATCGTAGGATCTTGGTGTCACTGCAAAGTCAAGGAGCGGCGAGCTTGATTCTACAACAACATCTCGATAATCGTAGCTATATGCGGTACTATCTACTCCCAGAGACTGAAAATACTGATAGACTCCTATCACTTCGACAGCAGAAGTATCCAGTACAGAAGAATTTGCCTGGATGCGGACTGTAAGTGTATCAGAAAAAGGAGCGTCAAAATAAAAACTTTGATCCTGGAAATAAATAGACACATGATCCAGTCCTAAGGTATCATGTACGGCTACAGATATATCTACATTGGCCCCTAGATTTATCTCACTCAGTACATCTGGCTCTACAATTTCCAAGGCTGCTGACAGTAGTCCCACTTCTCGCGAGATAAATATGTCATCAGGTAATAACTCACCAGAAGTGCGGGTCTCACTACTGGCTCTTTTCTTGATATTGTCATACGTAGAGGACAACGAGCCAAATGAGGAGGAAGACTCACCAGCATTGAGCAAATCGATGACATGATTTCCTACTTGCCATGAGCTCAGTGGTGACCAAGGATGCAAATGAGCTGGACCATTAAATACCGTCACATGGTCAACTGACGGAGACAGTCCGCTTACTTGGCTATCGAGGTGCACCATCCCATCACTATCCAGTATAAAATCTGTCACTGTATAGACTGTCATGAATAATTCTAGCCATTGTAATATTTCGTCTGCCACATCTACACCAGTACCTACACCATCTTTGATGGCTCTGAGATCATTCCAAAATTGCCGCTCGGCAGCTGGCATAGTGGCTAGCTGTCCAGGACTCGGCTCATACTTGAGCGAGATATGATCCATCAGACGCTGACCGATTTCCACAAAGTCTTCTGTAAATCCGATAGCAGACTCAAAAGCCTCGGAGTAATCAGGTATAGAACCCGATATCCAGTCAGTCGCTATCGCATGACTAGGCGCCAGTGTGGGGCCATACTCTAGCCCATCTCTGAGCCTGAGATCAAGGATAGCATCTGTGGGCACTGGCTCTGAGTAATTGGGGAATCCTTGCAAGCGACATTCCTCAGCTAAAAATTCTGACATGAAATTGTCTGGATTGGAGGCCATGAAGTAGCACAGTGCCTCTTCACCCAAAAACTCAGTCAATCGCAGGGCCAGATCCCAGTTGGACCCAGATGCTGTGGGGATCACATCTGATAAACGATCAATCCAGTCAGTAAATAAATCCGCCAGAGGTGTTCCGAGATGAGGAGTATTGATACTGATGTACTTGTGGAAATATCCATCTAGATAATTGTTGTACTGTTCACCTGAGGCTGAATTACTCAAGTACATAGGTAAAGACTGCGCCTCTCTAGCAATCGACCCGCCAAAGCTAAATCCTATCACATCTACCCGATTACAGGCATATCCCAGCCTGCGCATGTCGTAGATAGCTTTGTGAACGCTATTAGTCTCCATGACCAGCAGATCATTTTGCTTGGGAGCGTGAGCGAATGCCTTATTCAATATTTGCTCGGCACTGTGAGACAGTGACTGCTTAGATGATACATCTATAGGATGTACAATCGTGAACCGATCCGAAGTCAATAAGTCTTCTCCATCGTCATAACGCAACTCCTCCCATATTTCGCTACCTGTACCAAATCCATGTAAAAGCACCACGGGAGGTCTGACGATTTCTATTGGCACTGATAGCATCTCGGTCGAGCCATCTGTATAGGAGATGTCAATTTCACATGTGACATCTCTACTCGAGCGAGTGTTGTATGTGCCAAAATTTTGGTTGAAGTCATCGGGAGCCACATACCATATATGAAATAGATCCTCATTATCATCATTCACAATCGTAAGAGAGCTAGCAACAGCAGCATTGGCTTCATCAGAATAGCTGTCTGTCACAGTGGCACGCATGAGCTTACCTAGCATGGCCGTGGTACTGCCGTGTCCTCCATCTTGATCTGCTAAGCTGAGAGTCATGGAGCTGATGGCCATGGATGCTTGTGTGTTTTCTAGGGTCAGAATGATTCTTGACGTACCATCAGCAGCCACACCCTTGGGTCCACCAATCGTGGCTACACCCAAAGCAAGGTCGGATGGCCAGGAGTGATCGAGACTTCTACGTATATCTACGGTCGACGATCCAGCCATAGATAAGATACTGAAAGTATCCGATACCACAAATCGATCTGGCTCATATACATCAAAAACTCTCACCATTGCCTCGCTCGAGAGTACAGGAATGCTGACCAGATGCGACATATGAAGAATCTCCTCCACGGGGTACTTCCCTTCTATCAGAGGGGACTGTCCAGGAACGACATTAGGCTCACTCCATGTCGACCCTCCATCCCATGATACTCTGACGGCGTACTCATAATAGCGATCTCCATCAGGACTGATGCCTGCGCTATGACCTGGCTCCATCCTATCGCTCCATGTCACCGTAAAGATTTCGTTCTCAGTGTATTCATTTCCTGAAAAGTTCTTAGTCATTCTGAGTGCCAGTGGTGGATCTGACTGCTTCACAAATTGCCGAGAGATCGTATGTGCATCTGTGAGCACATCTACCGCTCGTACATGATAGATACCAGCAGTGATATCAGCACCCAGCTCGTAATCATAAGTAAAAGATCCGTATGCAGAGACATCCACCGTCACTATGTCACTGAGCCCATTACCACTCAGATTGATCTCAGCCAGTCCTCCAGGGGTAAAGTGATTGCCGACTATGCTGATGTTCGTCTCAGTGCTTTCTACCAAATAGCTACCAAGATCGAGCACTGGTGAAACAGTACACCCTGGACATGGATCTGCAAAGCCTGTATTAGCGGCAAAACCTCCTTCCATGGTAAAGACCTCGCCTAAACTCAGAGTCCTCGTCCACTGAAATACGTTTCCAGCATCGCCAACATAAGGCGCGCCATCATTAGTCAAATCATCGATATCAGTATCTCGCAATTTATCATATAAGGCAGAATAATTTCCTACTTCCCAGCGATCATGATCCACACCAGCTATTTCTACATAAGTCGAAGTAGTTGCATCATCCTGCCGTATGATCTCGGACGATATCCAGTCGATGCTCTCATTGGCCGCTGACCCGTCAAGATCCAGATCCGTATACATATATATGTGACAGATGAAATCGTCTGATGACAAACTGGTAATCTCCAAGGAAGAGGTGAGACTACAAGTGCTATCTACACCATCCTCTAGCGTGATCGTCCATACCGCAGAGAAAAGTCCCTCGCCGCCGACATCATTCCACTCCAGCTTTCCGACACTATTGCCTACCGTATACTCTAGATCAGGAGCGCCAAATTCGAACTCACGATTAAATCCCTCTTTTCGAAAAAATAACCACTGACGATAACTCTGATCGAGTTCATCAGCACTGAGTACCCAATTTGAAATACCATAGTCAGTCGTAGTATTTAAGGTAAACGACGCATCCCCATCAGTCAATGTGAGATTGGCTTGCAGAGCTGTGAAGCTAGCCATCGTGATAATAAGACCAAGTCCGTATGGTCGTAGGATGGATAATAGAATTGTAACTTGAAAATTTTTCATGGGGTCCAGTGATATAAATATTAGGCAAGCACTCGCACTATAATCATGATGGAGCCTACTTCTCATGCTCTATATAAACAACGACGCACTCCACACTCAGTACCAACTTAACATTGGCAAACCTCTCACGTACCTGGAGCCACTCACAACAATCTTGGCTTATCAAGTACTCACACGTCACATTTGATATATGAGAGGCCTATCCACTTGTACTAGAGCACATACTTGACACCTCTATCATGATTATGATCATGAAAGTAACGCTAGCAGACTCAACCCCTGAGTCATAGTATGCTAATCACCATTTTCACCCAACAAAGCGACCTCTCCAACCTACGAAGCATATATACGTATTCCAAAAACATCTCCTCACACGCCCAAGAGGCTACTTGACGAAAAACACTGCTATCATGGAGGTAAGAAACACATATCTTTATCGCATGCACCGCGGATATTTCCCACCCCGCCTCATAAGTGCTATTGCACTGATTCTTGCTATACTTCAGGTCGCGTCGAGCTCCGCGCAATATAGTTACAGCAGAGACCTACTGATAGATACAGAGCTTGAGGGCAAAGAGATATATTCCCTACAACTAGACAGTGACGGCTCTCTCTGGGCACAAACCAATGACTTCAAACTATATAAATATGATGGACAGGCATTTTACAATATGTCCGCCGCATGGAATGTAGACTTGCCTGTAATTACTTCTATACGGAACTATAAAAATCAGCTGTGGCTAAGACCCAGCAACACGGCATCTCCATACTTATTGACGATTAATCAACTTCAGACAGACACTTGCTTTTTTCCTCATCAACCCTCTATCATTTCCGTTCTTGATAGCTCTGTTACGATCCTAGTCAAAGATAGCATTCTTAGCTACACTCACGATCTGAAAAATGTTCTACATCGGATGTCAGCTACGCCACCTGATATCATACATGACCCGCAAGTGCAGAGCTCTGAGCTGACCACGCCTGATGGCAGACTTATTTTCACCAGACTATATAACAGAGAAACAAAAAGACACGAGCTATGGAGATACGAGAAAATGGAGTGGAAAATAGTTAATAGCGCAGACGCAAAATTTTCATTTTTCGCATACAGTCCTGACTCCATTCTCACCGCAGAGGTCACAAGAGCAACAGCGCCATTCAAGATACGCCCTGCACTTTGCACTAACTGCCCTTCTCAAAAAATGATTGAATATGTAAATTCCACTCACATCAGTGAATACGGAAATCATGTCGTAGAAAAGGAGGAAACTCCTCGAGGTGATCTGATATATACCGTATACGCTATTGACAATAGGGGCCAGTCAACACAAGAGGCAAGCTATCGCATGCAAGGCAGATTCCGACTAAAAATAAGAAGTAAACAGGAATATCTCTATGACAACAACAAATCATGTAATCAATCACTGTGTGACATCCTAGTCTTTAGCGATGTAAACTCCGACTTCCCTCCCTATCTACACTCAATAACTGAGGATGATCAAGGACGAATATGGTTTGGTGGATATCATACAGGATACGGACTATGGGAAGACGATAAACCGATGCTCAGAGTGGACCCTGAACATTCACCCAATGCAGAAGTACTACCAGGGTCTTATCGTGATAGCCATGGTACGATGTACGCTCTTACCGAATCGGGCGGACTAGAATGGGGAAAGTACGACCATTGGAATAGTCAAAATTATTTTTATAAGCGAGGTACTAAGAATAGACTTGTCGGATATTATCTCGACCACCTAGCAGATACTATTTTACTTATCGGATCAAATAGTCACGGCCTGCTCATGGTGGATATACCTATATTAGATACCCCTGTGATACAGAGCATTGATACTGCAGTAGGCATGGATTTAGTTAATGTACTCGCTATTACAAAAGACAACAGAAATCGTATCTGGATGGCTCGACCCTCTCAGGGTATAGCACTCTACGATCCTCAAAGCACCACAGCACGGACATTTCTAGAAACCGATGGAGAAAAAAAACTCCGTATCTTTTCAATGCATACTGATTCTAGGGGATCTCTATGGCTCGGTGGTGAAAAAGGATTATACATTCTCCAAAACGCCTCAGCCTTTGACCCGAGCACTGAGTCTTTCTTCTCAGCTCTCGATCAATTCCCTATCTATCATCCATACGGACGCATCTCGTATATGGCAGAGTATAATGACTATCTAGTCTTTGGAGATGCATATGGTGCACATTTTCTATCCTTAGACTCCTTCTATCAAGTTGCCAATTATACAAGTCTGAGCTCCATACCTACTGCCAAAGTTGCAGCGCTCGGGCCAGCTGAACAAAATAGTGTATTAGTCGATAGTAAAAATCGCCTGTGGATGGGTCATGATCATGGCGCAATGATGATCTCATCACTAGACTTTATCGCTGACCCCTATGAGAAACCCACATACACTCTCCAAAAATGGAATGACATCAGCGCGCGTTTTGATACGGTCCAAAAGTCTATTGAAACCGATCGTCTGCAGCGTGACGTACGTTGCAGATTTGTCCGATCACACCATGGCAACATCGCAGCACCTCTTATTTACCAATATGCGCTTCTGATCAATAATCAAGAGGATACAAGCACTCATACTTTAACAGATAATGTACTGAGTATCCAAGATGTATCTCCAGGCAGACACATACTGCTCACAAGAGCTGTATATAAGAATTCACCCTCTGTGTGGCAATCTACCAGGATACATGTTCCTCACACACTCAACGAAAGCAAATGGTTCTGGGCCATACTCGTCCTAGGTCTCTGCACTCTGAGTGGTATCATCTTCTACCTTAACAGACGTCGAGTCCTGCAAGAAAAACAACTCCAGCTGGAGCGAGCTGAACTCCACAGTCAGCGAGACCGACTACGCATCCAGGCCATCGCCAATAGCCTCAACCCGCATTTTATTAATAACTCGCTCTACTGGATCCAGGCCAAGATGCTCCAAGACAAAGAAGCCGTACAAGTCGTACAGCGACTCTCAGAAAACATTCAGAGCATATTCAAAAAATCACGAGCTGGAGTGGCCCATCACACACTGGACGAAGAGATGAGAATGATCGAAAACTACTTGATCGTACAGAGTGCTAGATTCGGAGAAAAAATCACCTATGACATCCACCCCGAGGAGCTCTTTGAAAAATTTAAGAATTTTAACCTACCGCTGCTACAACTGCAAATACACATAGAAAATGCTGTAGAGCACGGTCTTCGCAATAGCGATCTAGAACCACGTATCTCCCTACGCATTACTGAAGAAAATGACACCCTACACTTCCTCATAGAGGACAACGGCATAGGTAGGGCTGCCGCCAAAAAGCTTGGCAGTCAAGGAACACAGCAAGGCCTCAAAATGCTTGAATCCTTACACGGGATATATCGCAGTCACAATGACCAAGAAATACGTTGCTACTACGACGACGAAGTCTTCACAGCAGATGATGATACGCGTTACGGGACGAGAGTTCACATACATATACCCTATACTTACCGATATGAAATCTAACACCATTCGATTTATTGTGGTCGATGATGAAAAGCCAGCACGAGATATCCTCATGACCGAACTGCAAGCGAGAGAAGACGTAGAAGTGATGTCTACCTGTGGAGACATAGACTCAGCAATTGATGAGATTACTCGACATGAGCCCGATGCCGTATTTCTCGATATCGAACTCAAAAGAGGAAATGCGTTTCAGCTCCTATCAAGACTAAAAAAGATCTCTAGCAGCCTTCCCGCTATCATCATCATCACGGGCCACTCAGAATTTGAGTACGGTGTCAAGTCTATAGAGCACAGAGACTGTATCATCAAAATTTTACAAAAGCCATTTTGGGAGCAATTTGATGACATCTTTGAAGATATCAAGGATCTGATATTTCTCTATCACCGACAGAAGCAACTAGCTAGCAACGACTCAGAGGTACAGTTTGTCAAGTTTAACAATCGCACTGTGAGGATGGAATTAAAGGAGATCCTATACCTGGAGGTAGCTGGCTCTGGCTGTACCTATGCTTCTATGAGCGATGGCGAAGTCATCACCATCGCTCAGACCATGAATCAGCTCCTAGCTAGCTTGCCCGACTACTTCACGAGAGTCAGCAGATTTAATGCCATTAATATCCACAAGATCAAGGACATAGATCACAGTGAAAACATGATCTATCTCCTAGAGAAGCCCAAAGGCATCGGATATAGCAAAAGCTTTTATGATGCTTTCGCCAAGCGAATAGGGCTAAGATGACATCGCGATTTTAAAAATTCCGCCAGCACATTTGCACGAAAGTGCCAGACTCCTGTGCTCATGGGCATCTATTCACCTAGCACTCCATGCCACAGCTACAACTCAATGCTTGTCATAGCTCCATAGATCTGTAATGCGAGATCGCTTAAGTCCTAATACTCTCGAGAGTCGTCGAGACTTATGGAGCGAATATGCCAGGACAACCGAAAAGCACTAACTTCATGGCCGATCCCAAGCTGTCATCAGCATCACGCTCAACTCAATCAAAGATGAAAAATCCAATCATTACCATAGCCGTTCTGCTTATCCTATCTACCCTCTGTACTTCAGAACTGCTAGGACAGCAAGATGTCTTCGCCGAGCTAAAACAGCTCGCCATCATAGACCAAAAAGTCATGATGCCTATGCGCGATGGCGTACGCCTTGCCACAGATATCTACCGACCCAAAACGGATGAAAAAGTACCTATTATATTTTCTCGTACTCCCTACAATTTCAACTCATGGCAAGACGGTGAGCGAAGGACGCGCACCGCAGAGCGTGCGCTAGAAGCCGTGAAGAGAGGATATGCCTATGTCGTGCAAAATGAGCGCGGCCGATACTACTCTGAGGGCGAGTGGGACATTCTCGGCGTACCGCTGACAGATGGCTATGACGCATTCAGCTGGATGAAGGATCAATCCTGGTCCAATGGAAAGGTAGGCACATATGGCTGCTCATCTACTGCAGAGTGGCAGATGGCCGTAGCAGCACTAGATCATCCGTCCCATGCCGCTATGGTTCCTCAGGGATATGGCGCAGGTGTAGGAAGAGTAGGTGATATCAATGAGCAGGGAAACTGGTACCGAGGTGGAGCCGAGCAAATGCTGTTTTTCTCTTGGCTCTACGGCGTAGAACACGACAAATTCAAACCACGGATTCCTGCAGGAGCATCCCAGGAGGATCTGATACGTATATCTAGATTCTACGATCTGGCTCCAGAAAATCCCAATGTAGATATGGCAAAAGCGCTCACTCACTTGCCACTGACAGATTTGCTCCAGAATATCGGCGGCAAGCGCGAGATCTACGACAAGATGATCACACGCAAGCCCAATGATCCCGCCTGGTACGAAGGTGGTCTCTATCATGACGATATGGAGATTGGCGTTCCTAGCTTTTGGTTTGCGAGCTGGTATGATGTATCGATCACACCAAATCTTGCACTATTTAACCATGTGAGAAATAATGCCAAAGACCCTGAAATCAGAGATAACCAGTATCTCGTCATAGCTCCTACTCTACACTGCCGATACACGCGCGCTACTGAAAATACCATCGTGGGAGAGCGCAGTGTGGGCGATGCTCGGCTCGACTACAAGGAGCAGATATATGGATGGTTTGACTTTTGGCTGAAAGGCCAGCAAAATGGATGGAAAGAAAAAACTCCTCGCGTACAATACTACACCATGGGCAGCAATAAGTGGCAAGCCGCTGACGCTTGGCCGCCAGCTGACGTGCAGATGACGACCTACTATCTTGACAGCGATGGCGATGCAAATAGTCGGTTTGGTGGTGGTACACTATCCGCAATGCAGGCGACTGACGATCATCCTGATCGCTACACCTACGACCCTATGTCACCAGTGCCGTCATACGGCGGTAATGTCTGCTGTACAGGTAATGCTATCAATGGTGGTGCCTACGATCAGCAGGACATGGAAGCACGCAGTGACATACTAGTATACACCACTGAGCCACTCAGCGAAGGTATGGAGGTCTCTGGCTTTATAGAATCCATCCTATATGTCTCCTCTGACGCGAAGGACACAGACTTCACGATAAAGCTCATCGATGTATATCCTGACGGTCGAGCCTACAATCTGGACGAAACCATACAGCGAGCGAGATATAGAGAGGGTTATGACCAAGAAGTATTTATGAAAGATGGCCAGGTCTATAAATTGGAATTGACACCGATGTCTACCAGTAATTACTTTGACGTCGGCCACAGTATTCGTATCGAGATCTCTAGCAGTAATTTCCCGCGATTTGCTCGCAATCTGAATACGGGCGGAAACAACTACGATGAAAGCGAAGGGGTCATCGCAAAGAACGCCATCCACCACTCAAGTGAATATCCATCGCAGATCATTTTGCCGATTAGGAAATGAGATTTTCAAGGGATTAAGGACAAGAAGTTTTTATGCGACAGAATCGTTTTGGTCAGTGCTGGATTATCGATTATGAATAGCGAGTAGGAGAAGCCTATCTGCTGTCGGGAGCTGATTATATAGCAAATGGACGTCAATCGCGAAGTGCTATAGCAAGTGGAATATAAAGCGATTCGCCCCATTTCTGCTATCCACTAGTAAAGCATATCATCAGAATAGTAAAAATCACCACCAGTCAGCAAAGAGCCTGCACTCGACTGAAAAGATAGGCTAATGAAATTTTCATAGGCTATACATGCAAATAGGCGGAGAGCAAGAATCATGACATCACTTCGTCACAACCACCTTCACAAAGGCCCACGCTCCTTTGCTTAGCGATGTTACGCGTACTTGATATATTCCTACAGAGGATATAACATCATTCTGGAGTTCTATCACGTTGACCATATCATATTCTTGACTGGACAAAAGGGCGCCACCCGAAGAATAGACTTCCACACGATAATCATCAAGCTCTTCCAACTCTATAAACCTCGTCTGTGATAGTCCGGAGGGATTAGGTATGACTCGTATGTTAAGGGAATTCACCCTTGGCTCTTCAGTGCTCACAGGAAACATAGAAACGTAGGTATTGCGCGTAGTATTAGTGATGATTGGCGGATTAAAATCAAAGAAGAT
>JAHDBH010000076.1:0-6947 GCA_020630495.1 Saprospiraceae bacterium
CTAGCCATGCAGAAGATCAGACACTACAGTACGCAGAGGCTCCTGGGTAATCACGTACCCTATGCCATAGAAGCCTACCCAGAGAATGATCAGCGACACCTCTCCGCAGAGAGCGCTCTGTACTGCAGGATCTTTATCGAGGGGCTACTTGGTGTAGAGCCAGTGAGCCTATCACAGATCAGCTTCACACCTTCTTTGCCATCTGACTGGGATCATATCAAGATGCGTAGCCTGTATCTTTTTGGTCAGGAAGTGGATGTCGCTGTCACTCGACATCGCAAGCGACTGAGAGTCGAGTTATCTACCGAGAGTGGATTCACATTTGATCGAAAGATCACCCCAGGAGAAAGCATCACTATCGACATACCTCATACCGCTGGTATCCGCTGACATAGTCTGTACTTGCCTGTATCCAGGGAGATGAACGATCGTCAGGGGACCACCCCATACAAAAAAAGGAGCCGATCACACTCTCCAGCATGATCGGCTCTCAACTCACTTGATTACTACTTGACTACTTCACTACCGTGAGAGTATATTTTGGTGTCTTATTGAGAGGACAGAAGTACTCGTATTCTCCAGCTTTGAGATCTACGACTCCTGTGCGAGAACTACTTCCCGTAGACACAGGAGCTGTGACGTAGGCGGACTTGATATGATCGTCAGCACTGTACTTACCCTTGGGGACTAGCACAAATCCTACGTTTCCATCCACATCATCATTAGCTACTACAAACTGGTAGCTACCTTCTGATATAGTGAGCGCCTGCTGCGTAAATTTCCCAGGAGTCTGATCCATCTGTAGCACCTTCACGTCGTCACGGACGGTGAGAGCATATTTCGGAGTGGGATTCATAGGACAGAAGTACTCATACTCGCCTGCTGGTAGATTGACTACATTGGTCTCAGAGCTTTTACCCGTCGCGACGGTCTCTTTGACGTAGGCATTTTTGATGTGGTGCTCCTGACCGTATTTGCCCTTTGGTACTAGGACAAATCCCACCTCATGATCAACGTCCTTATTGGCGATGAGAAACTGGTAATCACCAGATGTGAGGACTACGCTCTCTGTAGTGAAGGCACCTGGAGTCTGCTCGAGAGTAATTTGCTCTACCTGAGCATCTACAGAGAATAAGCTAAGGCAAAAGAGTGCTAGAAGAAAGATTTTGACAGAATTCATTGTATCGTATTTTTTAGATAGTGATTTAATTAATCTTACGATACAAAGATGCCAGGACCATCTAGGCATATCATAGGTCAGCCCTTCCCTGATGATGGTACATCTGTCCCTATGTCACGGCCTGGCCAGCTCGCTTGAGCTTACGGTAAGCAGATGGTGTGGATCCGGTGTGCTTCTTGAAGAACTTAGAGAAGTGACCTGGGTCCTTATATCCTAGCGATACAGCGATCTCACTTGTGGGGCTGTCAGAGTAGATCAGCAGTCTCCGCGCCTCTAGTAGTATGCGATCATTGATGATGGCGAGCGGCGACTTATCTGTGTACTTTGGGAAGATATTGGCTAGGGTCTTGGGTGACTTGTAGAGGAGCGCCGCATAGTCCTTCACATGGTGATGCTCACGGAAGTGCTTTTCTACGAGTACATTGTACTCGCGTATGACGCTCATGTGGGTAGGACTGATGCTCGGCTCTGGCAGCTGACTCTGGGCTATCCTCGTGGACTGGATGAGAAGTCGCTTGAGTAGTGATCTCAGCATCTCGCCCTGCAGATGATCTTGGATGTGGAGGTCTTCTCGGATCATATCCATGAGTGATCGCAGTCGCTCGGATTGATCTGATGTGAGCAGGAGACGCTGTGGCTCTGATGATCCAAAAAACAAAAATCCGTGACATGATACTTGATCATCATGCGTCTGTATGCAGAAAAACTCTTTATTAAATACCGTCGCGATGAGTCCAGTGGCGCTGATAGGGATTTCCATGATATTGAGCGGAGTGCAGAATAGTATCTCCCCCGCATGCAGCGTCATCGTGTATCCATCGATCCTGAGCTCTACATCCGCCTCTTGGCTCCACAGCACCTTGAATAGTGCATCACTGCGGAGCAATTCCTGGGCTGGCTCGCAGCCAAAGTCGGTAAGTATAAATAGGTCGTCATCTCGGAGACTTGTATAGGTCAACTTCATAGCTTAGCATCTCATAGAACTGGGCAGATCGCCCTGTCCTACTAGTACAATCATCGAGATGCCTCTAGAGATGTCTCTCACTAGCCAAAGTAGTCAAGATTGTCCAAGAGAGGACACCGCTGGGCAGCAATGAACAGGAAGTAGGTAGAAGCGATTAGTCATATTCTACAAATCGGCCTTCTGCCACTCCCACCATCCGCAGAGCACGATTCTGGTAGAGATCGGGCTTGTCAAATCCGTCATCGCGATTGCTCGCGCCTAGAATCGCCCGTATCTCAAAGTGATGAAACAGCGCCGCGTAGGGGCCATCCTTGGTGTAGCTTGATAGATCTGTACCATAGGTCTCCAGCATATCTAGCAGAAATGTCGTATGATCATATCCTTCCACTGCATCTGTGGAGCTGGGTACCAGACCGTACTCACTGTGGTAAGCGTCTACATAGCGCTGCCACAGATTGCCGTATGTGGGATAGTACCAGCTAGCAAGTCGGATACCGAGAGACTCGTAGTAGTCATAGTCGATCCTTTCATTGCCAAGCCAGTGATGTAATCCGTAGACCAGTACATCATTATCGCCCTTGACGGATTTCAGCTTTCGCAAAAATGTCCTGAAGAACTCACCAGTAATATAAGGAAGCACAAATACCGTAGTACCATCACGGATAAAGTAGGGATCCAGATCGACCTCTTCCATCGTGTAGGTCTCATCGGAGATGATGATCTCCTCGTACTTATCAGAGCCAGGGCCACGCATAGCCTTGAGATAGGTCTGGAAGGGTCGCAGTCGGTTTTCGTCACCTGCCTTCACCACGAGATGCACCTGGGCCATATCATGATGCCCTTCGAGGTACTCTGATATATAGTTAAACTGTGGCAGGATACCAGGAGTCAACTCGAGGTAATGAGGATTTCGCTCTGCTCCGCGGACGGACTTCCATGGTGAGACGTAGTTGACATTTTGCCGAAAGGCATACTCCCTTAGCGCCTGTATCTCCTCACTATCATCTGCACCCATGATCAGATCATATTCCTCAAGTCGCTTGCTAGCAATGAGGTCACTCACTGGATTCTCCTGTGTATCATAGACGTCTATCTGGAATCGCATGCCCTGATCCAGCTTGCGCTGAGCGGAGAGCACCATGCCCTCATAGTAGTCCAGATACTTCATATCGCGTCCCGTCTCAAAATTCGCCGTGTCGAGCATGGTCGACCCCAGAGGAGCCAGGAATGCTATACTGTACTGCTCCTTGAGATAGTCTGAGGGCGAGTAGCTGCCTATACCGTACTGCTCATCCGTGATGACGGCCTTATCAGTAGTACGTCGTATGCGAAGAGAATCTATGGGCTCGTCTGTGAGCACATCCATTTCCTTGCCTGTCTCAGGATCTTTGACCTTGCGGCTGTCACGCTGCTTGGTGCCATGATCATCTGGCCGCGTAGGTACCGCGCGTGGAGTACAGCCTACGAGAAGAAGTACTACCAGGACAAGGAGCAGACTACTCCCACTCGATGGTAGCTGGTGGCTTGGTACTGATATCATAGACGACGCGATTGATTCCTTTGACTTCATTGATGATTTTATTACTGATTTTTCCGAGCAGCTCGTAGGGTATTTGGGTCCACTCTGCCGTCATACCATCGAGGCTATTGACCGCCCTGAGGGCTATGGTAAACTCGTAGCTCCGCTCATCTCCCATCACTCCAACGGACTGTACTGGCAGCAGTATTGCGCCAGCTTGCCAGATCTGATCGTACCAGCCATACTCCCGGAGGAGGTCTGTGTAGATGCGATCCGCTTGCTGGAGCAGTGTGATCTTGTCCTCAGATATGGCTCCCAGGATGCGTATAGACAGTCCTGGTCCAGGGAATGGATGCCTGCCGAGTATGATCTCAGGTATATCGAGCTCACGCCCTACCCGTCTCACCTCATCCTTAAATAGCATCCGCAGCGGCTCCACCAGCTGCATGTCCAGGCGCTCTGGGAGCCCACCCACATTGTGATGCGACTTGATGGTGACACTGGGACCGTGGACAGACACAGACTCTATCACATCAGGATATATAGTTCCTTGTCCCAGGTAATCTACATTGGTGAGTTTGTGAGCTTCGCGCTCAAATACTTCTATAAACACACGACCTATGATCTTGCGCTTTTGTTCAGGATCACTCACGCCATCGAGCTCAGAAAGAAACTCGTGAGAGGCGTCTACTCCCGTGACATTGAGTCCCATCTCATGATAGCAAGCTAGCACTTCCTCGTACTCATGTAGACGTAGTAGACCATTGTCTATGAAAAATGAGTGCAAGCGATCTCCTATAGCTCGCTGTATGATGGTGGCTGCCACAGTACTATCTACACCTCCGCTCAGACCCAGCAGTACATGTCCATCACCTACCTGCTCGCGGATCTGCTCCACTGCCATATCTACAAAGGACGCTGCCGTCCAGTCGGTAGCGCATCCGCAGATCTCCACTAGAAAGCTTCGCAGCATATCACTGCCCTGCGTGGTGTGACTTACTTCAGGGTGAAACTGTATACCATACATAGGATGCTGCCCATCTACCACCATTCTCTTAAAGGCTGCCACCGGTATAGAATCTGTAGTAGCCAAGATGGTAAAGTCACTCGGCAGCTCCTTGATAGAGTCGCCATGGGACATCCACACCTGTGTGCCCTCTTCTATCTCAGCTAGCCAGGTATCCCGCTGCTGTAGACGCAACTCAGCTCTGCCGTACTCCCGCTTATCAGAGGCTTGCACACTTCCTCCTAGCTGATGCGCCATCAGCTGCGCGCCATAGCATATGCCCAGTACGGGTGCATGTCGAGATAGCTCATCTAGGGGTATATGCGGCGACTTATCATCCCGCACTGAGCAAGGGCTACCACTGAGTATGACAGCGGTGGCTGACTCGGCATGTTCCTTCCACTTCGTGTAGGGTATGACTTCTGAGTAGATCCCGAGCTCTCGGACTCTGCGTGCGATCAACTGGGTATACTGCGATCCAAAGTCTAGGATCAGGACTTTCTGCTGCATGAGCAAAAGTACATCATGATAAGCGCTTGACAGTTATCCCGATTGCTTGTTAAATATGCATAAGGCGACATACTCATGCAGGTATTGATGACGATATTTACAGTATGAAAAAACTGCCAAAACTTATCATGCTCTTAGGAGCGCTTGCATTACTTGTAATTCCCCAATCATGCTCCGTATTAGAGGAAACTGGGGATGTGGTCCTATTGATCAAACTAGAATATGGCGGTGAGCCACTTGTGATGTTCGATGAACAGGTGTATCCTGATGGTCGCAAGATAGCTATAGACCGATTTAGCATGTACATGAGTGAGCTCACTATGGATAACTTTATATTTTCTGATGTAGAGTATGTAGATCTACGTGAGAGCCACCAGACACTAGAGGGCGCACAGGCCGGATATACACTGGAGCTTGGAACATTTGATTTGGGCAGCTATGATGGATTTTCGTTCAACATAGGACTTACTGATGAGCAGAATGCTATGGTGCCTTCTGATTTTGAAAGTGACAATCCACTGAGCCTACTTGGAGAATACTGGAACGGCTGGACCAGCTACATCTTCGCGAAGATAGAAGGCAAGTATGAGGGCGATGGCGATGACATCATGGACGACCCTATGGCTCTACATGTAGGTACAGTAGCTGCACGTCGCACTGTGGACTTTGATCGCGAAATCATAGTAGAGGCAGAGAAAACCACTACACTAGAGATGACCATTGATCTTGAGGAAGTATTCATGCATGAGAGTACATACGATATAGACGCCACTCCGCAGATACATCATCTAGGACAGACTCCCAAGGCGCTAGAAGTAGCTGATAGACTCGCTGCTAGCATCACGCTGAGATAATACACTTCTTATAGATATAGAGAAGCCCGCTGCATCCTGGTGATGCAGCGGGCTTTTTTCGTGAGACGATGTTCACGCCTGAATTTATCTAAAGAGGATGAGCTTATTTCGCTCCTGGCAACTTGCCTTAGCGATTCTACCAAAAGCATAGGACAGTTCTACATTGAGCATAGCACTGAATGGATTAGTCGATGCCTCTTGGCTGTATCCTGCTACCAGTGTCGTCTCTGGCAAGCTAAGGGCCCTACCTTCTTCGCTGACCATATCGGTCAAGCTATAAGCCACACGGATGCCAAGATTGAGAGAGACCACATCAGACCCAGCGATATAACTTCCAAAGCCCACGACTGCACTCGTATAATCTGTGAATCCACTGGTCCAATCTACTTCTGCACCGCTGATGGTCTGAGACACATCGCGGATGATAGAGTACTTTGGACCGATTTCTACATAGGCGCCATAGCCACTGTACCTATAGAGTAGCATCACGTCGTGCGTATTCCAAGAGTAGTTGAGCGTGCGATCTATTCCTAGCTCATCGATCAGCTCATAGTCTTGATTTCCCTCGGCCAGATTATAGACCACGTGCAATCCGCTAAACTGCCCAAAGTTGACGCCAATCTTCGCGCCATAGCTACTGCCCATAGTGAACTGATGCTCAAAACTGCGATCGTCGCCGATGTTCTGATTGAGCTGAAAGGTAGGCCCGTAGGCATAGTTGAGACCTATGTCAAACCACGTGTTTTGGCCAGAGAGCGCTGTCGCGCAAATGAGTCCTAGTGCGCCTAGCACTATCGCTCTCAGAGAAAGTTGTGTATACTTCATAGTTATTGATTAGATGATCGTAAGAAAGGACAATGATACCACAGCGACCAGTCAAGATGGTATATATCCTGCTAGATGACGCCAAGGCG
>JAHDBH010000076.1:7047-11207 GCA_020630495.1 Saprospiraceae bacterium
TACACCCACCTACACAGGTCAAGGAAATTCTGGAGAGTATAGATGTAGCACCCAAGATCGCTGTCGCGAAAAATATGACGGCCCGCAAACTCATGGGACAGGACATTGCTCCCGAAGATGACTTTCTCGATAGTCGCAAGGTGCTCCTGATGAATAATGACGTGCACATAGGACTTGCTGCACCTCGACACAGCGTCACAGAGTATCATTATAAGAATGCTGACGCAGATGAGATGCTATTTATCCATCGCGGTACGGGTCGGCTGCGTACGATGTTTGGCGCTGTACCCTTTGAATATGGGGATTATCTCATCATTCCGCGTGGAGTTATCTATCAGTTGGAATTTGATACGGAGGATAATTTGATACTCTTTGCCGAGTCCTTCCACCCCATCTACACGCCCAAGCGCTACCGCAACTGGATGGGACAGCTCCTAGAGCACTCACCCTATTGCGAGCGTGACTATAAGCTACCGCAGGATCTAGAAACTCACGACGAGGCAGGCGACTTCCTCATGAAGGTCAAGAAACAGGGTCAATTACATCAGCTCGTATATGCGCATCATCCCTTTGATGCCGTGGGATGGGATGGGTACAACTATCCGTATGGATTCTCCATACACAACTTCGAGCCCATCACAGGTCGAGTACATCAGCCACCGCCTGTACATCAGACATTCGAGACAAGCGCCTTTGTGATCTGTAGTTTCTGTCCGCGCCTCTATGACTATCATCCTCAGTCTATCCCTGCACCGTACAATCATAGTAATATCGATAGCGACGAAATGCTCTACTACGTGGATGGCGATTTCATGAGTCGCAATGACATAGGGCCAGGAGTGATGACCCTGCATCCAGGCGGTATTCCACATGGTCCGCACCCTGGAGCATACGAGCGCAGCATAGGCAAGAAATCCACAGACGAGTTAGCGGTGATGATTGACACCTTCAAGCCGCTGATGCTCACCGAGACTGCCCTTACCCTGGATGATGGCAAGTACTATCGCTCATGGCATGAGCACTAGGTCATGTGCGCTATCATAGCTGTAGCCTCTACAGCCGCCCTAGGGTCAGCTATGAGACCACTGGCCAGAGAGCTACGCCGATATGGAATAGATCGCAAGGCTCACGTATGAGGATGTAGCTATGTGATGCTCCAGGTCTGCTATAGATATACAGATCGCTGCTCAAAAGAAAAAAAATCCGCCTCAGGTGGAGCTACGGTGATGCACTACTCTACAAGTTATTTATATTTGCAGCCGATTTGGAAATCTGCATTGAGAGTATGCTCTCTGCCTAGCGGAGTCCAGATCATGGAGGAGTGGCAGAGCTGGTTTAATGCACCTGTCTTGAAAACAGACGTACGTTCACGCGTACCGGGGGTTCGAATCCCTCCTCCTCCGCAGTAGGGACACTAGGTGACTGGTCTGTAGCGATCAATGATTGCACACACTGTCATCTAGTGTCGCCAATTGTTCCCGCCTTGCGCGTATTGGATATCCTGCGTGACATGATCAATGGACTACTAGCGAGCATAATCTTAATCAGATCTGTCCTCATGTTGATGTAGCCTTCACCTTGCAACACTAGTCAGGTCAGAGGGACTCGAGATTCTATCATTTTTACGTGGATCTCCCTTGTGAGTGTCAATTGTAGAATTGGACTCTGGAGACGTCCATTGATACCATATGATGCAGGGTTAAAATAGTACCTCATGAGCCCTATCGCGATCTTATATCAAGCTATGCCCGCACCGCTCATCGATGGCCTTCAGAAACCTATGAAGCCAGGTGGATATTCTGATAGTGGCGCAGACATTGCCTACCAATTGCTGCAGGATAAGCAGGACGTACTCACACCAGTAGACCAGCCGCATGTACAGCATGATCATCACTGGGTATTTCCTGATACGCCAGCAGGTATCGATCATGCCATTCGATGTGGTGCAAAGACCTTCTGGCTCAATACGGTCCTCTACGCAGATCATCCCATCATGAGCTATTACAGACATGGCATCACTATCGTGGGTCAAGACCCACGATCAGTAGATCTCTATGACGACAAGATCTACACGAACTCATATCTCAAAGAAAAAGGACTTCCGATTCCCAGGTGTAAAATATATAAAAAACAAGACCCGCTACATCTAGCACCAGGCTTGACCTTCCCTCTGGTAGTGAAACCCGTACGAGGTAGAGGTAGTCAAGGCGTCGTAAGGGTCAATAGCCAGTATGACCTAGAGCAGAGTATAAAAAAGATATTTACTGATGATGAGTACGGTGATACCATATATGTCGAAGAATTTCTCGGCGGAGAGGAAATCACCATCACGGTACTGCCAAAGGGCGTCTATCGGATCCAGGAGGAATGGAGGTCCTGCGATAGGCCGCACTGCCTACCAGCTGTCAAGCGCTACAACCATGAGGACGGTATCGCACCCTACAATGGTATAGTCGCCGTCATAGAAAATAGCCGAGCACTTTCAGCCCAGGAAGAAACGAGCTCCCACGTACAAGAGGCCTACGACGACTGTATCAAAGCTGCTGAGCTTTTAAACATAAAAGCCCCCATACGCATCGACTGTAGAGCAGATGAGCGAGGGCAGTACTATTTGTTTGACGTGAATATGAAGCCAAATATGACGGGACCTTCCAGAGCACATAGACAAGGGCAAGAAAGCCTCAGCCTGATCGCTGCCAGAAAGATTGGCTGGAACTACTCGGATCTATTGCTTAATATACTGAGGCAAGGATGGAAAGCTGAGTTATGATCTACTGCTTGATGCTTATATAGTTGATCTCTAGACAATCGACAATTAAACCATTCAGATTTCATATGTCAAAGTGCATACTATCTACCAAGCCATAGAAAAAACTACCGCATCCTACATATATCATGAATTTCACTTTCAAGCTCATCACTTATCCACTCATTGCCCTGCTGATCATATCGTGTCGCGTTCAGAAAAGTTCAGACCAGAACTCTGCGGGCCGCATAGTACAATACTTGGACGCTAATATCATGGTCGTCCATCAAGATCGTGAGGGAAATTATTGGTTTGGCAGTTGGGATTCTGGACTATACCAGTATGATGGCGTCACATTGACTCAATATGACACATCCGATGGCCTGCCATCTCATAGAATAGATGGTATACAAGAAGACGATGCTGGCAACATATATATCAGTACTTGCCATCCCCGCTCCTATGTATGCAAGTATGATGGCAAGACTTTTATGACTTTGACGGCCTCACCTTCCCATGAGTGGAGACTTCAGGCAGAGGACATATGGTTTCGCCATGCCTTTGGCGAAGAAAAAGTGTACCGATATGACGGTAGTACATTGCATGAATTACGAGTTCCACCACCGCCACACCTATCAAATCCTTTTGAGATCTACAGCATCTATAGGGACAGTCGAGGAAATATATGGTTTGGCACTAATCCTGTCGGCGCATGTAGATATGACGGCGCTTCATTTGACTGGATTACTGAAGAAGATGTCACAGAATTTCGCGACGAGGGCGCTAATGGAGTACGCTCCATAGTAGAAGATAGGAAAGGCGATTTTTGGTTCAATACTGAATTTAGATATAGTATCTACGACAGCCTGACACTGCAAAGTGAAAAGTTCTATACGAGACACTCGAGCATAGGTGGCCTGGATGGCAAGACAGATAGCCATCTCGATGAGTACCTATCCGCGACACGCGACGATGACGACCACCTATGGTTTGTAAGCTACTTAGATGGTATTTGGAAATACGACGGCACAAAAGTCAAGCACTACCCTATAATTGAAGATTCCACCTCTATTTCGCTATTCAGCATCTATAAAGACAGCAAAGGCCTCTTATGGGTAGGCACCCACGACCATGGTGTATACATATGCGATGATGCAGGATGCAAAAAATTCCAACCCTGATCTACAGATTCCGCTCATGACACAGAGCGACCCTAGACCACAAGACCCCGTCGTAACTGAGCACCTCGCTCTCCTCCCATTTCTTGCATTAGGCTTGGATGGACAGGGGCTAGCTGCTAGAGCCTCAGGGGGCCACCTACGGTCGGCAGGCCCACCTGCGGTCGGAAGGCACTCCTGCGGTCGGCAGGCCCACCTACGGTCGGCAGGCCCACCTACGGTCGGCAGGCCCACCT
>JAHDBH010000257.1 GCA_020630495.1 Saprospiraceae bacterium
CAGAGATCATGACCATCCCTGACTTCATGGAGCAAATCGCTCAGCGCCGTCCAGGCGATGTGGTGCAGATGGATGTATATCGACGAGGCGAGCGCAAAAAGATCTACGCCATACTCACCAGTCGCGAAAACAATACAAGCGATCAAGCCGTCCTATTTAATGAGAGTATCTTGCGAGGACTCGGCATAGAAATACGGGATCTCACAAGTGAAGAATCCTCAGACGATATCGGCTCTGGCATCTCCGTGGTATCTGTCAATGACGATAGCCAGGCTGGCTGGGCGGATATGGAGGCTGGATTTGTCATCACACACCTCGATAACGAGCGAGTACACAATGTCCAAGACTTCCTAGAATCACTCTCAGCCATCCAAGGCAATTTCCTGCTGCAAGGACAATACCCTACTCGAAAAGGTGATTGGCTGTATGAGCTGAGTACTCGGAAGTAATCTGGATGATAGAGGCACGAACGGCAACAAGGATGGTAGTACTATTGCATAGTGCTTACTATCCGATGAGGTAGTTGACTACTTACTAGCTCGAGATGGAGGCACGTGATCACTTGCATTTCAGACTATTACCTTGTTCCATTTCATGCTGATGAAAGCCCTGAACACTTCTCACCTCGCCAGCCTCTGCGTCAAGGATCAGTACGATCCTGACCATGCCACCTCACACTCACTGCCTATCATCGCCACGAGTAGCTTCAGCTACGCGGATGCACAAGAGTCGATCGATGTGTTTCAGGATACCAAGGCTAATCATGTCTATTCGCGCTACGGCAATCCTACAATAGATGCGGTCGCGAGCAAACTCGCGGCTATGGAATCGGTACAGCTGGACGAGCAGGCGTCTGCCATCCTTTGTAGTACTGGGATGTCAGCCATATCTACCCTGCTCACTACCGTACTTTCTCCTGGTCAGAAGGTACTGACGCAAGGAAATATTTATGGTGGGACCACTGAGCTATTGAGAAGTGTATTTGGTCAGTGGTCTATCGAGACTGTGATGGTTGATTTTTCTGATTTACAAGCCGTTGAGGATCATCTCAAGTCAGATTCGCAGATAGGGCTCATCTATCTAGAGACTCCGAGCAATCCCTCGCTGGACTGCATAGATCTACAGGCCGTCACTGCCCTAGCGCGCTCCTATGAGTGCGCCTCTGCCATAGACAACACCTTCGCCACTCCTTATCTACAGCGGCCCTTTGAGCATGGAGTGGACTATATCGTGCACAGCGCCACTAAGTATCTCAATGGCCATGGCAATTCGCTCAGTGGCGCGTTGCTTTGTAAATCAGCTGAGGAGATGCAAGAGAGATTCTGGCCTGTGCTGAAGCTGATGGGCACGAGTAGCAATGCATTCGACGCCTGGCTGCTCAATACAGGTATGCG
>JAHDBH010000258.1 GCA_020630495.1 Saprospiraceae bacterium
AACTGATCTCTGGCTTAATCGTGCAGCGTGCCGGCGATGTGACAGTGGTAAGATAGACGATGAATTGATCGATGGAAGGTGCCTTTCGTGACGATCCGAGGATGATTAGTGCCTAGCAGCTTAACAGTGACTCAGGTCGTTTTCCCAAGTGTAGCAGCGAGCTAGCTTTGATGCAGATATGGGGGTAGTCTATAGCTGTGTCGTGGCTAGTATGGACTTCTAATTATGAGTACCATGTCGTGAACTGCGTACCTTAGCTCAGAGCGAGTAGGGGGGCTGTACTCAGAGAAGAGTGCAGCTCTATGAATCTACACCGATGATTTTAGCTAGAAAGCTTCTATCTTTTCATAATTCTACGAGTAATAATATGTATTCAAGATCTGAGATAATTCGATTTGTACAATTAATGTTTTTCTGTTTGGTGATTTCATCTATTATTCGTGCTCAAGGGCCTTCGCTAGATCTTGGTGTGAAGATTCAGCATATGCAATCTGCAGAGGATATTACTGTCACCGATTTTAGCAGTCAGTTTCTCATTGTCATTGATCAGACTACAGCGGAACGAAGGACATCTGAGGGCACACTTACGTCTAGCCGCAGCTATGAAGCTCGCATCGGAGCGGAAATGATGGCGGGCATTAATGATCGCATGAGAGTAAGAACTGGTGTAGGCATAGGCGTGATTAATTTCGATGTAGCGTCGACTACTACTATAGAAATTCTTAGCATCACAAGTGACACGGTGGGTATTATGGATAATGGAGGTGACGAGGTCACTCCATACTGTGAGGTATTTACTAATTCTTTTACTGATGTAGATAGGCCAAGAGCAGGTACGTCTCGCTATATCGCGAGTCTCAAGCTGCCCGTGGAGGTAATTTACGAAGTTGTCCCAGATCGAATGGAGGCAGCCCTTGGAGGATATATACAAACACCTATCGTGTCTAATCGACGCAGGGAATATATATCAACTCATCGTGAAATGATTAACGGCCGCAATGAGTGCGAATATCGACTTGTAACTGATAATGATAATTCTGGTAGTGATCTCCGCAATCTACAGTCTGGTGTACATGGCTGGCTTGCTTACAATATTGGGAAAAGAATGTGGCTTGAGCTGGGACTATCTCAGGATCTCAATAATACCTTTTACACCCGTGGGGATATTTTTGGTCGTACAGACTCGATGGACTTTCGTCCCACCAAATTTTGGCTGGGACTAAGAATGGATCTGCCTAGCAGGACTCCTCGCAATACGGAGGAGTTCTAAGTGGTAAGGCAGTGCTTGAGATAATAATCGGTGGCACCTGAGCTGATATGTGTAAATGGTGATATAAAAAATAGGCAGCACCTCATACTGCGATGCTGCCTACACTAATTGCGCTGGAAAT
>JAHDBH010000259.1 GCA_020630495.1 Saprospiraceae bacterium
GAATGTGTCCTTGAGAGCACCAAATGGGGTGAAATACTACATACTCATGTAGGAAGCCGATGAAAAGCTAGGTATTGCTTTGCGGTATCAAATAACTCAAAATCACTTATACAAATGAAACACCTAGCCTACCAAATTTTTACATGCCTACTGATCATGATGCTTGCCTGTGCAGCTGTCACGGCTCAGCAGACTACGATCGAGTATAATTCTGACAGTAATGAACCTAGCACGATTATGAATGGTCCGCACCTGCTGATCCTGGAGACCGACGATGCAGGAACGGGTCAGATGGGTGGTGGCGATGGAGATGACGGATTTGCCCGTCTGTGGTTTCAGAATAGTAGTGACCTCAGTCAGCGCTGGGCTTTTAATGCTCGTCCTCACTTAGGTGCCGTGGATAATGATAGCGTACTCACACAGCCGCTAGTGATGGCGCATAATGGTGTGCAGAAATTTGGATTTGGCGCCGATGGCACTTTGCGTATCAATAAATCCTATACCCTGCCTGACGGGACCGACATGAACCGCAATGGTCAAGCCATAGTGCAAGACAGCAGTGGAAATAGCTCATGGGGATACATAGACTATACAGCTAAGAATGCAACTACGGGCAATGAGACCTTCAGACTGCATGAGCAATCTACTGGTGCTGCTGTACTAACTTTCAGTAATACTCAGAATGCGGACTCACGCTGGTATCTCCGTGGCGATCCAAGCAATACAAGCGGTGTGAACGCACAACTTAATCTCGGCTGGACAAACCAAGGCTCGATAGATAAGAAAGTCCTCACTCTCGACGCGAGCGATTACAATATAGGCGTGAACGTAGCGCCTGATGAAGACTTCACTCTCTACGTAGTCCCAGACATCACGAAGACCAGTCAGACTGCTGCTCACTTTGGTACCTTCAGTGCGGGCACCAAGGGCTATGTCACGGTGAACAGACCTGATGGTCTTGGCGCCACCACCACTATCATGAAACTCAAGGATGACAATTCTACAATCGTAGATGTGGATGTCGATGAAGTGAAGATCAATGTAGAGACTACGGTCCGAAACGGTCCACTCACCGTATTCAACAATGACATTGAAATTGGTGGCACCTCAGGTGTACTTAAACTACATAGAGTGATGAATATGCCCCCTAGTCAGACAGATCCTGCAACGTGCGAGGAAGGTGATGTGTACCTCCAGAGAAATTCTGCAGGTACAAATTATAAACTCCGAGTCTGCAATGCGGCAGGATCTTGGATAGATCTATAGACCCTGCATAGACCCATTTTACTAAAGCCCTCATCGCTATACGTGATGAGGGCTTTTTAATTAGTCCAATTTGTGAGCCTTAGTGCTTCATCCATTTCACTACCCCACTCACACCATCTTTCC
>JAHDBH010000077.1 GCA_020630495.1 Saprospiraceae bacterium
CGCTCACCTATATCTTACTCTCAAGATAGTCTGCAGCCTCCTGAGCTCTCACAAAATCAGGTCTGAACTGTAGCGCTTGGCGGTACATAGCAAGCGCCGTGCGAGGATCACCCATCTTCTCATAGGTGACTCCCTTATAGTAATAGCCCATGGCGTACTGCGGATCAGTCTTGGTCGCTATCTCAAAGTGCTGCAGTGCTTGCTCCAGGCTGTCTTGCTCTAGGTAAAGGATGCCCGTATTGAAGTAGGCATCTGTATACTGTGGATTTTGCTCGTTGATCTCACGATAGAGCTGCTTAGCCTGAGCTATTCTATCTGTATTTTGGAAGTAGAAGGCTTTGTTGTGCAGTGCCTCTACAGATTCTGGATTGATCGATACTACATTATCATAGCACTGGAGTGCCAGATCATTCTTCTGATCGCTGTAGAGATTACCGAGCATCATCCAGCTATCAGCATGATCTGAGTCAATCTCTGTGGCTCTCTGAAACGACTTGATGGCAGCATCGGCGTTGCCTTGCTCCATGTAGATCATACCATACATGAAGTATGCCTCTGCATACTCGGGATCGATCGTGAGGATGTTGTCGATCGTCTTGAGGCTTTCGTCATACTGCTTGAGGATATATTGATACTCGCTCAGCTTTATCTGCGTGTGGAGGTCCGTAGGAAATCTCTCAGCAGCATCCAGCATGGTCTCTAGCGCAGCTCGAGATTTGTAGTAGTCCATACGAGCATCAGCCAAGCTGTGATATACCTCTGGCCTCAGACTGTCTACCTGAAGCACAGCTGTATAGTCGGATATAGCACGCTCGTATTCGCCTACGCGCACGTACTGCTCGGCTCGCTGCATCAACTCTGCCACACTTAGGTCTGTGGCTAGGTCGCTTTTGGAGCTTGACTCCTCCTTATCAACATCACAAGATACCAGGCTCAGCAAGCCCACTAGAATTACTATCGCATACTTCATACTGAGCATAACGTGCGACTAGGCCAATTTGTGCTATAGTCCGTGAGCTATCCGCTTATCTACGACGTAGAAAGGCATTGATTCCCATGCCTGCGATGTCATCAAGGACACTTCCGTCGCCGTCTCTATCGAGAAACTTCCCTATGAGTCCCATCTCTGCACGCTCATTAGCAGCGCTATCTACACTCCGCTTGAGAAGAGAAGTGACAGAGTTGGTATCCAAGCCCTCTTGATGTCTGGCCTTGCCCAGTGCACCTAGTACGAGCGGAGCGAGCTTGATCATCATACTTCCCACATTGCTCTTGTCGATGCCACTCATACGAGAGATCATCTCTATACTATTGTCTCTCGTCTGCCCCTGACCCAAGAGATGATTGAGGATACCCGCGCCATTGACGGCCTTGGGATTCTGGACCTGAGGCCTACCCTGTATCAGACCCATCACATCATCGAGGACAGACCCATCATGATCGCGGTCAAGTGCTGAGACCAGACTCTGAGCTCCGCTGGGTGTACTGGCATTCTTGGCCATGGCGGATGTGAGCAGTGAGATGATACCGTTAGTAGCCGCTTCTGTGGATTTACGATCAGCGCCGCTCATCTGGCTAGCGAGAGCTTCCATGGCATTGTCTCCCAGCGTAGACTGGAGCATTTCTAGTAGATTATTCATTGTGTTTGATTTGTGATGAAAGTAGGTAAATTTTAGGTGATGCACCTCCCACCCAGCTTTGACAGCTGGAAGTCAGCTATTGTTCAGTAGCTTGCGTCTATCGGCACATCTCTCATAGTGCATCCTTCGTTATCTCCTACACTGGCTGGTTCGATTTTTGCTATCATATAAGAAATTATCATCATGCGTCACGTAAGCATTACCTTTTTCTTTCTATTGGCGGTGAGTCATCTTCGCGCTACCGCAGAAGATGCAAGCGCCGTCCAAAACTATGTGCTCCTCTATCACTCCATAGCTCAGGATCTGATGGTCACCACGGGTGTACCAGCGAGTATCAAGCTCGCTCAGGGCATACTAGAGAGTAATAGCGGTCGCAGCACACTTGCCGTAGAGGCCAATAATCACTTTGGCATCAAGTGTGGTTCTCAATGGACAGGACCTACCTACTACCGAGAAGATGACGATCGCGACCAGCATGGTAAACTCAAGCCATCGTGCTTCCGAGTATTTTCTAGCGCTGAGGAATCCTTCAGACTACACTCGGAGTTTCTCCGTGATCCCCGCAAAGAGTATCGGTACGGCTTTTTATTTGACCTAGATGTGACGGACTATAGATCTTGGGCCAAGGGACTTAAGAAATCTGGCTATGCTACTAATCCCAGGTACGCCGACCTACTCATCAGCTTGATCGAGAAGTATCAGCTCTACCAGTTTGATCAGATCAGATCTGCAGACGATGTCAGCATAGCCAGCAGTCCGATTGCTGCCCCCCCTGCGCGCGATGCTGCTGATCCAGATGACTTCAGTCAACTCATCTACAAGGTAAATGGTGCTCGCGCCATCGGCTACACTCCTGGAATGGATCTGAATACGATAGCTCAGAAAGCAGGCATATCTCGCGATCAGCTGAGTGACTACAATGAGTGGCCAGCGCGAGATCGACTGCGCAAGGGTGAAAATATATTCATAGAACCCAAAACCTCTGACTATCGCGGCACTACTAAGAAGCACAAAGCCACTGGCCAGGAGACTATACATGACATAGCCCAGCTCTACGGAGTATCCGCTGTGGCCCTGGCAGAACACAATCGTACGCGCACGGGCGCTACACCAACTCGGGGTAAAAAGATTAAACTCCGAGGTATGAAACCTGTGCAGCAGACTCCGTCAGATCGCTCTAGCGCTTCTCCAAGAGTCACGCCCGATGGCGAGTACCTCTTTGAGATGACCATCGGAGAGAAACCTATAGAGTCCGGCTCAACTGGCACCGCTGACTTACAGCATCACATCGTCACCGCTGGCGAGACACTTTACAGCATCAGCAGGCTCTACGGCGTATCGGTAGAAGCCCTCCAAGAACTCAATGATCTTCCACGTGGCGGGGTGAGTGTAGGTCAGAAAATAGCTCTATATTGACCCTATGAAATCACGCATTGTATTAGCTGCAGCCATGATCGTACTATGTTGTGCGGGAGCTGCTGCACAGGGAGCTTTCTTTGGTGTCAAGGGAGGTCTGAGTGCTGGATCACAGAAGTGGAACAATTTCTCTAGATCATTTCTCTATCGCGGACACATAGCGGCGACCGTGGAGAGCAACAGCGAGACGAGTAATCGTGATTTCTACGCGCAGCTGGGATATCACCAGCGTGGGAGCACTCTCCGCAGCGGTGGGATATTTACCAGAAATGGTGTGAGATTCCGTCCACCCAATCAAGAATTTATATTTAATAATATCAGCTTGGGATTTGGTGTGAAGCAGAAGCTCTACGGGCAGAGTGTGATAGTGCCTTTTTACAGCTTGGGCCTACGTGCAGAGTATACGATTGGGACAAATATTGGAGATTTTGATCAGAATCAGCCACAGTTTTACAGTACGTATTTCTTTGAGACTTTCGTCCAAAAGTTTGTGTACGGGGTATCAGCAGGAGGTGGGATCGAGTATCCCTTCAGCGAATTTGTAGAAGGCATATTAGAGATCAGTGTACACCCAGATATAGGTCCTCAATATGATCAATTATTCCCTATAGAAAATGTAGCTAATCCGCGCAATCCAGGTGGGCCTCCTATCACCTTACCAGCAAGGCAAGTGCGAAATTTTACTTTGGAGATCAGTGTAGGGATAAGATTCTTGAGGAAAGTGGTTTACATCGAGTAGGCTCCTATCCGGCTATGGCATGCCGATATAGCTTGGAAATATGATCGGTAGACAGATCTCGATCAGAGTCAATAAATACCCAGGATGACCAGAGCTCTAGATGCTCACTCAGAAACAATAGTGCCACCTCTGCTCTTTAAGCAGTACATCACTACACTGACTACCTATGAGAGTTGCCGTATTTCGCAAAGCACACTTCAATGCCGCCCACCGTGTGCACAATGATACTTGGACCGCCGCTAAAAATGAAGAAATCTTTGGCAAGTGTAATAATGTCAATTACCATGGCCACAACTACGAGCTTATCGTCAAGGTGACTGGTGAAGTAGATCCAGATACCGGCTATGTCATAGATCTAGGCATACTTGCTGGGATCATCAAGCGGCAGGTAGAAGATAGATTTGACCACAAGAATCTGAATCTAGATACCGAAGAGTTTGCTAATACGATCCCAAGTACAGAAAACTTCGCCGTGGTGATCTACAATCTACTGAGAGTACAGCTGCCAGAGCGGCTTGACTTACAGATACGTCTCTACGAGACGCCTAGAAACTTTGTAGAGTACCCTGCGTGATCTCATCCATATATGAGATCCAAGCTCACCACGAGCTTGCATTTTTACTTTCATCTTCTAGGGTCTAAGCGATTCACTTCATATGACTAGCGGGCTATGTGAGACCGTCCTCTCGGAGACGCACATATGACCACATCGAGTCCACACGATATAATTGGATTATATTGCGCCAAAATCGCAGTGAACCATGCACATAGTCATCATAGGAAACGGTGTGAGCGGCATCACTGCCGCGCGCCATATCCGTAAGCGATCTGATCATCAGATCACTGTCATCTCAGCAGAGAGCGAGCATTTTTTTAGCCGCACGGCTCTCATGTATGTATATATGGGCCATATGCGCTGGACTGATATCAAGCCCTACGAAGATTGGTTTTGGGAGAAAAATCGTATCGATCTGGTGCATGACTATGTAGAGTCTATTGACTATGGTGGTAATCAAGTCATTTTGGCGAAAGCCAACCCTATCAAATATGACAAACTCATACTCGCTACTGGATCAAAAAGCAACAAATTTGGCTGGCCAGGACAAGATCTGGAGGCGGTCTATGGGTTATATTCTAAGCAAGATCTCGAAGCCATGGAGCGCCATACCCCAGGTCTCAAGCGTGCCGTCATCGTGGGTGGCGGGCTGATCGGGATAGAGATGGCAGAGATGTTCAGATCACGTGATATCCCTGTGACGATGATCGTCCGCGAAAGCAACTACTGGGATAATGTACTACCCGCGGAGGAGGCAGCCATGATCAGCAGGCACATCCGTGAGCATCATATCGATCTACGTCTGGGGGTAAATCTCGGGGAAATCATTGACGACGGACAGGGCAAAGCATGCGCGGTAACTATCAAGGAGACGGGTGAGCGTATCGACTGCGGCTATGTGGGTCTGACAGCGGGTGTAAGTCCACGCATAGATCTGGTAAAAGATGGTCCCATAGAAACTGGACGTGGTATACTCGTAGATGACTATCTAGAGACAAGTGTCCCTGGCATCTACGCTCTTGGCGACTGCGCTGAGCTCCGCGAGCCTCAGCCTGGTCGCAGACCGATCGAAGCCATCTGGTACGCAGGGCGCATGATGGGTGAGACCGTCGCTCACACACTCACGGGAGATCGACAGCCCTACCGCCCCAGACTGTGGTTTAACAGTGCAAAGTTTCTCGATATAGAGTATCAAGTCTATGGAGATGTACCTGCGCAACTCCCAGAAGATCTGAGCACGCTCTACTGGGAGCATAGTGATGGGCGACAGTCCATACGCATCGTCTATGAAACTGCCACAGAGGCCGTCCGTGGATTTAATCTCTTTGGAGTGCGCTATAGACATGAGGTCTGCGAAAAATGGATCTTGGATAAGGCCTCTCTCGATACGGTCTTACAGGATATCTCACTGGCAAATTTTGACCCAGAATTCTGTAAGCAGTATGAGCAAGATCTCGTAGATCAATACAATCAAGCTACAGGTAAGAGTCTCAGCTTACGCAAAAAGCGAAACCTAGACCAAGTCCTCACCTTCCTTAACCTCAGATCATAAGCCTCATGGAAATCATAAAGAAAATCGGTCTCACCTTATTTTTTATAGGTCTTCTTCTATTTACCGCTTGCCTTCATCTGAGTAAATTCCAAATGGCTGGAGAACTCGCTGTGGACAATGATGTGCATAGGACGGCCATTACCAACGCAGCAGCTCAGAGTGGATTACAGGGCGGCGAGCCTCAGAGTATATGGACATTCGCACCACGCCTCAAGACGACTATCAAAGATGCCCAGTCCATGCTCCAGGCAGAGGTGGACGCACAAGGATTACCCGAGGGTGTGGCAGAGTGGGATTACAAGATAGGTGACTGGAAAATCAAGGAATATATCTCGAGCATCGTCTCATCTAGCACAGCGGGGCCGATTTCCAAGTCGCCGTGGCTATGGTTTTTTCTGACATTTGGCCTAGGTATCATAGGTGGCCTGCTCTATATATTGCCATCATTTGCAAAGCTTCCTGGCATCAAAAATGATCATGTCTATCATCGCAGCTATCAGCGTGGACTCCGACTAGCACCAAGAGCTGCGGTCCTCTCACTCACTATCGCTGGAGTACTAGGCTATGGCATCATCTATATGGGCGGAAGTTGGATCTGGACGGCACTCACAGTTGCTGCTGGAGCTATCATACTCTATCTGGTAATGATCCAGCAAGACAGTGCTAAGAATCAGCCTGCAAGATCGGCAGGACCTAGTATCACGGGATGGTTTGGCATATTTACAGGGATATATCTTATCGGATTTTATATTTTACTTTATTGGGCGCCCAGTTATATCCAGGGCTGGATACAACTCGTCAATCCTATCAGCGAAGCACTTAGTGGTGGCCCTGCGAGCCAGTGGTTTCTCTACGGATTCATGTATACGATCATAGTGATCGTGATGGGCATACGCATGATCGCTAAGTATCGGCACAATACGTACCAGATGATTCGTACTGGCTCAGTAATGTTTTTTCAGACGGCTTTTGCTTTTCTCATTCCAGAGATCATGGTGAGACTTAATCAGCCGTACTATGATTTTAAAAATATATGGCCGCTTAATTACACCTTCTTTTTTGATTGGAATTTAAATAAATTACTAGATAGCGGTGGCCTTGGCATATTTATGCTCGTATGGGGAATTGCTCTGATCGTCATCGCTGTACCAGTGATTACTTATTTCTTTGGGAAGCGCTGGTACTGTAGCTGGGTCTGTGGCTGCGGAGGTCTGGCAGAGACCATGGGAGATCCCTATCGGCAGCTAAGTGATAAGAGCTTACGTGCATGGAAAATCGAGCGGTTCACGATACACGCCGTATTGGTATTTGCCGTAGTGATGACGATACTTGTGCTGATCAGTTATTTCAGCGGATCGGCCAGACTTGGATTTCTCAATAGTGAGCAGGTGCGCACATGGTACGGATTTTTGATTGGTAGTGCCTTTGCAGGAGTGGTGGGCACAGGATTTTATCCTCTCATGGGCAATCGTATGTGGTGCCGCTTTGGCTGTCCACTAGCGGCATATCTGGGCCTAGTGCAAAGATTCAAATCGCGCTTCCGCATCACGGTAAATGGCGGCCAGTGCATCTCCTGCGGAAACTGCAGCACCTACTGCGAGATGGGTATAGATGTGCGCCACTATGCTCAGCGCGGGCAAGACATCGTGCGATCCAGCTGCGTGGGATGCGGAGTGTGTAGTGCTGTATGCCCGCGCGGTGTACTGCGACTTGAGAATGCATCTGGTGACATAGCTACGCGGACATCAGAGTTGCGCACGATACATATAGGAGAAGATGAGGTGACAATGCTGAGCTGATTATTACTGCGGCTTTTGCCATCTGCGGTGCATAGACAGAAAATGGCTCTACTAGGATCAGAATAGATCTATGTGAAGTACTATGACTCTACAGTCAATATGTCAAGACATGAGACGCAATGTGACAACGCAGTGGAGGCTATAAATTAATAGATCATCTAGCTCTGAATAGCCCATATTTAAGAATACAGTAGATAGCTCTAAACCCGTCCTTGGCCCCAATCTTTTTACCTTCCTCATAGGTGCGACCATAGTAGGAAATTCCCACTTCGTAAATTCTGATATTGGGAATGCGAGAAAGCTTGGCAGTGACTTCAGGCTCAAAGCCAAATCGCTTTTCTCGTAGCGTCAGTCCTTGGACGATATCCGCTCGGAAGAGCTTGTAGCATGTCTCCATATCCGTGAGATTGAGATTGGTAAACATATTGGAGAGGAAGGTGAGAAACTTGTTTCCTATGCTATGCCAGAAGAATAGGATCCTATGCGGCTTACCTCCCATGAATCTACTACCATAGACCACATCAGCATGACCCTCGAGTATGGGCGGTAGGAGCAGATTGTATTCTTGGGGATCATATTCCAGATCAGCATCCTGTATGATGATATAATCGCCTTTGGCCTCCTTGATACCGCGATGTAGTGCAGCGCCTTTGCCTTGATTAGGATCTTGCAGGTACAGCTGGAGGGGCTCCTCAGGATGAGAAGCCATGTAGCTCTCGAGTGCCTGTACAGAGTTATCTGTAGAGCCATCATTGACGAGTATGATCTCTCTATCGAGACCTTCTGGAAGCTTCACTTCACGGATCTTCTCTAGGATCAGATGTATCGTCTGCTCTTCATTGTATACAGGTATGACTATGGATAGTGTCGGCATGGTGCAAAGGTAGCCTCTAGCACAGATCTTACCACTGGCATGCTACTTGTCCTGTGACACTTACTTGACTCAGTCGAGCAAGTATCTCTTGGCAGACAGTACTTCACCGTCCTCGGCGTAGAACACTGAGATGTACAGTCCTGCGGGGAGCATGTGCACTGGAATAGAGCCTGATAAAATCTGACGTTCCTCTTGCACCAGCGCCCCATCCATAGCATAAAGTCTGTGACTATGTGCCGCATCCTGCTCATAGTATATGCGACCATCTGCATACCACTGCATCTCACCTCCACGCAATATGCGTATGGACTCTACAGATCCGGCTCGTGTATCACCTGCCTCCGAGACTTGCGTGATCCTGTAGTAATTTATTCCCGAGGAGAAGGTATGGTGATGCATCTCATAGTGCTGGATGGTAGCGCTGCCACGTGCAGGCATTTGCGCGAAAGCGCTCCATACCCTACCATCTACACTGTGCTCGATGAGGTAGTGGCTCAGATTCCACTCGGACTGCACGCTCCAGCTGATAGCGACTGACGCATCCTCATAAGACAGATGTACTATAAGATTCCTTGCCCACATCACGCTGGGAAGACACGGCTCCTCAAAGCAGGCCGTATCTGCGCAGAAGCCTATGGGATCCAATGGGTCGCGAGTGATAGGACTTATGTCATCTTCGCCATAGCTGAGACTGCTGACTACATTGAGAGATGGATCGAGTAACAGGCCAAAATCTCCGGTATTGTTAAATACAAGAGTAGAACCATCTGGAACACCATCGCCGTTAGAATCAAACTCAGTGGTCAGCAGCGTCAATGTCGCGTCTGTACCCAGGATAGTACTCGAGGCAAATATGTGACGTACAGTGCCATTTACGAGATAGAGGTCATCATTGATCTGATAATTCTGCAGATCCACGGGCGCACCCGTATTAGTAATCTGAATAGACTCACTGCCACTAGCTGGATCAAAGTCTATAAGGGTAATCGTAAGCTTAGGAAGGCTAGCTGGATCCACGGCTTGCACACATATGAGTTCATAGTCTGTGCCATCTTGGTTATAAAGCGTATCTGGCAGATCAGCGTGGTCATATGATGCAAAAAATATGTCATCAAAGTAGATGTCAACAGAGGTACTATTGGGATTACTCTCGATGACATCTATGGCTAGGTAGTACTCTTCCACGGCATTGTCATTGTCCGTGCACTCAGCGCTCAGTTCTATCTCAAGCATGCAGTCTTCTAGGCAATCTGGAGATGCAAGATTGTACTCAATATCGCACCCAAAGATGCTAGCAATAGTCACTGTCACCATACTCCCTATAGGTATCATCTCTATGAATATGGCTCCACCCCCAGATGCGTCTGGATCGATTCCTGCTATGACTCCTGCCGTGGTCGATATGGTATGATCGTCTCGATTGATACAGCCATCACTGAATGGTATGACTGCTCTATAGAAGCTGGTGCCGTCACACTCTATCTCAGCAGTACCAGTGAGGAGGCAGCAGCCACTTTCATTGGGCAGGCCTGGACTTCCAAAGCTATTAGCAGCCTTGTCAAATGCTCCTGGCATCCAATTGTCAAATGCATAGAGAGCTGGCTCCGCTAGGGTGAGATCGTCGAGCGCTAGAGAAGCACATCGTCCGTCTGCACAGTCGACCCAGTTTTCGCCCGAGGTCCCTTTTCCATCGGAGTCATTGTACGTCACCGAGAATACTTCAATTCCATTACAATCGTCTAGGGATATTGTCTCACCTCCATTGGTCAAGCTGCCAGTGAACTCAGCACGTAAGCAGGTACCACATCCTGGGAGTTGAGCTATATCACGCGCTATGAGGGCGTACTGACCAGGATCCAAGCTCGTGCCAGCTGGAAAGGTATAGGTCACTCCTGTGAAGCTCCAGCCAGCAATATCCACCCCAGAAGCACCCCGATTATATATCTCAATGAACTCAAACTCGGTATCTGACCCCTGTCCAGATCCGTCACCGAGCTCACAAGGATTGTACATGATCTCAGTCAGAATGATGTCACTCGTGGGGCCGTCGCACTGGCCTGAGACCTGCGCGCAGATACCACAGATCAATAGTAGGATGAGATAGGTCTTTCTCACAGAGAGAAAGTTACATATTTCAGTGTCTTCCTGACGAAAACCGTCATTAATATATCATAAATTCCTATCGTATGATAAGCCGACTGACGATCGTAGACGTGCTACGGTAATAGGCCACATAGATCCCTGGGAGATCGGGTAGATCTATGGAAGTGTCTGCAGAGCCTAGGCTCTGATGGATGATCCTGCCATGTATATCCAGTAGAGCAAATACAAATGCTTCCTCTGGAACTAAGGATAGCTTGACTTGATTTCCGGTCACAGTGAAGATGTCATCGGCAGACTCTTCGCTTCTGTA
>JAHDBH010000260.1 GCA_020630495.1 Saprospiraceae bacterium
ATCTCTAGATCCCATCTCAGCACTCGAGGAAAAAAAGCCTACCTCATTCACTATCAGACCAGATTCAACGTACTCTTTGACTGATCTACACGTACTACTGGTAGATGTCTGGCTTACCCCTACATCCCACGCTCACGCCTATTAGCGATGAATACAGATGCTCTATGCTGGCACGAATTAGTATCGTTGCGCGTTACTATTCTTGACGTGAGGTGATAAAGACTTTTAATGATAAAGAAGCAGAATTAATTTGGAGCAGCCAACAGTCTCGTATACTCCCAAGAAGTATTCAAGAAGTCGCACGAAGAAAATTGAGAATGCTTCATAACGCTCATAACATTCATGATTTGAGAATTCCACCAGGAAACAGATTAAAGCGACTAAAGGGGTCAATGTCGAGTTAATACGCAATTCGAATAAATGACCAGTATCGTGTAGTTTTTCAATGGCGCCAATCTAACGCCTTTTTAGTGCAAGTAGTAGATTATCATGAGTAGACTCAGAAACATACATCCAGGAGAAATACTTGAAGAAGAATTTCTAAAACCAATGGGCATCACCGCATACCGATTGTCTAAAGCTGTAGGAATACCTCAGACGAGGACCAGTCAAATCATCAAGGGTAACAGGCGCATAACAGCTGATACTGCTCTACGATTATCTAGATACTTCGGAACCACTGCTAAATTTTGGCTAGGACTCCAAGATGACTATGATCTGGAAGAAGAGGCAAGAAATATCAAGGAAGAACTGGATCAAATAGCTGGCTTGAAATAAACTAGAGTAAAACGAATGGTGTCGGGTCAGACTCCTATCTGACTTCTTGCGCATGACCAAATACCTTCTTCCCAGGCAGGCCCACCCTAGCGTCAGCAATCGTCTGACAATTTACTTACTCTGAGAGACAGGGCGACATCAATAGATAACCCCTCGCCAATCAAAGCGCTCCGTACTCCAAGCAAGTCGAATCTCGAGGCTCCACCCGCATATAGAACAATGCCATCAGAATGATGAGAAAGTCTGCCTCTCTTAGACTGGACACATCTCCATTAGGGAAGATCAGGCAGACTATCAAGACGGCATAGTAGCCCTCTGAGTAATCACACTACTCATGGTGTACTTCTAAAAATGAAAGAAACGAGGATAACTCCATGGTACGAAGAGATAAGATATATCTACCCTAGCAGATCACCCACCACGCACTCGCCTCCATCCCCACCACACCAGTAGCGGAAAACTGACGAGCAGGAGCACGATCCAGCCTATGTGGATCTGACTGAAAATCACGATACGGAAGCGATCTAGCAGGTAACCGAGTGCCATCAGACCAAACAGCATCAACAGAAATCCTGTAATCGTCGCAAAGCCAGGAA
>JAHDBH010000261.1 GCA_020630495.1 Saprospiraceae bacterium
ATAGCTGTGAAAATGCCCATGTCCATATCACATTAGGCTTTCATACCACCATCTACCGCTAAAGCCTGTCCTGTGACAAAACTACTCTCTTCACTACATAGCCAAGCGATAGTCTGTGCCACTTCAAAAGCCTCTCCAAAGCGCTTCATCGGGATAGAGGCCTTTACCATCTTTAGTATTTCTTCATTTTCATCCATGTAGCTCCGACCCATCGGCGTATCGATGACAGTAGGACATACCGCATTGACACGGACATTGTACTTCCCATATTCTGAGGCAGCGGTACGAGTCAGACCGATGACAGCATGCTTTGACGCAGCATATGCACTCATCCGAGGCGCAGCACCGATACCTGCTACTGATGAGATATTGACGATACTACCACTACCCTGCTCACGCATGATCGGCAAGACCGCCTTGAGACAGTGCCAGACCCCTTTGACATTGACATCGAGGATCTGCTCCATCATATCATCATCATACTGCTCCAGTGGCTTCAGATCACCACCGATGCCCGCATTATTGATGAATCTATCGATACGCCCATACTGATCCATGGTCTCGGAGATCAACCTATTGACTTGCGCCTTGTCTCTGACATCGATTTCATAGGCGATAGCGTCTCCTTCATCCTCGAGGATCGCACCACAGGTCTTGTCCGCACCATACATATCTATATCTGCGACGACTACCGTAGCTCCACGCTTAGCCAGATCTCTGCAGGTCGCCCTCCCGATACCTGATCCTCCTCCTGTCACCACTGCTATTTTGCCTTTCATTTTCTCTATTTTTTCTTTGGTAGGAAATATACTATTTCTCCCCCTTCTTTTGCTCAAACTGGTCAAGCATCGACGAGGTATCTGACAGATTTGGATCTTCGTCTAATTCTATTTGTAATCCTTCGGCTAAAGTAGTCGCCCAACCATCATTGTAGAGTCGCTTGATGACGGCGATCGCTTCTTTGCTGTTACCCATGATATCAGACACGACTTGATCGACACCTGCTGTCAGCTCTCCAGTGGGATAGCATCGATTAGCGAGTCCGATACGCTCAGCCTCAGGACCGAGCACATGATGAGCTCTGAATGACATCTCCTTAGCTCGAGCTATACCGCATCTGCGTGCCAGCCGCTGCGTCATACCCCAGCGAGGTACGATTGCCCACTTGGAGTGAGTATCTCCAAACTTAGTCGCTTCATCACAAAAAATCATGTCAAACATCAAAGCCAACTCGAGAGCACCAGTGAAGCAATATCCATGCACCTCAGCTATAGTCACCGCTCGCATGGAGGACATCATTTTATTGAGCTCGATGCCCTGCGGGATGACTCCACCATCAGAAGCGAAAGAGTCGGCTTCATTGACCTTG
>JAHDBH010000078.1 GCA_020630495.1 Saprospiraceae bacterium
TTCGGCTCCGCTCAGTGACGGCAAATGAGAGCACTAGAAAGTCGCTCCTGGCTCATCAATCTTATAAATGTAAAAGACCAGCGTACTACCAGGTGGGATGATACCCAGATCTTTGTCACCATAGCCCATCTCGGGTGCTATCTTAAACACTGCAAAATCACCCGCTTCCATATTAGCCATACCTAGGCTAAATCCTTTAATCAGGCGATCGTAGGTGCCAACTAATGGTTCGTTTCTATCTAGGCTGGAGTCAAACTTCTTACCTCCATCGTACAAGTAACCACTGTAGTGGACATTGAACTGTCGGCTACCTTCAAATGTAGTCTTGTAGCCGCCCTCGGGTTCCTTCATGGTAGTCCAAAGACCATCTTTAATCTTGTTCCACTTGTACTTCTCGAGTGTCTTGGGAAGCTTAGCCTTGGACTTGCTGTCTTCTGACTCTACCACAAACTTTCGGATCAGCCCTCCATCGGTAAATTCTACGCTGTAGGTAGTGCCATCCTTCTTATCAGTGATCTCTATGTCCTCCTGCTGCGCAAGGACCATCATAGAGCATGCGCAGAAAAGCGCCATCATCATATATCTCATAGAATCTATCGTATAGTGAAGTACAAATGTAGGATATGGCAAAGAGGCAGCTGCTATATTTACGATATGCATAACACTATATCACAGTGGCTCGGGATACTCACCCTAGCCTTCCTATGGTCAGCTACGACGCTTAATGGTCAACAAAAGTCGATTACCACTGATGACTTTGCTACCTGGAATCGCATAGCAGACGTGCGGATCAGCGATGATGGTAGCTACGCTAGCTATCAGCTGCGTGCAGATCATGACAATGATACCATCATACTATACGATATATCTCAAAGTGCAGAGATGCGGCTCGCACGTGGTACCCAAGGCGGCTTCTCTGGTGGTTCTAACTACTTCAGCTATATGCGCGTAGCTGAGATGAACTATCTCCGCGAACAAAAGCGAGCTGGCAAGAAAAAGAAAGAGCTACCAAAAGACACCTTGGTGCTCATCACTCTCAGTAATGCAGAGACCATAGAAGTGCCTGCAGTCAAGTCGTATGAGATACCAGAAAACTACCCTGGCTACCTCGCTTACACCCAAGACACAAAAGCTGATGACTCTCTCTACGTGAAAAGCGAAGACAGTGACAATGGATTTCATCTCTATCTAGATCATCTATCGTCAGACAGTAAGGACACATTTCCTTTTGTGCTTGACTTTGCCTTTGCAGAGGACTCGGCGGCAATGATGTATCACACCAGTGGAGACGATAGTCTGATCCTACCAGGGATCTATCTGGAAGACCTGAGCAGCGGCACCAGCAAGATGATTTATCAAGGTGATGTCAAACTTTATCAATGGACTATATCTGAGGACGCTTCCCAGATAGCGCTCGTCCTGGACAGTGATACAACCAAAGCGCTCCAGCGACCCTATGAATTGCACTACTGGAGCCACGATCAAGGGGCAAGTACTATCATCCTCGATCGCAAGAGCGTCTGGCTACCCGCTGGTCATACGATCAGTCCAGATCGCTCGCTCAACTTTACTGAGGATGGCATGGGCCTATACTTCGGTATCAGACCTCATCCGCTGCTACAAGACACATCGCTGCTAGACGAAGAAATCGTACAAGTAGAAATCTGGAACTATAAGGATCCCTTACTCTACACGCAGCAGAAAGTCAATGCCTCTGACGAGAAAAAGCGTAGTTATCTGTGCGCCTATGACATAGAGGATCATGCCTTTGTGCAGCTAGAGTCAGAGGAAATACCTAGGGTATATTTGACTGACAAGTCACTGAGTGAGGTCTATGTAGGAGTGAGCAACTTGCCCTACCAGCAAGACATCTCGTGGATAGGGAAGACACAGAATGACGTGTACCTTATCAATAGTAAGACTGGAGCTAACGAGATGATCTATCAGCGTCTCAACGGCAGACCGCAACTCTCTCCACATCGACAATACATCTACTGGTACGATGATGAGGCAGATGCCTGGACAAGCTATCACTTATCGACTGGGACCGAGTACGTCGTGGCCAACTCGGAGCTAAGTACCTGGACAGACGAACTCAACGACAGACCCATGGATCCACGCGCCTACGGCAGCCCTGGATGGATCAATGATGATGATAAGATATGGCTCTATGATCGCTACGATATATGGGTGGCGGATCCTGCTGGTGACACACCTGTGAGACTGACACGAGGACGTGAATCACAGTTGCGATATCGACATATATCTACGGACAGCGAGGCAGATACTATAGATACGAGACGAGCTCAGCTCCTATCCGTCATGGATATGCAGTCTAAGCAAAGCGGATATGCTTGGCTGATGCCAGATGGCACATTGACGGAGCACCTAGGATCTTATCAGCTGGGCCGCCGCATCTACAAGGCACAAGATGCTGAGGTCTACCTACATACGCGCGAGAGCATGGACCGATTTCCAGATCTCTTGCTATCAGGGCCTGATCTCGATGCCCACCGGCAGATCAGCGATGCTAATCCGCAGCTTTCCCAGTATGCATGGGGCTCGGTGAGACTGCATGAGTGGACGAGTAGCGATGGAGAAGTGATGCAGGGCCTGCTGTACTTGCCTCCAGACTGGTCCGCAGAGAAGAGCTATCCACTATTGGTCAACTTCTATGAAAGAAATAGCGATGGTCTCTACCGACATCGCAGCCCGCAGGCGCATCGCAGCACCATCAATTATCCTCTATATCTCAGCGATGGCTATGTGATCTTCAATCCAGATGTCTCTTACCACATAGGATATCCTGGCCGCAGCAGCGAAGAAGACGTGCTATCAGGTATAGAATCTGTGATAGATGTCGCATCCATAGACCGAGCTCGGATCGGCGTACAGGGTCATAGCTGGGGAGGCTATCAAGTGGCGCATCTTCTTACTCGTACAGATATATTTGCCTGCGCCGAGTCTGGTGCTCCTGTGGTCAATATGACAAGTGCCTATGGAGGAATCCGATGGGGATCAGGCATGAGCCGAATGTTTCAATATGAGAAGACACAGAGCCGCATAGGTGCTACCCTATGGGAAGACCGAGAACTCTACCTAGAAAATAGCCCGCTCTTTTATCTGGATAAAATGAATACGCCTGTACTCATCCTTCACAATGATGCGGACGGCGCAGTCCCGTGGTACCAGGGCATCGAGTACTTTGTAGGGCTACGACGACTCGGCAAGCCTGCATGGATGCTAAACTATAATGACGAACCTCACTGGCCACTCAAGTGGCAAAATCGTCTGGACTTTCAGATACGAATGAAGCAGTTTTTTGACCACTATCTGAAGGGTGCGGAAATGCCACGCTGGATGCAAGATGGTATCCCCGCTATCCATCAGGGAATAGATAGGGGCTACGATGAATGACTTCACTCACCCTGAGCAATGTACAGCCTCTTGCTCGTCATCAGAGTACTAAATTCTCATCGTGACTCACCTGGTAAGTAATCCTATGTAGCTCTGGTCATCGCAGAACATTCCTTCTCGGAGCCGATCTAGCAAGGTCGCTCGCTCCGTATGATCTCAATCGATCAAGCTGTTACTTATTTCTTAGCTACTCTTATCAAAGTGATAAATGCTTCTGGATAAGCTTATCACCGCGTTAATACTCGACTTATGTCTCCAAGAAGCCGTAGCAAGCGGGCTATATTAACAATATGATTACATGACCGAATAAAACCCACTGCCATGAAAACAAAAACTACACACTTCGCAACATTACTGATGGCCCTCTTACTACTCGTCTCCTGCAAGACAGCTCAGGAAATATTGGAGACTGGTGACTACGACCGAGCCATCTCTGAATCCATCAAGAAGATTCGTGGCAAGAAAAAGAAAAAAGAAGATTTTGTGCTGGTCATCGAGCACGCTTTTCATCTAGCTAATGATCGTGACCTCGATCGCATCGCTGCTCTCAAAGCATCTGGCGATGACTCCGCATGGGAAGAAATCCATGCTCTTTACACACGCATAGATGAGCGACAGCACAGAATAAAGCCATTGCTACCTCTGCGTGCCAAGACTGGATATGTGGCCTTTTTTGATATGCTGGATGTACAGACGCATTTGGGCGAAAGCCGAAAAAATGCCGCCGCCTACCTCTATGCTAGTGCCCAGGATATGCTCGAGGATGCCGAAGCTGGTGATAAGCTCGCAGCTCGCCGTGCTTATGACCGTCTAGTACGTATCGACTACCTCTATGAAGAGTATCTGGATACAGATCGTCAGATGGATCGAGCACTCCGTCTAGGTCAGAATCATGTGTATCTAGAAATGGTGAATAATAGCACGGCCATCCTAGATCGTGACTTTGAAGATGTATTACTCGATATATCTCTTAGCGGTCTGGACAGTCGCTGGGTCCGCTATCATACCATACGGCCAGAGGTCGCGATAGACTACTCTGCAATCATCAAGATCCGTAGCCTAGATGTGAGTCCTGAACAATACAAAGAGAACCGATTTACCGAGACGCGTGAAGTGCGCGATGGAAATAGGTATGTCCTCGATGCCAATGGTAATGTAGCCAAGGATACGCTAGGTAATGATATCACAGAGCCCAACTATATCGAAGTGCGCGCTGACGTCCGCGAAGTATGCCAGTACAAGGAGGCAATCATAGAAGGGAGTCTAGACTTCTACGATCATAGCAGTAACGAGCTCATCTCGAGTCAGCGCATTCAGAGCAACGCCATATTTGAGCACTGGACGAGTAGCTACTCGGGAGACCAGCGAGCGCTGAGCTCAGATGCGCGCAGATATATGTCACAGCCTATCGTCAGCTTTCCCACAGATGAGTCCTTAGTATACGATGCTGCCGAAGCACTGAAGCCTGAGATCAAGAGGCATCTAAGGGTCATGTCAGCTGATGCACCGTAGATGTCGCTCGGTGTCGGTTCTATGACTGTCACTCTGTGATGGTCCTGTCTGCCGACTTCCAGTAGAAAGTGAAACGCATCTAGATGCCATATCTGCTCATCGATAAATGGTCATATAAGCACATTTACATATTGATCTTCATGGTACTGTCTATTCTAACTGGCGGCCAGGTGCATATGTCCATAGGATATGAAAGAAAGGGTAATTTCGCTGAGAAATCACCCTTTCTCTATTCATGAAGATTATCCGCACTGCACGTCAGCACTATGCACTCCTCGCAGTTGCGAGCATGGTATGTGTGCTGTGTAGCTTTCCATCGCTACTGACTAGGCCAGCGGATTTCATGTTTCAGAATGAGTATGACGGCTTCAAAAATTACCTGACCGTCAGAGCATATCTCGATGATATGCAAGAAAGCATCCTGACGTATGAGCAGATGAATTATCCATGGGGCGACTATATCATCTATACAGATAATTCGCCCTTGATAGCAGTACCGCTCAAGCTGATTGATAAATATTTATTTGACATCAGTGAAGTTTCACTTGGAATTTATTCGTGGATATGGATGCTCAGTCTTTTCTTGGCACCACTTGTACTTTATAGACTTCTCGTCAGGCTCATAGGCCATCAAATTATCTTACTTCCTATATGCATCATCCTGGTGTGGATCAGTCCACAGACAGTGCGGCTTGCTATAGGTCATTTTAATTTATCAGCAGCGATATTTCTCATTTGCGCTCTTTATTTGTTGCAAGGCTGGGAAAGCTCCTATGCCGAGCGACACTCAGTAGGACTTAGACGATATCTCATTGCACTATGTGCTTTACTGATTTTAAGTTCCTTTATTCATCTCTATTATCTTCCTATACTCGCACTGATGTGCGGACTATATATAGGAATATCTGCCATCAGCACAGCCCGCAGCAGATCTTGGTGGTGGCGATGGCTAGTCTCAAGCGCAATTGCACTGGCCGCGAGTGCGGCGGGTGTATTCATCTCGCTGCGGCTTATCGACGATCGCTACAGCCTCCGCCGCGAAGGGGCCAATGGATACGGCTGGGATAATTGGGAGCATAATATCCGCAGCTTATATACCAGTCCTGCCGAGATGCTTATCGATTTTCCACTAGCAGCGTCTGGCCCTATAAATTACGAAGGCCAGATGTATCTCGGCTGGTTTCTGCTACTTAGTCTTCCTGTACTGCTGGTGCTACTTCTTGGTCGCGCCAGGCATTACTGGCCTATGATCAAGCGCCAGCGATATCTATTGATATTACTTGCGGTAGGTACCATTTGCTATTTTATCGGGCTTGGTGATGATGAGGTCGTCCTCGGAAAGCGGCACCATAATTGGCTTAATATCCTAGAGTGGATCAAGCCGCTCTGGTCAGGTGTGGAGCACTTCCGATGCCTGGGCCGATTTGCCTGGTGGATGTACTGGGCACTCGGGATCGGAGCAGCGGCGTGGATAGCACATATATATCGGAGCAGTAAGACAGCATGGAAATATCTGCTCTGGATTCCTGTGATCATGGGTCTTACTGATGTAGCGGGTAGAGTGCAATCATTTTCTAAGAATTATAATAAGCAGAGCACACTCTCTGCGCGAGCCATTACCGAGCGACTGGGAGATAGGGCTGAGACACTTGGGGCCTTTCGGCCAAATGCGCTCTTACCGCTCCCCTACTATCACGTGGGCACAGAAGAGCTAGACATCACTATAGATCCGCACCGGATACAGATGACTCATCATAGCCAAACTTCCCTGGGACTAGGACTACCCAATATGGCCAGCCAAATGTCTCGCACACCTATCCAAGACGCGGAGGCTATGTGGGATCTACTGGCTCATCCCATAGACAGCATTGATCATGCGATCGATGTAGCCGCTCCTCGTAGGCGTCTGCTAGAGGCAATTAATGGACAGACGATATTAATCATGGTTAATCGAGCTTTCTACGCTGGCACCTCAGACTACAAGCCCAAGCACCAGCCTATGACCGATCCTGGCGTCCACGGCGCTATGAATTGGCTCAGGAGTACTGATGCTGAGCTCGTGGATTCGGATTACTATTACGATTATTATATCTGGAAGCCGTAGGAAGCTGAGCAGGTGTCACAGGAATTTTATAACCGCCGCGAGGTAAATCCCGCAGTTATATGCCATAATTAAAAGTGAAATAATACAGAAACGACTCAGCTGTGAGGTTTACCCTGCAGGATGGCAAAGCAATTTACGTAACCACCGAGTGGTAAACCCCATAGCTATAAATGATTAATTACTATTTCACAAGTATCAAGGCAGTGTGGCTGCAGGATTCACCCTATAGAAATACCGCGGGGTGAGCCACGCAGTTAGATGATTTAATCTAGAGTGAATATTCATGCGTAGTGTAAAGCTGCAGGGCTCACCATGCAGTTTGTGATAAGCGCTTATTGGACCGTGGGGTGAATCCCGTAGCTTATTATTCAATTCCCGGCCAATCTCAAAGGCGTACCAGTGCTACTTACGCATACAATCGCTTGACCAACTTAATAAAGTTTTTTGCTTTCTTCTGCCGAGAAGCGTCTGCCCAGTCAAATTTCTGAGCGATGTCGCGTGCTAGAAAATCCTGAGCTTGCTTGAGAGAAGTCTTGGCATTGAGCTTTCTCAGCGTATCGTCAAAGGCATCATGATCTCCGTCAAATAATTCATTGACTGTAAAGATCTTTTCGTTGATGCCCATTGCTTTGGAGATATCATCGAGCTTGGACTCACCTAGTTTCTCGGACAGATCGCGTGCAGCAGTGACTTCAAAGAGCTCGGCGATCTCTGGTGGAATGATCCTGCTCATAGGCGGAGTCTGGGATGCCGAGCTTTCTGCTGGTTTAAATGACTTGACGGGTTCTGATGGCTTGAAGTCGGTGGATCTACTGTTATCTGCTTCTGCGGAGAAAGATTTTATAGGTTCTGATGGCTTGAAATTCGTAGACTTTGACTCAGTCTCGGGCACCGAGGTTTCTGTGCGTGATGGTGGGCCAAATTTTTTGATGGGGCGCTTAGCTGGTGCGTCTGGTGTGGGCGTGGTCTCAGTAGGAGAGTCTGATGTTGCTTTAGGTACTGGCTTATCTTCTACTTTCTCACGCGCTTCTGCTGCGGGAGTGGCCTCTTCGATGAAGTCCTGTAGTCGATTAAGAGGCTGAGTCTTGACATGATCCTGAGCAGTTTCTATGTGACCCTTCTCCATCTCTGGAAATCGCTTGGCGCTCTCACTATTATCAGCTGGTGCTTTGCCAGAGGTACTGATCTCCATGTTTTCATCCTTGGCCTGCTCCTTGATATCTGGCCTGATAGGTACCACTTCAGCGACCTCTTCCCTCACGGTATCGGTAATTGTCTCGCTGAGGGGTGGTGATGTAGTAGACTTATCGTGCACTGGGCTGTCTGCCAGCTTATCCGTAGCACCAAGGGCATGATAGAGTTCCTTAGCGTAGTTCTGCAAGAGCATCTGCTCCATAGGCAGCACGGGACTATCCTGCTGCTCTAGGCTCTGCATGAAGTTTAAGATCTTTTCTGTGAGGATTTTAGCCTGTGTGTAGTCCATAAGTGAGCGGGTGATTTTGTCTATCTTCGAGTAGAAATGCTGGGACGATAGGAGCACAAAGATAGATGATCGCTCGTCCTGCGTAGAGTAACGATACATGCTGATTTAATGTTTTTAGAGCCAAGTTTTAGAGGGCAGCGTAGCGGCTGGATAGAGGTCATCTGCGGCTCTATGTTTTCTGGAAAGACAGAGGAGCTGATCCGCAGACTGCGCCGGGCGCGCTACGCTAATCAGGATGTGATCGTCTATAAGCCTCAGCAAGACACTCGCTACAGTCAGAATCATGTAGTGAGTCATGATGAGAATGATTTTAACGCTGAGCCCGTGTCGCACTCAAGTGTCATTCTCAATGTGCCTGCGCAGGTGAAGGTGGTGGGGATTGATGAGGCACAGTTTTTTGATGAGGAGCTTACCGAGCATGTCCAGCGACTTGCACTGAGAGGCATGCGTGTGATCGTGGCTGGTCTTGATATGGACTTTATGGGCAAGCCATTTGGGCCCATGGCAGAGATCTTGTCAGTAGCCGAGTATGTGACTAAACTGCACGCCATCTGCCCTCACTGTGGCAATCTTGCGACCCACTCGTACAGACTCGTGGCAGAGGACGAGCAGTTCCTACTAGGAGACAAGGGAAGCTACGAGCCGCGATGTCGAGTCTGCTACAGCATGGGAAACATCCTCGACTTTCGCGCAAGCAGGAAATCAGAGCCATCATGACTCATGAGGAGCGACAGTCACTCAGCCAGCAGATACACGAGCTGATCCAGAGCACGCAGTCAGAGATAAGCAAGCTTGAGGAGGTCACCCAGCCCGTCAAGCCAGAAAATAGCCTCGGCAGAGTCAGCCGTATGGATGCCATCAATAATAAGAGCGTGATGGAAGCAAGCTTACGCAGTAAGCGTGAGAAACTCTCTAAGCTGGAGCTTGCGCTCAAAAAAATTGATCAAGCCGACTTTGGTAACTGCACCAGATGTGCTTCACAGATCCAGCCTGCTAGATTGATGCTCCTTCCAGAAAGCGACCTTTGTATACGATGTGCAGCAAGATGAATGGGATCTATAGACTTTGCTCAGTCACTAGGTGGCTAGATGGCATTTTGGCTACGCCAGTTTGGCTGACTCGCCTGAACATTTGGGCGAAAGCCTCCCTCCTATCACTACTCCTCGCTTCTTGCCACTCCCACGCGGACGACTCCATAGTCTCCTGCTACGTAGGATCATACACGCGTACAGAAGGCCACGTAGACGGAAAATCGACTGGTATAGCGCGACTGGACTTTGACTTGATGTCAGGAGACTTATCTGAGCCAGAAATCATCGCCACTCTCACCAATCCCAGCTACATCACACTGACCCGCGACGAGCAGACGCTCTACGCTGTAGAAGAAACAGGACATCCTGATGGAAGCGAGTCAGGTCAAGTGGTGATGCTGCACCGAGATGCAGCTGGATGGTCCGAAGTGCAACGTATAGACTCCGATGGTCTATGGCCATGTCACCTCGCACTGAGCCCTGACGAGACGGAACTGGCAGTAGCAAACTATGGCGGCGGCGTGAGCCGATATAAAATAAGGAAAGATGGTAAGCTAGAGCTCGCGGATACCATATCGCTCCCTTACATACAGTCTGATCATCCGCGGCAGGAATCATCGCATCCGCATATGGTGAGCTACTATGATGGTCATCTGCTGATCACGGATCTTGGATCCAATGCAGTGTATGAGTACGAACCCTCTAGTACATCTATCAGCCGAAGCTTCGTGACAGGAGATGCAACAGGGCCTCGACATATGGTCATACTGCATGATCTAGCGCAGATGGTAGTCCTCACAGAACTAAGTAACGAGCTGCTTGTGTACGATCTGATGGCTACTGATAGTGTGATAGAGCCTCTGCAGCGCTTAATGGTCTATGCACCCGGAGGGGCTGATCCGTCAGAGATCTTCCAGAGCTCGGCCATCCGCCTCCATCCCAATGGTCGAATGATCTACGCCGCTCATCGCGCCAAGGATACTTCCGCTCGAGCTACGATGACTCTCTATCGTGTGATACCGGGTCAGGGCCTGATTGCCTCTGGTGTGAAAGTCCTAGATGGCCCCACGCCTAGAGACATACATACAGGGCCTATGGGCATGTATCTGGTGATCGCCTATCAAGACAGCGATCGTCTGCAGGTATACCTTACTGATCCTGCGACCATGCTGCCTACAGAGTTGGTATCAGATATTACTCTCGCGACGCCGGCTTCTATTGCCTGGGGAAAGATGATGATGAGTGAGGGGCACTGAG
>JAHDBH010000262.1 GCA_020630495.1 Saprospiraceae bacterium
CTCCGACTCAAAGAATACGATTGGACTCTCGACTTTATCAAAAACTACCAGTCAAAGCTCCCCGAGCAAAATCGAGAGAGCCTCGTCGCTCTCTCAACTGCACAGGTATACTTCTATCAAGCGGACTTCGAGACAGCGCTCACTTACCTAAGGGATTATGAGTCCCAGGATCCCAATCTCAACTTCACCGCCAAGCTTCTCAGCTGCGCAGCACTCTACGAACTAGACTACTACGATGTGCTCGATGCGCAGATGGAATCCTTTAAGGTGCTACTCTACCGCGAGAAGTCAATCCCTGAGAAGCTGAAGAAGCCCAATCAAAACTTCATCAAGTATCTACAAAAAATCTTACGCGCTGGCACGAGCAAAGACAAGCTCCTCAAGATCCACTCTACCATCAAGTCCAATCGCGATTCTTACAACACATCCTGGCTGCTCACTAAGATCGAGGAGATCACAGGGCCCGTTCCCGAAGATTCCACCGACTCTACCGAGGCATGATATCTTTGCAGTATGAAGTATCTTGTCCTCACTACCCTTTCGCTACTACTCCTCACTACATGTCAATCTAATCAAGAGAGCGCAGAAGTTGCAGCTGCTAAAGCCGCCTATGAGGAGAATCCATCCACAGAGACGGCAGAACCTTACATCAACGCGCTCCTCGCAGAAGTCAATAGTGGTGATAAGGAAGAAATTGCCTCTAGGGGTGATCTCATGTACAGAGCTATCCATGTTGCCAAAGACCAGGATATGCCCAAGCAGCAGATGTCTCTTTTGCAATTGTTCCTAAGAGATTTCCACGGTCACGTCAAGGCCCCTGATGCGAGTCTCCTTATGGGTGAGACTTTTAAACGTATGGGTAAGCCAGTGGCAAGTCAAGCAGTGCTTCTTGGTCTGATGGAGGGCTACCCTGATTCGCAAGCTGCAAAGGATGCTCGTGCTAAGATCGATGCTCGATGGTCCGATATCGATGCGCTCATCAATGAGCTTGCCATCAAGATATTTGACGATAGCCTCAAGGTTGTCCGTCGCGATATTGCTACCACCTACGTAGACGCTATAGAGGCTCGTGCTCTCACCATGCCGACAGATCCAGAGACACCCGTCTATCTCCACAAAGCAAGTGAAATTGCCAAGACCATGGGTCACAATAGCAAGAGCATCAATCTCTATGACTGGATTCTCAACAAATACCCTGGCGATACGGCCACTGCTCCACAAGCGCTGTTTCTCAAAGCTCAGACGCTCGATGATGTGCTGGACCGCGAGGATCAGGCTAAGCCGCTCTATGAGCTATTCATTGAGAAATATCCTGATCATTCCTTCGCTGACGATGCACAGTTTCA
>JAHDBH010000263.1 GCA_020630495.1 Saprospiraceae bacterium
CCACGATCATGGGAAATAGCATAAACAGCCCCGAGCCCAAGACCAGCAAAAGCATACCCGCTGCAAAGTACCAGCGATACGGCTTGATGTAGCTGAAGACATATAGGCTATCCTTGACCTCTGACCAGCTCAGTTTTTTCTTTGTCTCGTTATGCTCTACCTCTTTGCTCATACGTTTATCTCCATTGGGACTGCGAAGTTAGGTGGATAGGCTAATGTGCCTACCTACCTATGGTAGGCTAATGTGCGAATGTGCTAATGTGCCTGCCTTCCTAGGCACGCAGGCAGGCTAATGTGTCTCGTCCTGAAATACGTCAACACAAATGGCGCTGTTGTGAAAAGAAAAGATTGAAGCTTAGGACGCATACGCAAATTCTAAGTTTACTTTTTGCGCTTCCTATTGGGAGCTATGGCGCGGAGAATAGAGGCCTCATCGAGTTGCAAGCCGGCAAGATTTAGCTCAAGCTAGACATATTGTCGCTTTAAGACAGTGCAGGACTTCCTTGACTATGGCCGCAATTATATCATCTAATATGATCTAAACGTAAATTTAAGTCCTAGTAGCAAGGCCATTATGATATTCCCAGAACTAGCAAAAGAGATAATCGCTCTGCGCGATGCGGACGAGCAGCTGCGCCAGCAGATAGTCAACGCAGGTGAGCTAGGGCCACTCTACCATCCTGACATGGAAGCGCTGCATATTAAGAACGCCGAGCGGCTACAGGAAATCATAGATGAGATTGGATTTCCCTCATCAGAAAAAGTCGGAAAAGACGCATCTGATGCAGCTTGGCTCGTCATCCAGCACGCCATCAGCCGACCGAGCATCATGAAATCCTATGCTTCTCTGCTCAAGTCAGAGATATCGCTAGATGAAGAAAAATGGCATCCGCATATGCAAGACCTTCAACTAGCCATCTACTATGCTTACCTCAGTGATCGCATAGCGGTACTTGCAGATCAGCCTCAGCACTACGGCACCCAACACGATTGGGACAAAGATGGGTACATGAGTCCTCAGCCCTCGATCGCTCCAGATCTTGTAAGAGAAAATAGGAAGCGGCTGGATCTACGTCCTATAGAAGAACAGACACGCACTCTACGACAACAGGCCGCTCAGGAAGAAAGACTAGCACCCGAGGAGTACGAGAAACGGATGGAAGCCTATGATGAGTGGCGTCGAAGTGTGGGGTGGACTAATTGAGTGGTTTTGGAAAGCTTAACTCCGATTCACTAGTCGATCGTAAGGGCCAGAAATAAATTGCGACAATTATAGTTATGTGGCACTGTATTCTCACGTATCAGAACGATCTGACGGCATTATTGCAGCCAACATTAAAAAA
>JAHDBH010000264.1 GCA_020630495.1 Saprospiraceae bacterium
AAATCAGGGCCTGGATGTGGGTTACTGTAAGCCTGTCGGCCAAAAATCACTCGATGTAAAGAGTTTCCGTGTGGATAAAGATGCCGTGCTCTTCTCTGATCTGCTAGGCCTGGAGCTAGATCCAGATGTGCATAGTCCAGTAATCTTGGGTAAGGGTGCCACAGCAAAATACCTGGACAATCCTGACCAGATCGACCTCACGGGAATCATCGCATCAGCTGCTGAGACACTAGCATCTCGCCATGAGCTGACCATCTACGAAGGCACTGGCCACCCCGGGGTAGGGAGTGTAGCTGATGTCAGCAATGCGGATGTCGCCAAGACCATCGGCGCAGGCGTGATCATGGTAGTAGAGGGCGGTATAGGCAACTGTATAGATCGGCTCAATATGAGCCTGGCGCTGTTCCGCGAGCAGAATGTGCCCATCCTAGGTGTGATCATCAATAAGATCCGCGAGGACAAAATGGACAAGATCGTCAACTACGTGGGCAAGAAACTCGAGCGGATGAAGCTACCTATCCTGGGCGCGGTGCCCTATGATCAGGTGCTAGCCTACCCCGTAGCGCGCACCATCGCCACCGCGCTCAATGGTACTGTATCTCACAATGACCACCGCCTGGATAATATCGTGGTAGACATCCTACCAGGATCCCTCATGGATGTGGAAGAGCTTGGTGATCTGACAAATCTCCTGCTCATCGTAAGTCCCAGACAGATCGAGCGTGCCATCAATAGGATTGATAGCCTAGTGAGGATCTTTAATATCAAAGATTTTCCGCTGTCCGCGATCGTCTGCACAGGAAACGAAAAGCTATCTGACTCCACACAGCAGTATATAGAGACGCACGAGATCCCAGTGATCCGCACACATCTAGATACCTACGGCTCCTACCTCAAGATCAAGCGTATCGAGGTAAAGATCAATCGCAGCACTCCCTGGAAAGTCGCTCGTGCCATCCAGCTAATAGAGGAGAATGTGGACATGGACTTGATAGAGGAGCGGTGTAAGGAGCTTGCAGTGAATTGACAGCAACACGAGTGCATTGATGACGCTCATTTGACTTCACCGTTTTCTGGACAGATCATAGCGTCTAAACTCTATTATTTCTAAGTCGCTTAGCGATGGCAAAATGTCATCGTCACGCCTCGACTGTACGTATGATCGTAGTCATACTCCTCTAAACTTTAAGGCAACCCTCAAGATATGCCCGATGCTTCGCTAGCAAATCCGTTATTTCTTGTCTTTCTCTACTTCCGTTAAGTAGGTGAACTCGACGCCGTCCTTGATTACCAGGGTTTCATTCACCAGTCTATTGCGCTTCATGCTCATGACGATGG
>JAHDBH010000265.1 GCA_020630495.1 Saprospiraceae bacterium
CCCAAGTTCATGGTGGTTCGCAGGTATCTCAAGACATGCATTGCAGCCAACCAGTGTACCTTAGCGCTGCTGGCCATATTCCTGGCCAAGGCTTGGGCAGCAAACGCAAGATCCGGCCGCGTCACTGATGCAATGTATTGGATGCTTCCTACGACACTCATGTACCTTGTGTGTTCTGCCGCAGAGGCTTTCTCAAGTTCAGGATCTTCTTTCAGAGTCACCATTCTTTCCCGCGGGACTAGTGGTGTCTGGGCAGATCGGCATGAAGACATGTTGTGTTTCTCAAGCAGGTTGCTGATCTTGTTTCTTTGTGTTAGTGTGATGGTACCATTGGGTCGATCACGCATGATCTCACATCCCAAGGCCCAGGACAGGTCACCTAAATCACGGCCTTCAAACTTAGTGAGAATGAGATCGATCAATTCCTGTAAGCCCGCAGGCTCACTGAAAATGAACAAGTCATCCACCCACAGAAAGATAATGCAGCGACCAGTTTTCCTAACATACAAGCCAGCATCGGCATATGAACGCACAAAACCCATTTCAGACAGGACTTTGATGAGAGCCTTATGCCACTCGCGAGCAGCTTGTTTAAGGCCATACAGTGTTTTACGCAAATGCCAGACACGTGCTGTCCCATCAGAATAATGTGGGGGCTGTTCAACGTATACCTCCTCCTCTAAGACACCATTCAGAAATGCACACTGAATATCAACGTGCTTCATCTCTAGATCTTCCCTAGCAGCTAGTGCCAGCAACACCCGCAGGGTTGCATAGCATCCTACTGGAGACCAAGTCTCAAAGAAATCTACACCCTCTACCTGAGTAAACCCTCTGGCCACAAATCTGGCCTTGTAGCGCTGGATCTCGTTGTGTGGGCCTCTCTTAATCTTCAGCACCCACTTCCCTGAGATGGCTCTCTTACCCGCAGGTAGATCGCTCAACTCGAAGGTCCCGTGTTCCCTCAGTGCTTCCACCTCTTCCCTCATTGCCTCAAGCCACTTCTCTCGGTCAGCCCCCGCAAGGGCCTCCTTCAGTGTTGGCATGTCAGGATCAGCAGGCTTCCGCTTCCTGGCAGCTGCTGCTCGGCGCGAGCCAACGCGCCTGGCACTGTGCTGCTTGCCAGAAATCCCAGGCTGACACTCTACCCCTGCACCCGGCACCCCACCATCAGTCGCGACTGATGTACCGTGGTCACCCGTAGAGCTTGAGATATCTGCCGCAGCAGTCTCAACACATGCACTTGATCCCGCAGGAACATTCAATGCAGCAATATCCACAGGTCTGGAAACTAAGCGCCTGCGCACAAGCGGATTAAATTTCAGAGGCTTCCGCAC
>JAHDBH010000266.1 GCA_020630495.1 Saprospiraceae bacterium
ATGAACTGGAAACTCAAAGCGCGCGTACAGAAATTTATCTCGTACTTACCCTATAAGTATAAGATCAATGGCCTCATGCAGAAGTACGTCACGCGGGGTACTGAACTGAGTGAAACGCACTATGGGCATAAGATCAAGCACGCCGCCGATCACTATGCCATCTATCAGAATCATGTAGCAGGCGATCTATCTGGCCACCGAGTGCTAGAAATCGGTACAGGCTGGTATCCCATAGTGCCACTATACTTCTACTTACATGGAGCTCAGGACATCACTACCATTGATATCGCTCCTCTCTGCACTGCAGCTTATACCAGGATTGCTGCTAGAAGAATGCTAGCGGAGCGTGAACGGCACAAGTATTTGCCCGAAAGGGCCCTAAAACTGGAAAAAGCCTTAGAGCTAGATGATATCTCAGAGATCTTCAAGGCACTCGATATTAGCTATATCATAGGCGACGTATCCCAGCATCAGAGCGATCAGGAATACAACTTTATATGCAGCAATAATACGCTGGAGCACGTCTATGAGAGCAGCCTTCGTCCTATGATGGAGCAGCTGTACAGTCTATTACCTGAGGGCGGAGTGATGTCACACTTTATTGATATGAGTGACCACTTTGCGCATATGGATGAGAGCATCACGGTCTATAATTTCTTGCAATTTAGCGAAGCAGAGTGGCAAAGGATAGATAATAGCATACAACCACAAAATCGCTTGCGCTATCCCTATCACAAGACGCTGATAGAGTCCATCGGCTTTGAGACTATAGAGGAGATTATCTGGGACTGCGATATTAACGACCTTGAGCGCGTGGATGTACATCCAGAGCTATCAAAGTATACACAGGATGAGCTCGCCATCGTACACGCCTACATCATATCGCGTAAGTAAAATAGCGCCTAGTGACCCGTCTCGCCGACGCTGAGGATGTCTCTGTCAAATAAGTACAGACCACTTTTCTCATCTCCGAGAAGCTCCAACTTATCATTCATGGTGCGTGCAAGCGCCTCCTCCTCTATCTGCTCAGCGACATACCACTGCAGAAAATTGTGCGTGGAATAGTCCTTCTCCGCGAGGGCTACATCTACACATTTATTGATGCTCTGAGATACATAGATCTCATGCTCCAGCAGTATTTTAAATGCCTCTTTAATAGAGCGAAAAGTAGGACTCGGCTGATCAAGCGCTGGGATCACAGCACGGCCTCCACGCTCATTGACAAAGTGTATCAACTTGAGCATATGCTCGCGCTCCTCATCGCTGTGGCGATAGAAGAAAGCCGTCACATTATTGATTCCTGGCTCGCACTCAGCCCATGACGCCATGGCTAGAT
>JAHDBH010000079.1 GCA_020630495.1 Saprospiraceae bacterium
TCAGTGTCAAGAATCTGAAATCAATAGTATTGAGTTATCACGCCACAAATATAAAATGGATCCCCTGGAAGAGGTAATTTTAAAACAGTGCTTGCGTAACGAATATGGGTACTTTTTCTATGAAAACGCACCATACAAGGTAAGTAGAGACTTACGCGACTTACAAACATTTAAGCAATTTCCCGAGTTGAAACTTGTTAGAATTGATTCTTGCAATAACATCAGGTGAAGAAACCGCCTGCATTTCTACATAATGAGGCGTCCAAACTCCTCGCGGAGCCCTCGTTCTTTTTACCTAATTATAAGTGGACATTTAGATCAGCAATCTTTGGTAGTGTCAATATACAATCCCCACCCTACTCCAATCTAACAACTCTCCTGACAACCCATCTGTCATCAACCCTAAGCTTCAGCAAGTAAAAACCTGGATAATCGATGGGCATCGCATTATCCTGCACTGTTCCATGTTGCACTAGTCTACCGCCGAGATCATACAATTGATAATCGAGGCCTGCGCTAATGCCATCAACAAAAATTGCCGAGCGCGTGGGATTGGGATATATGAGTAATTGCTCTAGACTCTCTTCAGTAGTAGAGGTAGTAAACCATGTACTATCACAAGCATATGGCACAAAATTGTAAGTCATAGAATCTGTGATAAAACATCTAAGCTGAGTCGTCACTGGATTCACATCGCACAAGCCACATCCCAGTACAAACTTGATCCCCATACTACCAGCGCCGATCCCCTCATAAACAAGCTCTTGATACTCATCAAACGTGCCACTATTCACTATGCGCACGTGCTGCACTCGTAGAGAGTCTTCATCAAAATACCTGTACGAAACAGAATCTACGACGACAGTAGCAGTTGCCTCCTCATTCAAGGCTTGATCGTAGTACCTTATATCATACGAGGTCGATTCTTCGAAGTCATAATACATGACATACTCCTGCAGAATCTCATCCCAAAAGTAGATTCTGCTTTCTTCTCGATAAAAGGTGTCTAAAGGCCCTAAGATGTACTTTGTGAGCTCACCATCTGTGAGGCTGTCTTCTACGATATACGATCGGAATCCTACGGATGAGTTAGCTCCACCAAAGTATTCTTCTTGTTCGTAAATCCACTCTGCTCCGACTGAATAATCAATATCTTGTAACATCACCGAGCTGACGATCTCACCATCGTTTACATCGTACGATACGATATACGTGTCTTGCCCAATTGCGGAGAGACACCAGAGACATCCCAGAATTGCTGTCTATTTCATAAGCAAGAATTTAGACTTAGAACATAACTAAGATACGCAATTCCCGCGAATTAATCAATCGCAAGTATGTAAGTACCGCGAATAAAAAATTATGACTTGTCAAAAGCCATTTGCTGACTCATCGACGACATAAGCAAATGCCCCCTACCGCAATCCCACATGCAGATGATCCGCCGTGCCCACATGTCGTAGCGTCTCGAAGCCCAGCGAGCGGTAGGTCCATTCTAGGAGTTGATTCCGAAATTCGCTGCGGTCACTCGTGCGGAGATCAACAGCGTGAACATAGCCTGTAGATTGCTTGAAGTGTAAAGAGCTTTGATTTCTCGGGATGCCCATGCGATCGTAGTCTTGCAGACTGCGCGATGCGTCCGTGATCACCATATCAGGATCTGCTAGGATCAGCGTGCCAGTGGCAAGACGCAAGATCGGATGCAGCTGCGTGTATTCACGACGGACCTCATCGCTCTTAGCATGACTGGAGGACAGATAGACGAGACCATAAGCGCAGAAAGCCCACACAAAAAATACCGCCAAATACGCCCTACTCTTAAAGGCGCGCCAGCGACCCAATCGGCCTGTGAAGCGACTGACGATGATGCTGATATACAGTACGAGCAAGATCGTCACTGCCATAGAGCTCGCAAGAATGCTGAGGGATGGACTCAAGTCATGATCAGCATAGAGATAGACTGAGAGCCGTATCAGCAGGAAAAATGGCAACAGAATCAGCAAGACCCATTGAAGCAAGCGAGCGATGAAGCGGAAGAGTATCACAGGACGAAGATGCGATCCGTAGGCTAGGATCCACCACCTCTATCGTCCAGCGGCTCGATTTATTAGACGATCATACCTGGATCAGCATAAAAAAGGAGCGCAGACTACTACAGGCTGCGCTCCGACGTATATAGAGCTAAGAAATGTGGTCTTTGGGATATCTGGAACTATCCTATCCGAATTTCTCAAGATCTCTCACAAGAATAGATCGGCGATTGAAATAAATCTGATTAGATTTTTTTAAGTCATTGAGGACGCTGGTCACTGTCTGGCGCGATGTCCCTGTGATATTGGCAATGTCCTGCTGCGTGAGGCAATGCTTGAAAAGTGTCTCAAACCCTACTTTGCGGCCGCGCTTGATCGCATTGTCTTTTATAAATTCTATGATGCGTGTGCGTGCGTCTTGGAGTACGAGTGACTCTACTTTGCGCTCCATGTGCATGAGTCGCTGCCCTACAAACTTGAGGATACGATTTTGGATCACGGGATGATCAATCATGAACTGCTCCAGATCGCGGATGTAGAAGCATACGCACTCTACTTCGCTGTTCATAGCGCGCGCAAAGTTGTTTCTGCGCTCCTGGCCCATGAGACTTAGCTCTCCGAAGAGGCTCTTGGGGTGAATCATGGCTTTGATGACTTCTCTGCCATCGTCTGCCGTATTACCGATCTTGACTACACCTTTCTTGAGGAAGTAGAGCTTATCGGATTTGGATCCATTGCTATAGATGTATTGAAACTTAGAAAACTTCTCGAAGGAAGAGATCTGAGCGAGCTTCTGTAGTTGATCTTCTTGGAGGTCTTGGAAGAGCGCGATGTCGCGGAAAAAGTCTACGGAATGTGCGGTTCTCATGGCGCGTGTTTTAGAAAATTAGTTAAATGCTTTACATATACAAGACATACCACGCGACGTATACCCCTATCCATGAGCTATTTTTTCTGATATTTTTCTTGGCTTACATGAAAAAAGGCCTGTAGATCAAGTCTACAGGCCTTTTAGCTTCTTGTATATCAGCGACTTATCGCTGTCCTCTTGGGTATACTTTAAATTCTGTACGGCGATTGAGAGCACGTCCATCTGGAGTGTCATTGGTAGCGATAGGCTTGCTCTCACCAAATCCTGCATAGGTCAAGCGTACTTGCTCAAATCCTCTGGAGAGAAGGTACTCGTAGCAGGCTTTAGCTCGGCGCTCTGAGAGGCGCTGATTAGTAGATGCTTCACCACGGCTGTCAGTGTGTCCATTGACCTCTAGATTAAAGTTGGGATAGTTTCTCATCACATCCGCCACCTGGTCTAGTATGCGGTAAGACTCAGCTTTCAGATTATCTGATCCTGTGTCAAACTGCACGGCGCGCATCGCAAAGTCGAGTACATCCTGGTCCTCCTGGGCGATCTGTGGGCATCCTCGGTTGCTCTTGGGGCCGTAGACGCCTGGGCAATCATCAAACTTATCAGGCGTACCATCATTATCGCTGTCTGGGCAGCCATCATAGATGCGTAGACCAGGCACATTGGGGCATTCGTCCAGGATGTCGCTGATACCATCACCATCTGCATCTGGACAGCCACCTGCAGAAGGTAAACCAGGCAGATCTGGACATACATCCTGAGCGTCTGGTACACCGTCACCGTCTTTGTCAGGACCATTAGGATCTATGACGACTTTATTATCTGGCGGTGGGCATCCTTGGTGCTCGGCTACGCCGCGGACATTGGGGCAGCGGTCCAGGCGGTCTATCACGCCGTCACCGTCGGAGTCCTTATTATTATCATCTGCAGGGCAGCCGTTGTTGCTGATCAGACCAGGGATGGTGGGGCACTCATCATCATTATCTGAGACGCCGTCTCCATCCGTATCAGGACATCCGCGCATAGCTTCTGTACCAGGTATCTCTGGACAGTCATCGCGTGGATCCATGATGCCATCTCTATCTGTGTCAGGGCATCCGTTAAATATCTCTAGACCAGGCGTCTGCGGACAGAGATCGAGATCATCGATCACACCATCCATGTCGCTATCTTTCTCTTCCATGATCTCCTCCATGATCTCTTCTTCCTCTGAGTCACGACCTATCAAATAAGTAAATCCGACTGCTCCCTGGAGATTATTTCTGCCCTCGGCCGAGGAATTGCGATATTCTGCCTGTACATTGAAGTAACCACGTCTGTGAAACATGATGTCTACACCCACGCCTAGCGGAATCTGGAAATTTGTTTCGCCTGCGACCTCCTCATCAAAGTCATCTATATCTTCGACTTTGTTACCGTCTTCCATCACGATACCCACTCCCGCTAGCACATAGGGATTGAACTTGCGACCGCGAGTGAGAAGATAATAGTGCGCCTGCGCGTCTATGCCTATAGTGAAGTCACGGCGTGATGCACTATCACGCATGATGGTTCCGATCTTGACGGGCACATAGAGATTGAACCGATCAGAGAGACTTTTGCTAAATCCCAGTTCTACTCCTTGACCTATCCCCTGAAAATTGGCTGGTTCTCCTCCATAGAGAGCCTGATAGTCAAGCCAAAGTTTTTTGGCCGAAAGGCCCGTGGTATACTCACTATCTTGCGCACTCGCGGTTACAGTCAGCAGTAGCATAGCTATCAGGGCACACGCTAAGCGTCCACAGAGAGATGGAATCGGCTTCTTCATATCGGATGAGAAAATTTTCTTATATGTAAAGTTAGCACATTGGCGGCACTGTCGTGCAAATGCTACCCCATTCACTCTGACAATCAGTAGGCAAAGTACTCAGCTGATCGACTCAAAGTAACCAGTTTTACGGTTTTTCATCACTTGGTCCCAGGCGAATACGCGACCGTTCATACAGATATAGACGCCTGGATCGAGGCACTGGACGAATGCGAGCGCAGCTCCTAGATTAAAAAAACCGTCGCTACTACTACCAAAAGCATAAGGCACCATGGCTCCAGTGAGGACTATCGTCTTGTCTTTGATATCACTCTCTGCCAGCGCCTGAGCGGTCGCTACCATGCGATCAGTACCGTGGGTGATGAGAATGTCGCTATGTACACACCTGCGACAACTGTGGATGATGATATCGCGATCAGCATCCGTCATCTCCAGGCTATCCACCATCATGAGGGTCTTGATGTCTAGATCAAGTGTGCTCCTGCCTCGCTCAAACATCTCTGGAAGGTGCGTATCCTTGAAATAGAGCTCGCCAGTGATGAAATTATAGTCCTTATCAAATGTCCCACCTGTGACGAATAACTGTATGGTATCGTGCATGCGCTTAGAGTTTAGCGAGTTGGGTGGTGATGTTTTCTAATTTAGTGAGCGTGTCTGCGAGTTTTTTGCGCTCTAGCGCTACCACCTGCTCGGGCGCATTGGAGACAAATCTTTCATTGCTGAGTTTCTTCTCTATTCCACGTGCAAATCCCTGTAGTCGCTGCTCTTGCTCTTGGAGGCGCTTGCGCTCCTCTTGTATATCGATCTTGCGCTCGATCTGTGCGTAGTACTTTTCGGTGCCCACGGTAAATACAGTCCACTCATCCAGCTCGTCTACCTGAGCAGTTTGTAACTCAGCGACGTAGGCCAATCGTGCGAGGAGAGCGTATAGCGGTGTAGGCTCGCCGTCTGTAGACCACAGTCCTGCGTGCGGGCTGTCGCTCGCTATAGCAAGGGTCATAGGAGCTCGCTGTTTGAGACCGTTTTTGCTGCGGAGTTCGCGGACGCCGCTTACCAGCTCCTTAAGCACCGCAAAGTCAGTGGCAAGGATATCTGAGCTCGCACTAGGCACGCTCATAGGCGTGACGATGCAGTCCGTCTCACGCTCTGCTAGCAGATGCCAGATCTCCTCCGTGATGAATGGCATGAAGGGATGTAGTGCCTGACAGATGCGGCTGTACACTTGGATGCAATGCTCATACGTAGCCCGATCTATGGCGCCCTCAGGCTTGATCATCTCGAGGTACCAACTGCAGTACTCTCCCCAGACAAAGCTGTAGAGAGATATGAGTCCTTCGCTGAGGCGATAGCTCTCATATGATTCCTGTAGCTGCATGATCTGCTGATCCAGACTCGCGCTGATCCACTCAGATGCGAGCGCGCTGCCTGCATCTGTGGGTAGGCTATCATCTACCTGCCAGCCCTTGATGAGGCGCAGGGCATTCCACATCTTGTTGCAGAAGTTGCGACCATTCTGTATGAGCTTATCATCAAAGAGCAGGTCGCCACCCGCGGGCGAGCAACTCATCATACCAAAGCGGACGGCGTCTGCGCCGTACTCATCTATAAGTCCCAGAGCGTCTGGACTATTTCCGAGGGACTTGGACATCTTGCGACGCTGCTTATCGCGGACCATTCCTGTGAAGTATACATCATGGAAGGGCCGCTCCTCTTTCCACTCATAGCCAGCCATCACCATCCGTGCTACCCAGAGAAATATGATATCCCAGCCCGTGACCAGCACAGAAGTCGGATAGTAGTAATCGATCTCCTCCTGCGTAGAAAATCCATCAAATACAGACATAGGCCAGAGCCAACTGCTAAACCACGTGTCCAGCACATCTTCATCCTGGCGCAGATCATCCGCGGTGATATGCTCTCCCAGATCTCCCTGTGCCTGTGCGAGAGCCTCCGCGGCTGTAGTGGCCACATAGACCTTTTCTTCTCCCTCCGCATCGCTCACATACCATGCGGGAATTCTATGACCCCACCAGAGCTGGCGCGAGATGCACCAGTCGCGGATATTATTCATCCAGTGCTTATATACTCCTACATACTTCTGAGGATGCAGGGTCACTTCGTCAGACTCTACAGCTCGCAGTGCATTAGCCGCGAGGGTTTCCATGTCCACGTACCACTGCAGTGACAGGCGTGGCTCTATAGGCACTTGCGTGCGCTCGCTGCGTCCCACGGAGTGACGATAGTCATCTGCAGCTACGAGATTCCCCGTGGCTTCGAGCAATTTGACAGCCGCTTTGCGGGCATCTGCTCTGTCCAGTCCAGCTAGCTCAGGACCGGCGAGCTCATTCATGGTGCCATCAGCATTGATGGTATCACGCAGCTCGAGCTGATGTCGCTCCCCTATCTCATAGTCATTGGGATCGTGTGCAGGTGTGATCTTAAGCGCTCCCGTACCAAATTCTCGATCCACGTAGTCATCCGCTATCACGGGGACGGTACGATCTGTCAGCGGCACGCGCAGCTGCTTACCCACACTTGCGCTGTAGCGCTCGTCCTCTGGATGTACAGCCACGGCGGTATCCCCAGGAATCGTCTCTGGTCTCGTGGTGGCCACTACGAGGCTGCCGCTGCCATCGGCTAGATCGTAACGGACCTTGTAAATCTTGGCATTTTCCTCGGCATAGATGACTTCTTCATTGCTGAGTACGGTCTGGGCTTTGGGATCCCAGTTGACCATACGCTGCTTGCGGTAGAGCTTACCTTTCTTGTAGAGATCTACGAATACCTCTAGCACTGCCGCTGAGCGCTCCTCGTCCATGGTAAATGCTGTGCGCTCCCAGTCGCAGCTCGCGCCTAGTCTGCGCAGTTGCTTGAGGATGATGCCGCCATACTTCTCTTTCCATTCCCAGGCATGAGCGAGGTACTCGTCTCGGGTGAGATCACCTTTCTTGATACCTTTTTCGCGCAGCATGCGCACCACTTTGGCCTCGGTGGCAATGGAGGCATGATCGGTACCAGGGACCCAGCAGGCGTTTTTGCCGTCAAGGCGTGCCTTGCGGATGAGGATGTCCTGGATGGTATTATTGAGCATATGTCCCATGTGGAGGACTCCGGTGACATTGGGCGGAGGGATGACGATCGAGTATGCCTCGCGGTCATCTGGTGTACTATGGAAATAGCCCTGAGATTCCCAGTGGGCGTACCACTTGGATTCTATATCTGAGGGGTCGTAATGTGCTGATAGTTCTGTCATCTCTGTGCTTGTGAGGCTCAAAGGTCTGTGTTCTCGCGTATAACTACTACCATAAGTCGCAAGCAATCTCGTGGTGTAGTCAGACTATACACACCAAGGTCATAATACACCGCATCTATCAGATAGTGGACGACTCAGCGAAAGGGAAATCTCAAGAGGATGCGTCTGCAGTACATAAAGGAATGACGATGCAAAGTAGAAGCAGCATATCCCCTACGATACAGTACCTTCATGGCATGACCGAGAAGGAAATGATCCGCGGATGTCTGCAGAATGATCGCCGAGCCCAGCGCGCGCTCTACGATCAGTACGCTGCACGTCTCTACGGTGTCTGTCTGAGGTATATGAAAGCTCGGCAGGATGCAGAAGACGCCATGGCGGTCGCCATGCACAAGATCCTCACTAAGCTCGACAAGTACAGCGGATCAGGTAGCCTCTACGGATGGATGAAGCGTGTGACAGTCAATGAGTGCCTCATGGAACTGCGAAAGCGCAAGTTGCAATTCACTGACATAGATGATGTCGCTCACCGTATAGATGATGATAGCCGTATAGAAGACTCCATCTACTTTGATGATCTCAAGGCGCTGATCGATCGCTTACCGCCAGGCTACCGTACCGTGATCAATCTCTATCTCATAGAAGGCTATAAGCACCGTGAAATCGCCGAACTCCTGGGTATCAGTATCAATACTTCCAAGTCACAACTCATACTCGCCAAGAAAAAAATGCGAGAATACATAGCTGCTCAGGAGCAGCCCACTCACATAAAGGATAATAATCATGATCAATAAACCAGATAAGCCCGGTCAGTGGAGCCACAGAGAATCCGACTGGGATCAACAGCCGCCAGCAGACATGTGGCGCAAGATCGAGAGCAAACTAGATACGTCTAATCAAGAACACCGAGGTGTATTTTCTCTTGGCATCACACGTATAGCCGCGAGCGTCGTCGTACTGGTCGCGTGCGTAGGTCTCATCAGCTACTGGCTGGGATATCGACAAGGCGGCGAAGACATGGTGATGGAGCGAATCATCAGCCTGGAGGAAGTCGCCGTGAGTGACAAGGTAGGATTCTATGAGAAGGTAGAGCAAGGAAGTCAGGAACTCTATGAGCAGTACCGCCAGCGAAAGAGCTATGCCTCTACGACCTCACGCAATACCCTCATCATCAGAGATATATCCACAGAGCCAGACTTAGATGGTAGCATAGCGATGGAGAGTGCGGTGTCCCGCAAAAGCCAACAGCAGAGCTCCAGAGAGCCACAAGAATCTGCTCTAGCTAGGACCTCTCCCCAGGACATGACTGACGAGAATCTGATCCGCGAGGAGGAGGCGGTGTCCCGCAAAAGCGAGTCGCGAGAGTTTTCCACTATCCGTCCTCAAGCAGCTAGCGCACCCGCTCCTCAAGACAATGCCGATGATGCACTGACCAATAAAGCAAATTACAGCAAAGCCGCAGAAGAAGATCAAGTAATGGTGACGGCTGATCTGGATCAAGCAGATGGTGAAACTCTATCTGATCAAGCTATCGATACCATGCCAGAGCAAGATGTCCGCCGCTACGCCGAGAAGCAGCGCCTGGATAAATCCACCTTGAGCAAGCACACTCATTCCCATGGAGATCCGATACCAGTCACTAGCATCTATGGCACATGGAAAGAAGTGAATGCTAAGTCAGAAGAAAAGATCATGGTCAACGACAGAAATGCAGATGAGCTCTGGCTTATACAATCTGATAAGGCTCAAGTAAGACTCATACACGGAAATTATACGGAGCTATTTACGATCAAGGCACTAGAAGGCTCTCGTACCGTACTTGGATCACCGCTTGATCCTAGCAAAGAAATAGAACTCATCCAATCCGATAGACACATGGAGATGAAGTGGTACTATGACGGAGAGCTGACACAGGAGCGTGAGCTGAGGTGGCAGAGTAATTAGGGTAAACCCAATTCGTGCATTAGGAATTTTTTGATTGGACTATTCTTTGGGGTAGGCTATAGGTATTTAATCGCTTTTGCGATTAGACTTGAATTCTGCGTGCGTACGTCTTGCTTACAGACAGATCTTGGATTATTTCAGATTTCATGGTTGTGTACTTCATTCGGTGGAGGGACTTCTCGCCTGGATTATATATCGCCACTATCGCAGGCGGGCCCGCCTGCGGGCCAGCAGGCTTTAGCCTCAGGCACCTGCCTTACGCAGGCAAGTTTTACATCCTCGCCACGGCGAGCTATGCCTCGTCAATGAAACTTGCAGACCTCAGCTGGGCGCCTGACGCTATTGCAGCTCCTATCCATCAAAGCCTATGTACGACTCGAGTATCAATGAGTATATAAAGTGTCGACAGACATATACGGCCAGCCAAACTCCTAGCGGAAACTAAATATTCTGGCACTCCTTGCCAAATCTCTAAAGCACGTAGGTGTCATGAATCGTCTGCTTGAGTTCCTCTGTCTCAGGATGACATAAGTCACCTGAAGGTATTTACAATTCATCTATTATCTTCCGTGTTGCTTGATCTAGTTCAAGTCGACCAGTTCGATGATCAAATACACAGGTGCTCACTTGGGATAGTGATGAGGCTCGTCG
>JAHDBH010000267.1 GCA_020630495.1 Saprospiraceae bacterium
CATTTGAGCCACTACTAAGAGAAAATGCTGACTGCTCAGAGCGTGCTCTCATGATTATGTAGGAGACTGGTACATCGCTGATATTTACCATGGTAATATGCTGTGTCTGATCATCAGAAGATATGGAGTCTGGGAGCAAGACCAGCTGTGGATAGCGGACTTCAAAGTCAATAGCTGACGTAAATAGTGAGTCAGAATCCGCAAGCACTGTCACAGATTTGCTCGTACTTTGAGCACCGCATCCAGCAAGAAGCTGTAAGATGAGAGTTAAAGAATCACAAGTCCCCAAAAGTCCAGGGTGGAAGATGTGGTGACCATTATCAGAGGATACGTGTGAGGGTAGGGCGGCGCTCTCCTCAGTAAGTGTGACTCCAGAGAACTGTATTGCCAGATTATCGTAGATGTCACCTCCGCTATTGATCACCGTCAACTCTACAGAGTACGGAGCACAATTGTATACCTCAGTAGGTGACTCAAACTGAAAATCGAGCTGGCCATACAGTGTAGTTGAGAAGAGAATGATACATAAGGTCAAAAAGAAATAAGGACGCATGAGGGTGTTTCTTTGGAAAAAGGTAATATACATTTTTTTTGGTAAACTGATCATGCAGCGAAATCGCTCAATCCTCTGTGACAGATGATCACGTATTTTTTTTTGATACAATTAAGTTTTTTGATAGGATGATTAATGGGAAGTCGAGTAGCTTATTGATGACTGGTACGAGTTGATTTGCCATTGTGAGCGCTATTTTCCCACAGGGATTAAAGTCGTGTAGGTATGAGAAACACAATATCCTATGTAATCTTGCTCTATTATATCGCACCTAGCGTATTGCGATTCTATGGTCATTCACCTTATGCTCTATTGAGGGTCTGGGCGTTTTTTATAGTTGCTCCATCTTGCGATTTAATGTCTGGTGTTGTTTCTTCTTCTTGATGCATAAGTAGTCATGGACTATAAGGCAGAGGCCATGGCAGCTGCTGACTACTGAGATCTCAAATGTTTATCTTGAATTCATTTCGTGCATTAGGAATTTTTGATGGGACTGTTTCTTGGGATTAGCATCGTGTATTTAATGGCTTATGCGAATAGGCTTGACTCTTGCGTGCGTAAGTTTTGCTTACAGAGAGATATCGGATTAGCGCAGCGTTAATTCTGATGTGTTTAATTCTGTCAAGAGACTTCGTGCCTATCGCATTTCAGCCTGCCGACCGTAGGTGGGCCTGCCGACCGTAGGTGGGCCTGCCGACCGTAGGAGTGCCTGCCGACCGTAGGAGTGCCTGCCGACCGTAGGTGTGCCTGCCGACCGCAGGAGTGCCTGCCGACCGT
>JAHDBH010000268.1 GCA_020630495.1 Saprospiraceae bacterium
CTATGGTGAGCCATTTACGGAAGTGACGGTACCGCATAGGAGTATGAGGAAGGAGCTGTAACTACGTGGCCCGCAGCTGATCATAAGGCGATGAATTAACGATAAAAGACGCGTGACGCTTTAGCATATAATTGTACCAGACGGAGCAATATCCGTCATAGACTCGCATAAAAATATTATATTAGCTGCCAATATCATTCGCCAATTAAATATGACTGGTTATGCGCTATTTATTACTCCAGCAGCAGTGTTACATAGTATTACAGTGCGTAATATTGATATCACTATACAGTATTGCATTACCCGTTAATGCACAGATAAAAGCGCTCCCTGATTCTAATGCTACATGGACTACGTCGTTCACAGACTCTCCGCCAAATGGCACCTGGTATGGCTCTGAGTCGATCATAGGCGATTCCATCGTGAATGGTACGCGCTATGTAGCTGTGGGTCGTGAAGGCCCTTGGGGTTTCCACTCGGGACTTTACCGTACCCAAGGTGACTCTGTGTTTGCTATTTCTCCTGATTCTCTTGAGGAGGGACTTCTCTATGACTTTTCACTGAATGCAGGCGACACCTTTTTTGTAGATCACAAAATCGAATATGGGCAATTCGGGCAGGAATATGCTGTGGTGTATGCTAGCGACAGTGTGCAATTACTCTCAGGAGAGTGGGTCAAAAGACTTGAGTTTGAGGCGACATACTGGATCTATGGCGTGGGTGCAACCTATGGAGAATTGTTTTCGCCTTGGTATTTGCATTCAGTGTCTGGCGATATACGTCTAGTGTGTCTGGCTCTTGATAGTATGATGCTCTATGGTGATGAGAGAGATGATAATTGTCAGGGTGTACTCCAATCTATTTATTCGCCAGAGCCCACGACCATATCAGTCTTCCCTAATCCTAGCCAACTCGGATCCTTCACTATTACGACTGACCTACCGGTTACACAACTCCAAGTTTATGATATAGCGGGTGGTCAGCCGATCTGGCGTGAGTGGGCCAGTGCTACTGCGTATCATGTCGAGCTCGATGAAGGCACGGCTCCAGGAATTTATTATCTTATTGCGCGTATAGGAGGCGAACTGGTACAGGCCAAGTTGGTAAAGTTATAATCAAGTAGTCTGGCCTCAAATAAAAATGAGCTAGCACCTCCATTCGGTACTAGCTCATTAGCTCTATTTAATTAATTGTCCTTTACAAGTGGATCACCTCGCCATACGCCGCAGCGGCAGCTTCCATCACAGCTTCGCTCATCGTAGGATGCGGATGGACGGCCTTGATGATTTCATGACCTGTAGTCTCTAGTTTTCTCGCAGCTACCACTT
>JAHDBH010000269.1 GCA_020630495.1 Saprospiraceae bacterium
GGACCGCTGTTAGCTCGTCTTCTACGATGAGGACATTCATTATTCACTTATGCTTAATAGAGGCAGAGCGACCCTAAAGATCTCTGCATCCTGGTAGACATCTATATCTTGATTAGCTATGAGTGCATAGCGTGATCGTATATTTTCCAAGCCCGTTTGAGTAGATGGCTCTACCTCTAGTTTTGGCTGATAACTATTAGTCATAGAGATGTATTCTCTCCCAGCTACTATGTCAATATGCAGCGGCCTGTCTCTAGAAATAACGTTGTGCTTGATAGCATTTTCTAAAAGTATCTGCAGAGAGAGAGGCACTATGTATTTATTCATACAATCTGATGGTATGTTGACATTTACTTTAACATTAGGACCAAATCTTGTCTCTAGCATAAACTGGTAGGCACGTATACAATCCATCTCATCTCGCAGAGTTATGAGCTGATGATTTTTGATTTCGAGTATATAGCGATATACGCGAGACAGCTCCTCCGTATATCGCACGGCATGATCAGGCTCCTCTGGGATAATACTTGCCAGCGTATTGAGACTATTAAATAGAAAATGAGGATTTACTTGGTTCTTAAGTGTTTCAAGTTGTGACTGGATACTCTGGCGCTTGAGTCTTTCACTCTCCGTGATAGATGCTATGAGCTTGAGATAAAGTAATCCACTGATGTATACGCTCACCACTGCTATAGATATGATGATACTCAAGACGGTAGTCCTGAGTAGATTCGCAAAACCAATTTTCTTCTCTACCATACAGTCTTCCAGGGCAGTTCCTAGTGCACTGATGACAATACTAAAAAATAGGATACCTGTGCCCACCTGCAGGATGATGCGAGTTGCGTCATCAGAAATTTCATATTTGCTAAATGTTCTGAGCATCAGCTCTCGGATGATTATCCAGAGCACCATCGTATACCCAAATGCTATACCAGCTTGCTTGAAATACTCGCTGAGCGATCGTGTATGCGGCGTATCATGAAAGACAAATGGAATGGACAGCGATAGCAGGAAGACACCTATCCACTTAAGATATCGATCACTAAATCCAAATACCTCAACTACCTTACTATCTCTCATAGATCATGGATCATAAACTATTTTGCGACCCTAGAAGAGCACTTGGTACCGTACATCAGGGAAGAAACCTCTCTGGTAGGTAGTCCTGATCTGATTAGAATCAGCATCGTACTCGGACAGGAAGACATTTTGATGACTAGATATATTTTGTAAATCCACAAAGAATGTATGGGTGGTCTTAAGTCCATTGCGGCGTATACCTATCTTGAGATCCGCCCTAAAGTACGATGGATTCCTCCTACTG
>JAHDBH010000270.1 GCA_020630495.1 Saprospiraceae bacterium
GTGGCTCGCTGAAGCCCTGTCCGATCATGATGGAGTCCATCGCTATGTGTAGGCAGGAGAAAGCAAGTAAAAATCCTACAGCTATGTGGTAGGCTATGCGGAGAGCCTTGGTACTGATGGCTCAATGAAGCAATTTGTCCAGTAGAAATCGTAGAGCGCTCCAGCTCAGTACGCAGGCGATTAATCCAGAGATGTTGTAATAATATTCTAGAGAACTTGTAATGGATTTTTTCTGGAAGACAAAGGGGCTCCCGTAGAAGCTTGGAAACGTTTCAGGGCCCTGGCATGTGTATTCTACTCCGACGGCAAGCGACAGTACAAGTCTTAGTGCGATGACGGGTATGAGGAGGAATTTCATATGCTGCGTCTTCGGATGTGGGCGGCTTGTTGTAAGCTAGGGGTTATGGTACGAGGCAGTAGACATGGCGTCATTCCTACTCCAAGTACATATAACTCCATCTCGTAGGTCAAGGGTATGTGGGACGAGGTAGTGATAGACTTTTCTTGCAGGACTTCAGCTCGCTCTCAGGGAATCCCAGGTGTTTCCTTGCTCAGCAGTTTTAACCTATCCGCTCGACTCAGATATTGCTTGGCGATCCGATCTTCTGGCTTTCTGTCGAAGGTATATAGTATCAGCAGAAATATCCACTCTGCGGGTTTCATGAGGAGGTATACGGTGTCTGATACGTACTTATTATTGAAGATTCCGTAGTGCTGGTGGATAGCATCGCCTACTTTACTATAGTTGCGTCTGATGGATGTGTGCAGTCGAGGAATGTTCTCTTGGAGGAGATCTTCAAAAGCATTGGAGATGAGCAATTGCCGATTGCATATGATCTTGCCGCCATGGCGCTCCCCGTAGCGGATAGGTTTTACGATGTGTCGGTGGCCATTGGCGCCTACAGAACACAGAAAATGACCTCCACAATCGACGTTTTCGCACAGGTAGTCAAGCTGGGAGAAGCCATGCTTGTACGTATCCGTAAATGCCTTGATCATACTATCGGGCTTTTGCCCAAATAGCAGAAGAAACAAAGACAATAGAATTAACAAGGGCAAGAGCAAAAAGCTAAGGAGTGGAAACTTATAGATCGGCTCTAGACGCAAGATGTGCGTAGCAGTTCTCCCGAGGAAATTATCGGCGCTGTACTCGTTTTCATCAATGTACTCTTGGAGTATTTTTTGATTATCGGCTAGTGCCATGAGAAGCAGCATGATGATGGGTATATTTCCTACAGTCCACCACAGTATGCCTGCTTCCGTTGTGGTAAAGTGTATGCAATAAAGTACATTGAGAATCACTCCCAGGACAAGTAATATATTGAT
>JAHDBH010000080.1 GCA_020630495.1 Saprospiraceae bacterium
AGATAGTTTCGATGAACGAAACTGAGTGAGTTTGAAGTATTGATGTACGATCTATTGTATTCATATACTTATCCTTCTACACATTGACTCACGCTGCCGCGATTCACATTTGGACGAAAGTCCCCACACCCTCTATCATGCCTTGCAAGCCACTAGATCGCTCCAACTGATGATGATCAGAAGCGTCAAAAATATTCTCACATAGCGAAAAGTCATATGTGTGCTACGCCTATCTTTGCACTCACTAAACCTGCAGGACTGAATGACAGATTCGTATCAGCACACCGCCGTCCTTATGCTAGAGGACGGCACAGTATACAAGGGACACGCCGTAGGTCACAAAGGGACAACGACTGGCGAGATCTGCTTCAATACAGGCATGACTGGCTATCAAGAAGTATTTACCGATCCGTCCTACTACGGCCAGGTGATGGTCACCACGCATGTGCATATAGGCAACTATGGAACACTGGACGAGGACGATCAGTCAGATCAGGTGCAGATCGCGGGCTTGATCTGCAAAGATTTTAGAGAGGATTTTTCGCGACAGCGATCTGATCTATCCATCCAGGACTACTTTGATCAGCAGCAGATCGTGGGTATAGAAGGCGTAGATACGCGTGCGATTGTGCGTCATATACGGAGTCAGGGAGCGATGAATTGCATCATCTCTAGTACTGAGCTCGATGAGAGCAAACTCAGAGATCAGCTCAGTAAGACACCCTCAATGGACGGTCTAGAGCTATCGAGTAAGGTGACCACACAGGCGACCTATGAGCTAGGCGATCCGCATGCTGAGGTGCGCATCGCGGTGATGGACTACGGGACTAAGCGCAATATCCTGAAGTGCATGACAGATCGTGGGGCACATATCAGGGTTTTCCCAGGTACCACTTCAGCTAAGGATGTGCTGGCATGGAAACCCGATGGTGTATTCCTCAGCAATGGCCCTGGCGATCCAGCGACTATGGACTATGCGATACAAAGCACGCAGCAGCTGATGGAGACAGGTAAGCCGATGTTTGGCATATGTCTGGGACATCAGATCCTCGCGCTCGCCATGGGCATCCCTACATACAAGATGCACCACGGTCACAGAGGCATCAACCACCCTGTAAAAAATGTCTTGACTGGCAAGTGCGAGATCACTAGTCAGAATCATGGCTTTGGTGTGAGTCCTGAGGCCCTTGCGGGCAAAAGCGAGCTCGTAGAAGTCACCCATATCAATCTCAATGACGATACCGTAGAAGGTATCCAGCACAGAGAGCTTCCTATATTTTCGGTGCAGTATCACCCCGAAGCTGCTCCAGGTCCACATGACAGCCGCTACCTATTTGATCAATTTATCAGCAATATCAAAGCACACAAAGCATGAGTGAAATCGTAGACATCCACGCAAGAGAGATCCTTGACAGTAGAGGTAATCCTACAGTAGAAGTAGAAGTATACACAGAGTGGGGAGCCATGGGTCGTGCTGCTGTACCGAGTGGTGCGAGTACAGGGAAGTATGAAGCTGTAGAATTGCGCGATGGTGACAAAGAGCGCTATCTAGGCAAGGGCGTCACCAAGGCTTGCCAGTACGTGCATGAGGAAATCTCCGCTGCCCTCCTCGGTGTAGACGTGATGGATCAGCCCTATATCGATGAAGTGATGATCCTCGCAGATGGCACGGATAATAAATCAAAATTTGGCGCTAATGCCATCCTCGGAGTAAGCCTAGCTTGTGCTAAGGCTGCTGCCATGGAAACTAATCAGAGCCTATACAGATATATAGGCGGTGTGCATGCGCACGTGCTTCCGGTACCTATGATGAATATCATCAATGGTGGCTCTCACGCAGACAATAGCATTGACATACAGGAATTTATGATCATGCCTGTAGGTGCTGAGACCTTCAGCGATGGTCTGCGTATGGGTGTAGAAGTCTTTCACCACCTCAAGAGCGTCCTTTCTAAGAATAATTATAGCACCAATGTAGGCGACGAAGGAGGATTTGCACCCAATCTCGGGAGCAATGAAGAAGCAATCACCACGATCCTCCAAGCGATAGAAAAAGCAGGCTACAAGCCTGGTGAAGACATCGTACTAGCACTAGACGCCGCGGCCTCAGAGTTTTACCTAGAGGACGAGAAAGTCTATCACATGCATCAGAGCACAGGCGACAAACTCTCCAGCGCCGATATGATCAACTACTGGAAGGAGTGGTGCGATAAGTATCCGATCTTCTCCATCGAGGATGGTCTCCATGAGGATGACTGGAGCGGCTGGAAAGATCTTACAGCGCAGCTAGGACAGCGAGTACAGCTCGTGGGTGACGATCTCTTTGTGACCAATACAGAGAGGCTCTCACGTGGCATCACCGAAGCATCCGCCAATAGCATCCTTATCAAAGTCAATCAGATCGGTTCTCTCAGCGAGACCATCTCGGCGGTACAGCTAGCAACTCGACACGGCTTCACCTCTGTGATGAGTCACCGCTCAGGCGAGACGGAAGATACCACAATCGCAGACCTCGCGGTAGCGCTCAATACGGGACAGATCAAGACTGGCAGTGCCAGTAGATCAGACAGGATCGCTAAGTACAATCAGCTGCTGCGTATCGAGTCAGAGCTAGGTATCAATGCAGTATATCCAGGAAAAGCACTGCTGAGTTAGTCATATTACAATAAATTTATATATATTGCGCTGTAATTCAGAAGTATTTACTCATGGCAGCATCTCAGAATAAGTGGTTGCAGCGGATTTCCGCTCCTTGGATCAAGTTTGTCCTTACAGGCTTGGCCTTCACCATATGGCTCGGTTTTTTTGATAAGAATAGCCTTCTTTTGCAGAACAAACTCAATCAAGAGATCTTAGAACTGGAAGAGAAGCATGCAGCGCTCATCACAGATCGCAAACTCTATGAAGCTCGTCTCGCAGAATTGCAGGACGATCCAGCAAGATTTGCTCGAGAAAAGTACTACATGCATCGCCCAGAAGAACTCGTATTTATCCTAGACTAAGAATCAACCATACATGAGTGTACTCGTAGATAAGAATAGCAAAATCATCGTACAGGGCTTTACAGGAAAGGAAGGTAGCTTCCACTCCGAGCAGATGATAGAATATGGATCACCTCTCGTAGGTGGAGTGACTCCAGGCAAAGGCGGTACTACACATCTGGATAAGCCAGTATTCAATACGGTAGCCGAAGCTGTGAGTAAAGTAGGAGCTGATACATCGATCATCTTTGTACCTCCGAGATTTGCTGGTGATGCGATCATGGAAGCAGCTGATGCTGGTATCAAGGTCATCATATGCATCACCGAGGGCATACCTGTGCAGGATATGGTCAAGGTAAAGTCCTATCTAGAAGATCGCGATTGCCGACTAGTGGGACCCAACTGCCCTGGCGTCATGACTCCAGGTGAAGCCAAGGTGGGAATCATGCCAGGCTTCATCCATAAAGCCGGCCGAGTGGGTATCGTATCGCGGTCAGGAACGCTGACATACGAGGCAGTAGATCAAGTCACTAAGGCAGGTATGGGCCAGTCTACTTGTATAGGTATCGGTGGTGATCCTATCATTGGTACCACTACTAAAGATGCTGTAGAACTCCTCATGAATGACCCCGAGACTGATGGTATCATCATGATCGGTGAGATCGGCGGTACCATGGAGGCTGACGCTGCTCACTGGGTCAAGGAGCATGGTACTAAGCCCGTAGTAGGATTCATCGCTGGACAGACAGCGCCCAAGGGTCGTACCATGGGTCACGCAGGAGCGATCGTCGGTGGCGCAGAAGACACTGCACAGGCTAAGATGAAAATCATGGCAGAGTGTGGTATCCATGTCGTAGAGTCACCTGCAGAGATCGGAGAGACGATGCGGAAAGCTCTTCAGGGATAGTCTTACAGCTCTACCCTCTCTTGTAATTCGTAGTTGTCACGGAGTCGCATCAGCGGTATCTCTACAAAGAACTCGGTGCCCTTCCCTACCACCGTCTCGAAGTACAGTTTGCCCTGACAGAGCTCCACAAGATTGGAGCAAATGGCAAGTCCTAGGCCCGTACCAGAATTCTTGGTGGTAAAATTGGGATAGAACACCTTTTCCTGCATCTCTGGCGGTATACCCACACCATTGTCCTTTACAGATATGATGGCATTTTCTTCCTGCTTATAAAGGCGTATCTCTACGCGTCCAGTACGTTCCTGTGGGATCGCTTGGATACCATTCTTGATCAGATTGGTCAGTACTCGTATGAGGTGATATCTGTCAGCGAATACATACATCTCATCCAGTGGTGTATAAAGGTGCACCTGCAGATCATCGCGTTTGCGGAATAGATCGTGCACAGAGCTGACCACATCATTGATGATAATCTTTTCATTAGTAGCGCTGGGCAGCTTACCAAAATTGGAAAACTCGGAGGCTATATGAGACAGGTTGTCTATTTGCTCTATGATGGTAGCGCTTACACGCTCGACCATCTCCAGTGCGTCATCTGGACGCGACTGCAGCGAGTGCAAGAGATGCTGTACTCTGAGCTTCATGGGCGTGAGGGGATTCTTAATCTCGTGTGCCACCTGCCTTGCCATCTCTCGCCAGGCCATATCACGCTCTGTCATCGCCATGATATTGGCGCTGTTCTCGGTCTGGATGATGAGCTCGTTATAGTTTTGGATGAGTTCACTGATCTCGTCGTTTCCTTGATAGTCAAGCGCTTCATTCTTTTTTCCTAGGCGAAAGTTCTTGAGTCGCTGTCGCAGCGCCTCTAGTGGACGTGTGATGCTCTCAGAGAGGTAGATAGCCACAGCTGATGCGATGAGAAATAGGAATAGATAGACATTGAGCAGTGTAGATACAAATCGATTGATGACCTGCTTATTTTCTGTAGAGCTAGCCTGCAGAGGCAAGAGCACATACCCTTCCCTAGCACTATCTCGACCTATAGGATAGACGCGGAAGTCCATGGGATCAGCGATATCCTCCGACATGCGAGCAAGCGACAACTGCTGAGGTACTATAGAGCTTTCTCGTAGAGAGCGCGGTGTAGCGGGATCTAGCATGCCATCACTATCATAGAGAGCGAGGAGCTGTCGCTGATCTACCGAGAGACTCCACAGCCCATCAGGCGATAAGGAGCGTACTCGATCCTGTATCAAATCAGTCTTTTGGCTCAGTAGGCGTGCCTCGCTTCGCTGAAAATGATTGCTAAAGAACAGCAACGTCAGCATGGCTATGGTGAGAAAAGAGAATAGGATGCTCGCTATGATTGCAAACTGTATGCGGTCGCCCAAGCCGCTATTTTCGCGAAAGCGTAAAGGAAATATCTTCTCTACCCTACCCACAGATCCTCTGAGTAGACCCATGATAAGAATGATGATGCTCAGCAGTCCAAAGTGATAGCTGAAGAGCGATACGAGGTGTACAGATCTATATCGATCATCCGTATACAAGCGTAGATTCCCAAGAGCTTCCACCGTATCAAAGTCACCATTTTCTAAGAGGTCCCTCTCAGAATCAGGCATAGCGGCATTCTCTTGCCATACCAGATTCCCGTCTTCATAGATCGCATAGGATATACTGCCTAGGTCGTATGCATCCACGAGTCTATCGTAGGCATATGTGATCTCATCCTTTACTTGATATTCTGTGAGGAGCTGTCTAGATAGATTCACCTGATCATCTTGAGCCCGCAGATGATGAGCGTGGTAGACCAAGAGCGTCACATACATAGATATGAAGATCGTCCAGCTCAGTATCCATGCAAATGTGACTCTCAGATGATCTACAAAGATGTCTACTAGCAAGGCAAAGACGGTGCAGAGAGCAAGGATGGGTATGTAAGACAGGTGTAGATCAGTGCAGACGTATAGCAGTAGACCGAGCAGGCTTGCTATAGCCCAATTTCGCCATTGTCGGCGGGCAGATGTAGACCACCGTATCCCAAATTCTATGCATCTGAAGCTTGTCACGAAGCAGAGTAAGCCAGTAGTCAATATCCCAAAGTAGTAACTGAGATCTACACCGGACATGGTGAAGAGACCGCGATTTTCTAGCAGAGGATTGTAGTACGCCAGGGTACTCTGGGTCCACCTTCCATAGAATATAGCCAATGTCAGTACCAGGGCAAAAGCTACCGTAGAGAATAGGACGCTGTATCTTCTGTAGCGAACTATACTCCGAGGCAGTGCATAGGCTAGGAGAAAGATACAAGCCAGATCTAGACTACTGTGAAGTACTTTGGTGACCAGTGAGTGATGAGCCAAGTCAGACCATCCCGCGAGACTCCACACCTCAGGTGCGCCTATCCTCATCAGTGTAACCAGAGCGAGCCATATACCGCTCGCCAGTGCTGCGCTTCTGATCTGACTATGCAGCAGAGAATATAGCAAGATACCTACAAGAAATACTACGCTGCAAAGAGCCAATAAGCAAAGCATGAGTTGCCATACTGCCAGTTGGTCCAGCGTGAGTGAGTCTCTATTCCATAGTCCTGGAGACCACGCGAAGCCCTGCACAGCAAGGGAAGAAAGATCCATCGCAGCCACTACGTATCTATCACCAGTGAGCCGACATACGACTGCACTGAGGCTCCCACCCCTTGATGCCGTAGAGACTACTGGCTCCTCTGGGAGAGTACCTCGGAGAGGTGCTTGCCAGAGATCTGCCTGAGACTTGACACCCGCTGAAGATATGACCGAATAGCTGACCAGCGTGGACTGAGGTAGCAAAGCCAGGATTTCCTCATCAGACTCTTCCTGAGATGATTTTTCACAGTGGGCACTTGCGACCACTACAGCGTGATCCATATGATCAGTGATCTGCTCATAAGTACGAGATTCTAGCCGCTCTGGAGACAGCAATACAAAGCAAAGCATGAATGCCACGAGACTGATTATACACGGCAGTACGTACTTATAGAATGATGGTGGTCTCTTTGCCTTGGGCAGTGTCTGAGATGTCTGTGGACCAGTCGTCATACGTATCACAAAATTACGTATAATAACTTTTAATAATATGACCTCTCCAAGGCTGAGCGTGATTATCTACCTTTGTCTCGTGCGCCTGACTCTATCGCTTCTGTAATGACAGATGAGGAAAGTCCGGACAGCGTAGAGTACCGAGCCGCCTCATCAGCGGGGTCCGCCTAGCGGATACAGATAGTGTCACAGAGACTAGACCGCCCAGTCTCACTGGGTAAGGGTGAAACCGTGTGGTAAGAGCACACGACGCTACCGAGCAATCGGCAGCGTGGATAAACCTCTCGGGCTGCAATGCCATGTACATCATGGGCCGAAAGCTACTCGCTTGAGCCTGGGCTGACCTCGGTCTTCTCAGGCACCATGAGGGGTAGGCAGCATAGATAAATGATAGAGCTCCGCGTATGCGGATGACAGAATCCGGCTTATCAGGCGCACACTTTTATTAAGATTTCTACTAGCTCGTCGTACTACATACGATCCCGTCTTGTAGTATGAGGGGCTTTCGTCTGTAGACTCTCGCGAGACCACGAGACTCGCGGAGACCAAATCAACATCTACTACTCACCACTCATCTTCACCCCAGAGACTGGCTCATACATATCCACAAAAAAAGGCCACACTCCCAGAGTATGGCCTTCACTTTATTTTATGGACTTTCCTACTATGTATTATTGCTCACCTTGTACATCACCGTAAATCGCAAGGTATTATCTAAGGCACTGCGCTGATTACTTGTCGGCACCAGGTACGACAGATCAAGTTGAAACTCACTAAGTCCTACTCCTACTCCTGCGGTAAGAAACTTTCTATTTCCTTTATTCCTATGTTCATAGAAGTATCCCGTGCGCACAGCGAACTTGTCATTATAGACATACTCTAGGCCTACGGAATAGTAAAATTCTTGAAGCTCCTCACTAAAGCCGTTTGGTGCGTCGCCAAAGCTGCCGAGCATCCCGCTAAATAGACCATACTGTCTGTGATCTGCAACTCCGTCAGCTGGATCCACGTCATATTCTGGATGACTAGGAGTGTATGGAGTCGGGACCATAAGCTTATTAACGTCTAGTGCAATCGTCAGCTTATTAAACTCACTGAATCTCGCTAGATACGCTGCGCCGATACCTAGATTAGTGGGTAAAAAGTCTTTCGTCAGATTAGGTATGTACCCTACTTTAGCTCCTACATTAGTCAGAGCAAAGGCTATAGTGAGATCATTGGCCTCGCCTGTAGGACTATTGTAGGTAAGACTGAGATCTACAGCTCCTGATGTACCCGCATTGATTTCTAGACCATCTACTGTACGACCATTTGCGAGGTTGGAATAGATAAATTTTCCTGTCACTCCTGCGCTGAGCTTTTCTGACAGCTTTCTGGCGTAGGCGAGACTTATTTCAAATTCGTTGGGATTGCCCGTACCGAGATCCATACCATTGAGGTCCGTAAACTGGACATCACCAAGTGAAAAATAGCGCAAGCCAAATCCCAGGGCCTCGTTCTCGCTCAACTTAGTATAGCCAGCAAGATAGGCAAGATAGACATCCCTCACTCCTAGCTCTCTGAGCCAAGGCGTATAACTAGCAGCTATCTCAAATGACTTGTCTGCGTAGGCCAGTTTACTGGCATTAAATGCGATACTATTAGCGTCAGGCGATATAGCCAATCCAGCATCGCCCATTCCTGCTACGCGAGCATCAGGGGTGATACGTAAGAATGGCACTGCTGTGAGTATGGGATTGAGGCAATCTCCACCTTGGGTGCCTACCTGCATACCCGTTTCAGAGTCATATTCACACTGTGCCGAGACAGGAGTGCGTGAACTTAAAGCGGTAATAACAAGGCAAAGAACAAAGAATTTTTTCATGGGTGTTTTTTAACTGCTATGATTTGCAAATATTAACTCTATCACTCCGCTGATATTGCTGTGATATAGTCTTTTTCGTGTAAGGATATGTGATTCTATCTAGTGCGTACGAGCTTACCTGCCGCTACCGCTTGGATTGGCTCCGTGCTACCTGGCAGTCGGGCTGTCACTGTGAGTCTGTAAGGGTATACGCCCGCCACTAGATTGTAGGGTGTGGCATCCCATCGGATATCATCTACGAGACCATTGCGAGAGAAGGCCCGCTCTGTCAGGCTTGCTATTCTATGCCCTTCTATATCAAAAATCTCCACGAGTACATCCATCTCTAGATCTGCCTGATCATGGAGGAAGCGGAAGATGGTATACTGGTCAAATGGATTAGGGTATGGCAGTATATCACGTAGGACGATTTCTAGATCATTAGTCACCACAAACTCCGTGTATCCCTCACCACTATTGTTGGCAATGTCCCATGCTTTCACCGCGATGGAATGTCTACCTGGCTCCAAGCCTCTGAGTGGGAATCGCGCCTCACCGCGTCGACTATCATCAAGATCTGCTTCGTAAAATTCGTTCATGACAAACTCACCGCTGCGATCTCCATCCAGGATACCAGTGAGGTCATGCCCTATACTATTACCTACCACATTGATCCCAAAGTCATCTTCGAGATCCACAATGAGGATAGGACTAGGACCAGTCTCATCTCCATAGTCAAACTCGTATGTGTCTAGGTATAGGTCTACGGTGGGTCCCTGATCATCCACGATAGGATCATCACCGCTTCCGCCTACAAGCAGGTCTGTATAAGCGCCTTTTGCATCCAGCTGATCTGCATCAGACTGAGCATAGTAGCTGATCTTGGCTTCACCTATTGCTAGATTGATATCTCGCGGTACTATGAACTGTATCTCCCACTGGCCATCCACGATAGTCGCATTACCTCTAAATACGATATTCTCTCGCGTATCAAAAGTCTTGCGCCGGCTACCTGGATCATTTACCAGCGTAGTCACAGGTACGATCTTGTCAAATATGGTCACGGAGAGCTTCCCTTGATAGTCGCTGATAAGCGTGCCAGAGGCATCTCGGATCTCACCGCTCACTGTCACTTCATCCAGAGCTCCCAGAGTAGGTATACCTGATGAGCTGACATCTTCACCATTGATCTGAGTGGTAACTACATCATTGATTGGGATGGCGAGCGGCATCGATGGATCACCGAAGACGCTAAATTTTCTACTATTTTTTCTGGTCTGGGAGGAGAAGTTGGTATTCTTGGCTTTCTGCAGGATAAGACCTATAGGTGGACGCTCGCCGTCTACAGGAACATAGAGATGATCGAAAGTCGCTCGTGTGAGGCGCTCATTACTAGAAGAAAATACAGATCTCACCGTGCTAAATAGCGCAACTGCCCCACCTTCTTGGCTGAGTAGTGTGTGCTCACCACCAGAGGTAATCGCAGGATCATCATATGCCATGAAGCTACAGGTCGCTGTGACAAATAGTGTGAGCTTATCACGATTATTCCAGCCCAGGATGTCTCCCACGGAGAGAATTCTCTCTTGCGCCCAGCCTGTATTGCCAC